>CAWFZD010000042.1:0-12478 GCA_963820145.1 uncultured Alphaproteobacteria bacterium
ATCCAAGCGCTGTTGTTGGTCACATCGATCGCATCGCTCGCCTTCCATAGCGTTTGCGGATCCCCGTCAAACGCATGTTCGACAGGATGTCCTGATGCCGAAGCACTCGCGGAAATTCGATAAGATTGCTTACTGGTGAACACAGGCACTTCATACATAAAGTGAATTTTTCCGTCTTTCACGAGCATGTTCGCAAGCCATGATGAATAGCCGAGTTCTTCGTCGAGGTTGATGCGGTCGGTCGGCCCGGATTCGTCCGATACGATCGGGATCGCCAGCGCCTCGCCATTCAGTTTCTGCCAGGTGCCCCCGCCATCAAGGGATCGAATGACATGGATTGACCTATAGGAATAAGTACCCTGACTGGCCGTCGACCATGCGAGATAGAGATCGCCGTTGTTGTGATCGAGAGCCAAGTGAGGATAGTGCGCGCCGGCGAAGGTTCCTTGCCGCGTGAGAGTATAAGTGTGACGAATTTCGCCGTCCAACCCGATCACGTAAAAACGCGGCGTGCCGACGAAGCCGGTGAGAGTCGTCGCGACATAGTAAATTTGTTGACGCGATGCATCGAGGATCGCCGCGAATTTTTGGGCTGCGCCGCCCGAAATGGTTGTTCTTACGGGCTTGGCGAAGTTGTTGGTCGGCGAAAATTTGAGTAGATACGCGTCTTTTCCGAAGACCGTCGCGTCCGAATAAATCAAATAGACGGTGCCGGACGGATCTATTTCCAAGACAGGCGGATACGTTCCGTCGGTCGAACTCGAAAAGCATTGTGAATGTCCGCCCCCCGTCGACGCTGCGCAGGAGGCGCCATGTGAAGCGCTTGCCAACTGCGACGTGGAGATGAGTTATGAAATCGCCAAAGGCGCTCGCGACCACCTTCTGATTATGGCTTTGGAAAGTCGCGTAAAACGTGGATCGCGAATTGACAGTGGCGACATCGACCGTTGCGAGATCATTCGCTTCGACTTTGCACGCCAGACCGACGAAGAAAGGCAGAACAAGTATTGCGTGGAGCGCAAACCGTAATCGCAGCGCGGTCGTCGGTCGCATCGAAGAGCGAGCGACTCGATCCTGTCTCAAAAGCGAGCGCTCGCGATGAGCAAATTTTAAAAAACGCAAGATTAAGGCGACAGTCCCATGACGGAAAGGGTAGGAAATCATTAGGGCACCTCGAAAAATAGCGCTCCCCAGCGGCGCGATCAGATTGCCGTCTCATCCTCCGGAAGCACAGTCTTGTCCGTTTGCTTTGCCAGCGACGTCGCGCAACTGACCCGCAGCCTCGGCCTTCACCGAGTTGTGCAGTGTCTGACCCGAAATCCCGAGGGTCTTCGCAACCGAAGAGACTCCTTCTCCTCCCCGAACCAGCCGAACAGCCTCTTGCTTGAACCCGAGCGTGTATTGTCCCCGAACCGCGCCTTTCATGCCAATCCCCTCCAAAGCCGATCTTATCTGATCAGCCTTGGGAGACGTTCTTCGGGGGCAAGCTCATTCTTCGGGCTCCCCATTAAGACGGCTGCCGCTCGAAGGCGGCTTCGTATTGCGGCAGCACCTTGTCCAAGCGGTACGGCTCGATCGCCGAGTTGCACACACGGTTCCGAGGCCCTTCCTTCCATTTCCGGATCGCATCGGCGAGAGCGGAAGCTGAAATATCCTGCGCCAAGACGCATCCGGGAATGCTTTCGAGGATTTCCCGCGTCCCGCCGGGGGCGGGCGTGGAAATCACAGGCGTGCCGCAGGCCAAGGCCTCCAGGATCACATTCGGGAAACCTTCGTAACGAGACGGCAGCACAAACGCGTCGGCGGCGGCCATCCAAGCATAGGGATTTGCCTGGTAACCCACGAAATGGGTTTGTTCGGACAGATTGTTGTTGGCCACCGTTTGTTGCAGTTCCGCCAACAGAGGGCCTTGACCGAGAATGAAGACATGGATTGTCGGATCATTCAGCACTCGGAGGGACTCTATCAGAATGTCGAAACCTTTTTGAAATTCTAGGCGGCCTGCGGCGACCAACACGATCTGTCGATCGGTGCGCTTGGACAGCTCCTCCGGAACGCCCGCGTCAGCCATCGGCCGTATCCGGTCAACATCGAGGGGGTTCGGTATCCGCACAGCTTTGGAAGGGGAAACAAACGAGCTACTCGTCAAATCGTCGAGCATATCCTCGGACTGGCAAATCACGAGATCGAAATTCTTGTAGAAACTGCGATAGAGCCATGACCATATCTGCGAAAACCGATAAGCGTCGGCGTGCGACTTGCTCACTACGATCGTCTCTCGGGCGACGAAGAGCGAATTGCGCGGCAGCAGCGGCCTTGCGATTGCGATCATGAGGTTCAGATGACCGAGCGTGCTAAAGACGACATCGGGGCGCTTTGTCCAAATTAGGCGGAGAAGAGAGAAGAACGTATATCGAACCCGCTTAGTTCTGAGATCGATAAACTCCACGTCCTCGGCGATTTCGTTCGTAAAAACGGCGTCCCGAGTATCCACGACGGCCAAAGTCGTTTTGAACCGAGTTCGATCGAGGTGTCGCTGGAGCGTTATGATGACGCGTTCAGCCCCTCCCGCAGTGAGCGTTGGGATAAGCATTAAGATTTGACGGGAAGCGCTCTCGGACGTGATTTTCACATTGCCCTCTTCGCGCGAATGGCGAGACGCCATGACGCGTTCAACATCATGTCGAACATGTTGATTGGCGTCGCGGAAATCATAGCGATCGCGCTGTTCAACTCGACGATTTGCGAGCGGTAGAGACGAAAATCTTCGGCGAGCCGCTCAATATCGCGTTCACGGAAGCGGTTGGGGTGATAACACACCGTCCAGAGTCCGGCCTGGCGCCAGTCGAAAACGCCATAACTGTTGCGGTAACCCAGACCATGCCCAATGCCTCGACCGGCCTGCAATAATAGCCGTCGCTGATGATTTTGAGGCCCTCGTCCCGCAGCGCTCGAACCGTCTCGATGTCGAACGAATGCGACGGCGCCACCCATGTGTCGACGGGTATCTGATTTTCCCGGAAAATGGTGGCGGCGGCGCGAAGCTTCGTGCGCTGCACGTCGCAAGGTAAGCCCGCGAATTCACTTTGGGAGGAGATCGCGACGAGGCCCCCGTCTTTCGTTTCGTATAAATGTTGATACCCGTGCAGGGCGATGCACCATCCTTTTTCCCGCCAGGATCGGGCTTTTTCCCAAAAATCCGGACGGGGTTCGTCGATGACCAATTTGGGGTCTTTATTGTCTGGCACTACCGCCAGAATCGGTTTGATGTCGAATTCGGAGAGCAACTGTTCGACCTTGGCCCAAATCGCCCAATCCATAGTTGGGCAAATGTCGTCAAAGCGAACCAAATACCGTGCCCTGTCGAGCATGTTACTTGTCCCTTTTGAACAGTATCCGATCATTATCGGGAGAGCGATAATCGACGATCATCTTTTCGATCGGCATTTCCGCGAACAAGGCCGCGAGGCGGCCGCGTGGCGGATAAGGATGGCCGACTTTCACGCCCAGCCGTTCGTTCATCAACGTTCTAAGCCTGGCCGAAAAAGACAATGTCTCTCGGCGCCATTTCGAATGGGTCGTGTCGATGTATGCGCTGCCGCCCGGTCTCACGAGCGCGAAAAGGACACGCGCAAAGTCTGCATCGTTCCAGCAATAGTAATAACAGAGGTTGTTGAACACGAGGTCGAAATCGCCGTCGAACACTTTCCAGGCCTCGTCGAGATAACCGAGCACGGGACGGATGGAGAACTCCGTTGTCGCGAGCTCTCACCTCGAGCAAATTTTGGTAGATATGCGATACGTCGTACCACGTTACATCTGCCCCGCGCTTGGCGAAGGCGATGGAATAGTGTCCCGGTCCTCCACCTAAATCGAGAATGCGCTTGCCAGCCAGGCCTCCGATCCAGTCGTCGAGCTCCTCAAGAAGCTCAGCGCGCGGCCCCTGCTGCCATTGAACGGAGGAATATTCCCGCGCATATTCGGCTGGAATTGGATCCCAGCCTTTTTCTGGTCGGTTGAACAGCGCGCGCAGCCGATTAATCATGCCGCGGTTCTCTCACAAACACAAACTCATTACAACCATGGCCGCCCGCACAGGTCTTGAGCCGAAGCACGGAAAATCCTCGCTCGCGATAGTAGTCGAAAATCTCCTCCGGTTTTGAGACCTCGAAGGGAAGCCCGCCTATCCAGTCCAAGACGTCAATCCACGGGTCCATGCCGCGCGCCCCTTCCGTCTTTCCGCAATTTCGCCAGGATGAGAATGGCTTGCCCTGGATAAGATCGCGTAGCGTCGTCGGCCCCCAAAGTCGAACGTACACCGGCGCCAAAACCAGCCATCGATATCCAGCCGGCAACCGATTATAGAGCTGCTTGATTCTCAGCCGCACTCGGCTCGCGCGCCCTTGTTCGTTGTAGAGGGCGAGGAACAGCTTACCGCCGTCTCGTTTCGACAACGGTTCGACGTTTGCGAGCGCCTGCCACATCGCGCCCGTGTGATGCAATACGCCCCAAGAGTAAACTATGTCGAAACTTCCGAGGCCGTTCAGATAGTTCGTGTCGAGGGCCGATCATTACTCGACAATCCATTGAGGATCGTCGCGATGCCCCTATCGCCGGCGCAACTCCGCCGTACATGCAACCGATTGGGGGTCGTAGTCGAAAGAATGCACAGACGCTCCCAGCCGCCGCGCCGCGGCACTGAACAATCCGCTGCCGCAGCCGATGTCGATAAATCGTTTGCCCTTGAGATTATCCTCCATGAGCATGGTTCGAAGCAAAAACTCAGCCCTCTCTATGGCGCTGTCATCGATTTTTTCTTGATACCGAGCCCAGATCGCCCCGAACTCAAACCGCGCCGCTGGCGATCTCCGCTCCATGCTCCGATTGCATCACTCTCTCCCTCCTCTTCGGCGATTCGACGACAATCTGCGTTTCGTTAACCCGGAAAGAAATCTCCAAATCACCGTTTTTCTCGTCGAGGAACATTTACCTGTCCGAATCTCGCAGAACGAATATCGTCGATACGCCTAAGCCCATTCGGCCAAGCATTTCACGGCGACGAATTGGCAGCTTATCCATCAGGACCATATAACCAGTGTAGAACAATTCACATCTTACGATCTCGATCAACGTCCAACGCGCATCAAGAAAATGCTTTTTCCAAGTTCTCTCGGCGAAAGTGAACATCTCGGTCGCCGCATTTCCCCGTTCGCCATGCCTCGGCGGCGCCAACCGGCTGAACAGGCTCGGTCGCGCCGGCGCAGCCGTCTCGCCGGCCGCATTTTCGTGCTCTTTGGGCGCGCCAAAGAGAAGGGCGACGGCGCGACGCGCGAGATGCGGGTAGTAGGCCAACGAGGTCCCAATTCTCCAAAACGCGTTCGGGACGACATGCACGACGACGCCGCCCGACCTGAGCACGCGACGAATTTCCCGCTCGAAATCGTCCAATTTCAGAATGTGCTCCAGCAAGTTCGAGGTAAAGACGATGTCGAAGGACCCATCGGGAAATGGAAGTGTGACCCCATCATATTCGATGATCGGAAACTCGCGAAATTGCGCGTAATTGCTGGAGGGAATATCGATCGCCGTCACATCGTAACCGAGATCGCGCAAACAGCGGGCCTGGGCTCCGGCCCCCGCGCCGATTTCGAGCAAAGCGCCGTTATCGCATCCTTGCCGCTTCAAACACGAAACGACCTGACCCAACTCGTGCTCGCGCGTCGTTCTAAGCCAATCGATTTGCTTTGCTTCGGGGGACATGGTCGTCTCAGCTTTTGGGCATCTCGAAAAATAGCGCTTCCCGGCGGCACCCAAATCCGATTCTCCAGGATTCGCAGGCGACGCGAGCTGGGCTTTGGCGATGGGACAGCTTGGTTTTTTCGCTTATCCTCGCCATTTGGCGAGGCGTAATGACGGGCCGCAGGATGTCGGAGCACAAGTTTTGGGAATGGCGACCTCTGCCATCTGGAAGGCGACATAACGCGCGTGGCCGACGACCTTCGCGCCGATCTTGATCATCTTCTCCTTGAGAGTCGTCAGCGACCATTCTTTTATCGGTTCCGGCGTTGTCAGGGTTCGCAGGAAATTGCCGAGGTTGTGAGCGAGCGTATGAAGCTGGAGCCGCACGGCGCTGGCGGCGAAGGAGCGGCATGACAAGCGCGTCCAGTTGATCGCCCCTTTGCCTTCCCTGATGAACTGCTCACAGGTTCCGCGCTTGTTGTAAAAGGCGACGACGCTCTCGGCGGCTCGCGCCATGTTCGTGACGATGAAGCCGACACGCGGGCAAAGCTCGCCGGCATGCCATTCGACCTTGGCGACCACCCGCCGCGGCTTCGCAGCGCGTGGCTGTCATAAGCCTTGTCGCCGTAATAGGCCTGTTCGTCGCCCTGGATCATCGCGAGCCCACGCTGGCTGTCGTGCAGATCGGCGCTGGTCATTTCCGCTTGGCGCACGACGCCGCTCTCTTCGTCCACGGCCAGATGCGCCTTGTAGGCCGAAGTAGGTCTCGCCGTTCTTCTTCGTGAAGCTCGCGTCCGGATCGCGCGGATTGACTTGGCCTTCCTCGAAAGAAGGCGGCTTCACCGCCGCTGCGATGATCGTCGCGTCGACCAGCGTCCCGCGCTTGACGATAAGACTGTGCGCGTCGAGCTGCCGGTTGACCTCGGCAAGTAGTGCTTCATCCAGTCCGAGCTTCGCGAGCCGCTGCCGAAACCGCCAAATCGACGAATGGTCCGGCGTCTCCTCGTCGAGCGGAACGCCGCAAAAGCGCCGAAACGACGGGCGGTCGCGCGCGGCCTCCTCGGCGGCCGGGTCGGAGAGCGAATACCACTGCTGCAGCAGCACGATCTTGAACATGACGAGCGGCGGATAGGCCGGCGCGCCCTCGCAAGACGAATGCAGCGCCCGCAGAATCACGTCAAAAGCCGACCAATCGAAGGTTTTGGTGATTTCTTCCAAGAACCCGCCAGCCCGAGAATAGGCCTTGACGAAAGCGTCGGCGAGTGAAGCTTGGTTGAAGCAACGGCGCGACATCGGCGATTCGCGTCCCCGGAAAGCCGCAGAAAATCACGAGTTCAGGGGTTTTGCAAAGCTCACCTGTAGCTCGCATCCGAAGGGACGACCGTGACCAGCAAGATCGCTGGCGCTTCTCCCGATGCCGGCTCGGTAAACTGCTGTCGCCAGGTGAACAGCAGATTGGCGTTGAGCCCGTAACGCCGCGCCACTTCAGCCACAGACGCGCCAGCCTCCAGGCTCTCCGCGACAATGCGGCGCTGCTCGTCCCTCTTCCAATAGCGCCGCCGGCATCCAGAACCCGCCGAGCCGGCGCCAACGTCCCCGGTCATTTGCGATAGTGTCCATCATCGATAGTGGACACGATCTTCGTGCCACGCGCGAAAACTATCGGATCATCAATCCCAACCGCCAGACGGCCTACCCGGCTTCCAATTACCCACAAGTGCGGCCGCCCCGAACTGTGCGCCTATCTCGATATCGGTGAGGCGCGAGAGGCCACGCCAGATAACGATGCTGCCAGGCGGTCGGTCTGCGGCCCTTGCGACATAGCCGCCCAATCGAGCGAGCTTGACGAGGTAGAAGCTGAGCCCCCGTGCTTGGCTCGTCGATTGCCAGCATCGCTGAGAAGTCGATCAAGCAACGCGATTTCATTATCCGTGAACGCGATCGAGGGTGAGGCCTCAGGCTCGGCTCGCGCCAACATGGTGAGCCAGAGAACCCTCGCAACTGAGAATACAGAGGCTGACATCAAGTTTGCGAGCCGTTCCGCCGTGCGCAATGTGGACGCTTCAGCCTGGCAGCCCGACTTCAGGACCTTGTGAAACATCTCGATTTTCCAACGCATCGCGTACCAGTTGATCTTCTCGATCGCCTCGGCGCGCCCGCGAACGGGCAGATCCGTCATCAGTTTCCATAGATCGGCTTCCGGCCCTTGGGCGCGCAGCGCTCTGTGGCTGGATTACCGTAAGATCGAGCGCGGGATATCGCTTCTGCTTGCCGATGGGCGGCTGGACCGTGATGCGTTTGAATCTGATTTCCAACACCACCTTCGTCGTCTCGGCGTCGTCCGTCCGCACCTCGATACGATGCAAACCCTTGAGCCTCGTGGCGCCCATTTCGTCGGCGATGGTGCGGCTGCCATCGCCCGCCAGCCGATCCACGCAGGCTCGCACCCAGAAGTGCGAGCCGAGATCGCGCGTCAGAAAATAAAGCTCGAAAATGTCGCTCCCTCGGTCTCCGACATGGATCAAGCTCGCAGGCTGTCCCAGAAAATCTCGATCGATTGCTGGAAATTCTCAAGCCAGCGCACGCTCTCTTTTTGCCCGATCGGCACGCGGGTCGCGCCCAATGAGTCAGAAAACGCGCGCCAGGGTAATCCCGCCATGAGATCAGCCGGCTCAGCCGTTGGTATAACTCCTCTTGCGGGCAGCGTTTGGAGGGCCTCCGATCCCTTGGACAAAACGCGTTTCAACTGATCTCATCCGCATGCGCATCCGCGAGGGCATGGCGGTCGTTCGCGCCATGGGGAAGTTGCGCGGCAAGCAGCCGAAGCTCTCCGATAAGCAGCAGAATGAGCTGCGCCGTATGCACGAGGCCGGCGAATATTCGATCAGCGATCTCGCCGAGGTTTTTGCCGTCTCCCGCCCGACTATTTATCAGCCGCTCGGCCGCACCAAATAGCAATCGAAATCACACCGGTTTTTGAGTGGTCGCCGGTTGTTGCGATTTTTTAATTATGCACCGACTACGTAGTCGAAGCCGCCCACAACTCTCCTGTTATCGGAATCAGGGGCGACAAAGATGCGCTCAATAAAGATGCGCTCACCAGAATCTGACCCTTCAAACGGCGCTGCATTTGATTGAAATCATAATATATCATTAATATGCCATAGAAAAACGACCAGTGTGGCGCAAGTATGTTATACTTTTGTGCAGAATGTTATACCTTCCTATTTACCAACAGTGCATATCTCGTATTCATGCAAATAAATTCTATAATTCCCTTCGTCGGTAGCGCCGAGTGCAGTTTGTGCATAAACCCGTGACCTCCTTTTGATAAAAAATAGCCCATTGGCCAATCACAATTTCCAAATACCTCTTTAGATAAAGCCGCATAGAATGAATGCGGCATATAGTGCAATCCTGTATTACAGAATTGCATATTGGCGTCCACTGTCTGGCGCCACGTAAGCTCACGCTGAAATTTGTTTCTGACGCCAATAATTGCCCAGAATGCCAGCCATAACCGCGGGCACCTTGGCCACATGAAATTAACCAAAGGCACGTAGATATGAGGCTCATAGGGTAGATACCACTTACTTGGATAAATATGCAATGCAATGCCCCCTTGCTTTAGGCAGCGCCGAATTTCAAAAAATATCTCTCGAGGATTTCGAGCATGCTCAGGTACCAGACGTGCTGACTACCATATCAAATGTGTTATCTGGATAGGGGATGCAGTAATTCGAGCGATCAATTGCTTTAAGATTAGGCTTATCCCCTTCCCAATAAGGATCAACATCACACCCATATGCATCTACACCGAGTTTAGAAAGGCCATCAACAAGATGGCCTCGACCACACCCAAAATCAAGTACCGTGGCCTTTCCAGGCTCAACTCCAGCCAAATCGCGAATCCCGCCGAAAACGAAATTGATATCTTCCGGAACAATCGAAGGATTTACAGACATGGGGCGCTCCTATTGGGCTTTACGGTCGCACGCAAAGACAAAGGCGGAAAAACCTGCTTCCTCTGCGATCTTTGGCAGTCAGCCAACCGGGCTCCGAATCCAGGTTAACGGGTGGCGGCTCCCAAGGCTTTGGCGAAACAATCGTGTCTCCACCCAGCGATTTTTCTCGCAGCCTTATGCTTGTGCACTTGGGCTTCGTGGCCTTGCGTTGCGGCTTTAAGGGAGGCGGTTTTTCGGGCTCGGCTGAGCTCCTGAGGAGGTTGATCGCAAAATGTCTGACCACGGCCATGTTTGTTGCGCCGTGGTCTTTACGTAGGCGGGACTGGTCGTCGGCGAAGACGACGTCGAGCAACCCAGTGCGGCTTGTTCTCTATGCTCCAATGGCCGCGCACGGCCTCTCCTGCCTGCTTTGCCGAGCGCGGAGCCGAGGAGATGTAGTAGCGGGTCTCGAAGCGGCAGCGGTCAGAAAGTTCGACGCGCGATTGCACTCGGATGACCGTCGCCGCATGTGGCAAACGCAGCTCGCCGGGAAACGTCGCCCCTCGTTGCCGTTTAGCCACTCGACCTCCTTGATGACGCTGACGGTTCGCTGCTCGATGCGGCCGTGGCCCTTGTCATGGTCGACGAAGGAGTCGATCTCACACGCCTCGGCGAAGGCGCTCGATCTCGGCGCGCATGGTCGGCTGATTGGCCTTGACCGCGAGCAGATAGTCGGCGCCCGCTTCCATGATCGCTTGAGCGATCTTGGCGTTGGTGGCGATGGCGTCGACGGAGACCAGCGCGCCTTTCAGGCCGCTGTTCTCGGCGAGCCGCTTGATGAGGACCGGGATCGCCGCAAGCTCGTTGACTTTTCCCTCCACCGCCTCCTGCCCGAGCACGAGGCGGCTGGTGGTGGCGAAGGCCGAGACAAGATGTAGCGGGGCCTTGCCGCCGGCGCGGTGATGGCTGCGGCGCGAGGTCTTCGCGTCGATGGCGATGAGATCGGCGCGATCGGGCCAGGTCTCGCGCACCCAGGCGGTGAACACGGCACAGAACAGCGCTGGATTGATCCGGTTCATGAGCAGCGTGAGCCAGCGCCCGCCGGGAACGCCGTGATGATAGGGCAGATAGCGGCGCAGGAAGGAAAGATTGGCCTCGCCTGCAGGCCGCGATGGCGCCGTAGTCGTCGGACCCGGTCATCGTGGCGCAAACGACGAGGAAAAGCACTTCGGCCAAAGGATGGCGACGCGCCAGGGATCGCGCGGGTCGGGGATGAACGCGACGTGGTCGGAGCCCTGGTCAGCGAGCGGGAGCCCTTGACGCATCTCAAGGCATGCCAAACGCCATATGCGAAACTCGACCCTATTGGCCAGAATTGACGTTTGGCGCTGTTCAGAGCACCGTAACCGCCCAGAAGCCGGGAAAGGGCGCACGGACTTTTCCCTTCAAGATCTCGCCATTTTCGGGCAGCCCGCTCGGACAGGTCGATTGGCTTGGAGGCGCGCGAGCCGCCGCATCTTTGCTTGACAACTAGCGTTTACGGAAAACATAAATGAAGGTTTCAGCAGCATCGTCGCGCATTATCAAATATGACAAGAATTGCCAGAGGCGCCAAAGCAGAAACGCGGGCGCAAAAATTTGAAAATACGAGCTCATCCAAAATAAACGCTTGTACTTCGACCTCAAGCCCGTTCTGCTTGGCGAGCTCTTCAATCTGACTTGGCGTGCAATGCGAGTAATATGCGCGGAACCCCTGCTGTCCTTTCGCCTGAGGGAAGAAGAACCACAGCAGCGATTTCTTTAAATCTTCATTCAGAAGCATGTTGAGGCGTGCGAAAACGGCGTTGCGAGACGGCACGAAAATGACAGCCGGCCGCCGTCTTTGAGCACGCGTGCGAGGGCGCGCATCGCCCGAGGCGTATCCGGAACGTGCTCGAGGAGCGCCCGGCACATCGCCGCGTCGGCTACGGCATCTTCGCCTATGAACTCCCCGACGTCAGCGACTATCGCACGATCAGTAGGCGCCCAACGGCCACAGCCGACGATTGCCTCGGCGCTGATGTTTCGAGCCCGACAACAGTAATGCCCCATTTTTCATTGGTTCCTTCGACTGAAGCACGGCGTGCGGCCGCTGCCCACGTGGTCCAGGGTGATCCCGCGCCTCAGGGAGAAGAGGGATAATGTGATCGAGTAAAATAACGACGCCGTCTTCGCGGAACCGCTCGGGCAGAGATCGAATCAAGGGCTTGAGAAAGCCGAATGTTCGCGTCGATCAAGGTTTTCGCTAATCCCATGAATCTTTCCCTCCCGCCGGCACTTGAAAGACTCGGATCAGAAGGCGGGTTCGCAGCGCGTCCATTCAGCTTTCGTCGACCTTCGGGCCGCCGGCAAAGCTTTCTTTCGCTAAACCGCGGTTGCCGTCCAAACTCTGAGCTGCCATCTCCCCGCCCTACCGCATTCATGAACTTGTCCATTGGCGCTGCGGCTTCCTACCGCAAGCCCTGCCTGCATTGCATTGCCCGGAGGACCGGAGCACGCGCAGAATTGGCCCCGCACCTCGTTGGCGGCGCTCGCTGAATAAAGTGTTTACGAGGAACGCTTTGCACGATATTGTGAACAAGCTCCGCTCTTCGGTGGAAACGCTTCACTCGAACCATCTTAAGCTCTTGCTCTAAACGCGCAATGGCCCACGACGGGCCCTAGCCGCCTTCGAATGCCCGTTCCAAGTTCCGTTGTCAATCCTCTGTCCGGGTCAGCCAGGGCGGATCATGGATCGTTAACATTTGAGCAGTGCG
>CAWFZD010000043.1:0-3974 GCA_963820145.1 uncultured Alphaproteobacteria bacterium
GATCGTCGCCTCTGCCAACCTGCTAACGAACGGTCGTTCCCTGCCGGACGGCTTATCGACCGCATTCGCAATCGCCTTACCGTTCTTTGCTGCATCTGCTGTGATTGCAATTTCGTCATTTTTTCCCCGTCGCAAACTACCTAGATTCCACCGTGATCCAAACCAGAGCAAGAGTCTCTATCTACTACGGCGACATCTCAACCTTCGATGCGGCCGCTTATAAGCAACGTGTGCGAGAACGGTATTTTGCTGATGATGGAACGACGGCAGAGGACTATTTAGATGATCTAGCCATTCAAGTAGCTGTCAACAGTAAGATCGCAAACGCTAAATTTTCACTGTTTACAGCGGGAGCAACGTGCGTCCTGATCGCGATGCTCGTGCTTGCCGCGCCGACTACGCATATTGCATATCGCTACATCTTCGAAATGTGGGCGCGGCTATGAGCCTCAAGGACCTGCGTAAGGAGGTAGAGGAGGAAGTCGCAACGATCTTGGACGCATCGTTCCGCATTGATGTGACTGCGACGAATTCGGTCCCGCACTCGGGCGACGCCGCAATCACTTTCCCAAACTTGGACACACAACTTGAGGGTGCCAAGCTCATCGACACTTGCGTTTTGTATATCGACATCCGGCGATCAACTGACCTCAACCTGACACATCGAGCGCATACAGTTGCCAAACTCTATTCCGCTTTTGTGCGAGCAATGACACGCACTGCTAGATACTATGGTGGACATGTGCGCGGCATTATTGGCGACCGTGTGATGGTAATTTTTGACAAGGAAAGAGCTTTTGAAAAGTCAGTGGATTGCGCGATAGCGATGAACTCAATCGCGACTGGCGTGATTAATAACAACCCCAAAGCCAACGAAGTTGAATGCGGGATCGGGATCGATTCCGGCAAAATGCTGCCACAAAAACTGGAATTCGCCGCCATGGCCAGCAACAAGGCAATTACAGAAATCTCCGTCTGGTTGGGGCGTCCTGCTAACGTCGCGTCGAAATTGACGGACCTGGCCAACAAGCCAGCCGATGCTGTCAATGTCCCAATGGTCAGTGTCGCGTACAAAAATCAGCCGTTCACTGGGCTTGGCGGACTAGCTAGTGCGCTGAGCCCGTTCGGCGCATTTGTCATCTAGCCCCTTTGGCGCGCTGTCGCCATATCTGTCCAGTCCCGCACCCTCCGACTGGCGGTGGGGTCGATGAGAGAATGACCGATTTCCTGATTCGAAATTGACAACCGAGGGCACTCCAACCCGGTTGCGCCATAGCGACCAAAATTTTGCTGCCTTTATCCAAATAACAAACAGCGTAGAGACCCGACAGAAAAACCCGCCATTCTTATGACTGAGGCAGTGTGGACGGGCTATAAACGCGATCAACCTCAGAGGGAGGCAGTCAAAAAACGTTTGTTCAAAAAGATTGGCGTGGAGATTCCCGGATATACCGGAGATGTGTATGGCGGGGATATTATTTTTCCGGACCTCAGAAACTAGCAGAGCCGCTGTAACGATCCCAGCGGATTTCAGGTCAAATTTTTCATCACAGTCTACGGCCGGTCTCTCGTTGAGGTCTGCTCAGGGTGGAAACGTCCCCTTCTTAGATCGATGACGACTGCATTACCGATTTGAAAGTTTGAAACGATGAGACCGTCTCATCCAATTTATTGCGCTTTTGCAGTGCCATGAAGGCTGCGAACGATCTCGCTTGGCAGTTCAGTGAACGTTGGGGTTGAATTCAATATCCGTAAAGCCAGCCCATTCGTCGCGTCGTTTGAGCCACTCCCGGTGCGGATACAATGCTTTGAAATAAAGCCAGTCGTAAAACACTGTTGCTGGCGAAGTTGGATAGGCTTCATCCTCAAATTTAAACCCGATCAATTTTCCAGAATTGCGAAGGCGCTCATCGCGTTTCGCTTCCCTGCTAGTTTTCCAATATAGGTCAACGTAGGGGCCGCCACGCTCAAAAACTTTGCTGCCTTGATAGGCGCACTCTACGGTGGCTTCTTTGTCGTCGATTTTAATTTTCAGATGGAAAGCGCTTAGCTTTTGACCGACTTCAAGCTCTGACTTGGAGGATATTTCCAGCAGCGGGCCAAACCCGCGCGCCAAAGCCGCCTGATGCAGTTCAACAACATTTTTTTCTTTTGAGAAGGTGCGAGACCTGCATGCCAGTGGAATCGGATTGGCACCTCCTCGACCAGCAGCGTTCCCGTTGTTGCAGGTAAAAAAACAGGTCGTTCGGCCATCGTGCTTCTTCCGCCGTCTCGTTAGAGACCTTTTACTATGTAATCGACAGCGACTCTTCCGGCACAAGGACTTCGTATTTTTCCGCAGCTACTCTTCGGGCGTAGATCTCAGGCTTGGTCCAGTCTGTTCGCTCATAGATGGAGTCAAGGTGTAAATTGTCCAAGGCTAGGGAAGCGACTTGGGGAACTACCCCGTTTTGATTGGATGGCGCATCCGTTACCATCACGCCTGGTACCTTAATTACAGCGGGGTTGATGAAAAGCCAGGCCGGATCAACGCCGCGCTGACTTGCGACATACCGCATCGGGTAAGTCATCGTGAAACACAGGCAAACGTACTGGTCGTTACCTTTTTGTATGTCGGTCGCTAGGCTGGCCGCGTCGCCCCCTGTAACCACCGTGCCGATAATACCGAGCCGCCGAAGTTCGCGTGCCGACAGAAGGCCGCGTTCCCAAATTGAAGGCAAGTTCTTATTGTCAGTGAAATGATAGAAGTGATTCCACTCTTTGCTCGCGCCCACAGTTTTCAAAAACACGTCTAAGTCCATGGTCGAACCCTCCTCCGACCAATACCATAACGTGTGTCACTGACAGTTTACAACGTATTCGGACTGCCTGACTCGGGCGGCTTCGCTTCACTCGCTGGCGCATCGCTCATGTGAGCAATGCAGCGTGTCGAGTCCGAGCAACAAAGATAGACGAATGGTCGTGATGTTTGAACCGCCCGCAAGCGCGGCGTCGGCATTTAGACGCTAAATATCGCTTCTAACTCTTCCCACGTGAGTGATCGCCATCGATAGGCCGTGGCTTTCGATGGGGCCAGTGATTTGGGTTGCGCCTTTACATGGACGCCGCTAATTTTTTTGGCCAGCGCCCTGTCAATCACACTGTCAATAAACGGGGCGGCTTTCGCTTCATTTGTAAAAACGACAAGAAACGTTGTGCTGTCGAAGGCAGCCTCGACTTGATTTGCCTGATCACTGGCAATGACTACGGTACGTTCCTTTGGAAATACCTTAGATCGAGCCAAATGCGACTCTAATGACTTTTTATCGACAGCCTCGCAGACAAACAGCACCTTCGTGCTTTTGGACGCGATAGCTTTGAAGTTCTGCTTCAGCCGCTCGCTGCACCTGTTCTGCTTCGCTCGACGAGAAACTACCGCCGCCACCGCTACCGCCCATGCCTGCCTCCATCAAGTGTATTCAAGACATGCTATGCATTTACCACATGGTATTTCAGTTCCCGAATGGCACGAATAAAAATCGGAGATGCCTCTTGCGCGTGCCAACGCCAAAACATCTTGCTTCGTCATGTCTCGGAGCGGGCAATGAATTTCTATTTGTGCCCCTAAGGCTTCAGCCAAAGCACTTTCTGCCGCCTTCAAAAATCGGTCGGTTTGATCGGGAAATATCGCCGTATGTTCCGATAGGAGACCAACTACGATATTTCTAACGCCCTTAGCCGACGCAACCGCACCACCTAAAACAAGAAACAGAAGATTTCTTGTCGGTGTAAACGCGTCTTCGTTTACGCGCATGCTCGCGTCAGTCAGGCCCGATCTAATAATCGCTCCAAAAGAGGGGAAGTCAAAACGAACAGGTTGGGGAAACCGGTGAAAAGAGCACGCTGCCGAAAGCGCCCCCCATTCGCGCTTCAAGTTTATCTGACCGTAATTTACGTACACGGGCAATGCAGCAATGCCGCGCTCTCGAAGTAAG
>CAWFZD010000044.1:0-3155 GCA_963820145.1 uncultured Alphaproteobacteria bacterium
TCTTCGTCTTTGTGGAGCGCCATGAGCCATAGACGCGCGCCGGAGGGATATCGCGTCCTGATCGCAACATCGACGGAAAGCCAAGCTTTCGTTATCGATCTGCTGCGGCGCGAGGACTACCAGTTCGAGCTTTGCGACGACCTCTCTTGCGTGGCCCGGCGCTGCGACGAAAGCGTCGGCGCCATCCTGCTCACTGAAGATGCGCTCGACGGCGACGTCGCGGCGCTGTCGAAAGCTCTGGCGGCGCAGCCGGCCTGGTCGAGCATACCCTTCATCCTGCTTTCGACGCCATCCCGCGGCGTTCGCGTTCCGCCCAACGCCGCGCGTTTCAAGCTGCCGCCGCAGGCGGCGAACGCCATCGTTCTCGAGCGTCCGGTGGGCGCGAATCGCTGCTCAGCGCGCTCGGCGTGGTCATGCGAGCGCGCCAGAAGCAGTTCGAGATGCGCGATCGCCTCGACGACCTCGTCGAAAGCGAAAGCCGTCTGCGGCTGGCGCTCAGCGTCGGCGCGATCGGCGCCTGGGATTACGACCCGATCAATGACGTCCTGACCTGGGACGCGCGCTGCAAATCCTTTTTCGGTCTCAGTCCGGACGCTCCCGTCACCTTCGAGGGCTCATTCGTCGCCGGCCTGCATCCCGACGATCGCGAAGCGACGTCGGCCGCGGTCGGTCGCGCGCTCGATCCGGACGGCAATGGCGAATATGAGGTGGAATATCGCACCATCGGCCATGAGGACGGGATCGAGCGCTGGATCGTCGCCAAAGGCGGCTGCATCTTCAGGGACGGCCGCCCGGTCAGATTCCTTGGCACCGTCGCCGACGTCTCCGCGCGCAAGACAGCGGAGATCGCGCTGGCGCGTTCGGAAGCGGCGCTTCGCGAAGAGCGACGCGCGCTCGAGATCCTGACCCGCACGCTGGAGGAGAAGGTCGCCGAGCGCACCTTCGAGCTCAAAGAGGAAATGGCGAACAGAGAACGCGCCGAGGCGGCCCTGCGGCAAAGCCAAAAGATGGAGGCCGTAGGTCAGCTCACCGGCGGCATCGCGCATGACTTCAACAATATGTTGACCGGCGTCATCGGCTCGATCGAAATTCTCAAGCGGCGCATAGCTTCCGGCCGCATGGAGCATCTCGATCGCTTCATGGACGCCGCGATGATTTCGGCGCAACGCGCCGCGGCGCTCACGGCGCGGCTGCTGGCTTTCTCCAGGCGACAGGCGCTCGATTCCAAGCCGACGGACGTCAACGCATTGGCGAACTCCTTGCGCGAACTCCTCTCGCGGACGATCGGCGAGCGCGTGACCTTGCGCTTCGATCTGGAGCCGGAATTGCCGCAGGCCGTCGTCGACGCCAATCAATTGGAGAGCGCGATGCTTAATCTCGTCCTCAATGCGCGCGACGCGATGCCGGAGGGCGGCGAGATCACCGTTGCGACGAGGAGCGTCGATCAAGACGCCGGCGGATACTCGCTCGAGCCCGGGCGCTATGTCGCGGTTAGCGTCTCCGATACGGGCGTCGGCGTCGAGCCCGAATTGCTCGACAAGATTTTCGAGCCGTTCTTCACGACGAAGCCGCTCGGACAGGGAACCGGTCTCGGTTTGTCGATGGTCTACGGCTTCGTCAAACAGACGGGCGGCGATGTCCGGGTCGAAAGCCGGGTGGGGGAGGGCGCGCGCCTCACCATGTTGCTTCCTGTCGCGACGCAGCAAGGCGACGCTGTGAGGCAGGAGGCGGAGCCGCTCTCGCAAAACGGCAACGGGGAAACCGTGCTCGTCGTCGAAGACGAAGACAGCGTGCGGCTGCTCGTGCTCGAAGCGCTGAAAGAACTCGGCTATAACACGATTTCGGCCAGCGACGCGCAGCGCGCGACGGTGGTGCTGAACTCGCCGACGCGCATCAATCTGATGGTCTCGGACGTCGGGCTGCCGGGCATGAACGGACGTCAGTTGGCGGAAGTCGCGCGCGCCGGACGTCCCAATCTGCCGATCTTGTTCATCACCGCCTATGCCGAGAACGCCGCGATCCGCGCCGGTTTTTCGGGAACCAATATGGCGATGATCACCAAGCCTTTTTCACTCGCCGCGCTCGGGCTGAAGGTCGCAGAGATGTTGAGCCGACGATCTGCGCAGGAGCGCGCGGCGCCGACGGCTTCGCAGCAAGCCGACTGACCGCGGGATTCGGAACGCCGCCCATCGTGCGCGATGTTCATTCCAACAGCGCGCGCTGCAAGAGCGCCTCTTCGCAGCAGGCGAGATCGCAACAGCCGTAGGTCGCATTCGGAAGGCCGTCGAATCTCGTCGCGGCATAGGCTTCGGCGAAGGGCGATTGCGCGTCGCAAAGCGCGGCCAGAGCCGCGAGGCGCGCGAGGCTTTCGACAAGGAAGCGCGCGCGTCGCTCCGGCGCCGGAGTTTGAGCGCAGACGCGAGCGCGGCGATCATCGGAGCCGCGTCGAAGACGCCCGCGGCGCGCTCCGACATGTCCTCGAGCCATAAGGTCGCCGCCTCGCGGGACTGCGCCAAGACGCGTAAGACGTCGAGCGCGACGATATTGCCGGAGCCCTCCCAGATGGCGTTGACCGGCGCCTCGCGATAAAGCCGCGCCAGCGGGAGTTCTTCGACATAACCATTGCCGCCCATGCACTCCATCGCCTCGTAAAGGAAGCGCGGCGCCGTTTTTGCACACCGCATATTTGACGACCGGCGTGAAAAGCCGCGCACAGGTCGCAAGCCTGGGGTCTCGCGGCGCCGCGTCGAAGGCGTGCGCAAGCTCAAAGACCAGCGCGACGATGGCCTCCATCTCGAGCGCCATGTCGGCGAGCACAGCGCGCATGGCCGTTTGGTCGACGAGACGCTTGCCGAAGGCGCGGCGATGACGGACATGCAGCATCGCTTGCGCGAGGCCCATGCGCATCAGGCCAGCGGAGCTCACTGCGCAATCCAGCCGCGTCAGCTGCACCATTTCCAGGATCGTGCGAACGCCGGCGCCCGTGCGCGCCGACGGGAAGCGCATAGGCGCTCTCGAATTCGGCTTCGCATGTCGCATTGGAGCGGTTGCCGAGCTTGTCCTTGAGGCGCTGGAAGCGCAACGCGTTCTAACTCCCGTCCGGACGATGCCGCGGCGTCAGATAACAAGACAATCCGCCGACGCCCTGCGCGAGA
>CAWFZD010000045.1:0-3181 GCA_963820145.1 uncultured Alphaproteobacteria bacterium
TCGGTCGCCTTTAGCTCTTGCGTGATAGCGTCCGCTTCGACCTTGCGGACCGCGCGCCCCGTCCCGTCGTCGGTCGGCTTCACCCCCTCCGCGAGCTTGACGTAGACCCGGGCGAAGGCCTCCCGGAGAAAATCGCCGTGCGATTTGGTCGCGCCTCGCTTGGTCATGCCGTCCCGCCAAGTGAAACCTTCGTCGCCGCAGCGGACGGTGCGCGGAGTGAACTCTCGCCAATTTTTTGGCGTCTTGAGGCGCGCCTTTGTGAACTCCAAGCTAAACTCAGCGCCGGTTTGCTCGGCGCCGGCGTCTTCGCTTTCGACCTTCGAAAGCATCGCAACCGTGTCCATTTCCCATTCCCGGGTTTTAGTCCCAAAACCTTTCGAACCGTCATGGCCGGTATGGTGAAGCCAGATTTGCGCGATGCGCGAAGCGGAAAGGATTCGGACCAGCTCCTTTGCGAGCGCCCAACTATCCTCCTCACTCATATTGCCGCTGAGCAGGCACATGACGGAATCGAAGATGATAAGATCAGGCTTGAAAGCGGCGGCATGCTTAAAGAGCCATTTTGGACCATCGGACGCATTCAAGGCCGGCATGTCCTCTTTTGAATCGAGAAGCCCGCGGCCGATGAGGAAAAGATCGAGGCCCGCGCCGTAGCGCTCTTGCACGATCTTTGCGCGCTCTTGGAGCGTCTCGGCCGGCAATTCGCCGTCGATATAGAGCACGCGCGCCTTGCGGCGGCCATTCCATCCCAAGAACGGTTTGCCGGCGGCGACGGCGGCGGCCAGGTCGAGGGCGAAGAGCGTCTTTCCGACGCCCGTTTCGCCGATGACGAGCCAACGCGAGGTTGTGCACAGCATTTCACCGAGCAGGTAGTCGCGCGGAGGCAGTTCCATGTCGCAAAGGGTGTCGAGGCGGAAGCGCTCAACGTCGAGAGCAGGGATGTCCGGCGTCTTGGGGTCCGCCACGTGATAAACAACCTCGCCGCGGTCGGCGCTAAAATCCATTCCCGACGCATTGGCGATATAATCCAACGCTTCAGGCGTCGTTAAAAGCCGCATTACCTCCAGCTTGTGGCCAACGGCCTCGCCGTTCGACATGGCGCAGCCGCGAGGGAAAGAATGAAACGCGGCGTTATTGTCGTTCGTCGCCTCGAAAATTTGATTCTCAATCTCCGCCTGGTCGAGCAAGCCGTCATTGACGACGGGGCCGATCCGCAGCCCTAGCTCATGCGCGAAATTGCCGCGATCGGTTTTCGGAGCCCTCTGCGCCAGCTCGGCGACGGCTTTCTCAAATTGACCATCTCCCCATTCCATGAGCGCCAGCCGTTCGTCGAACGTGACATCGGCGGCGAGCTTCGTCCCGCCTTCGGGCGCTGACGTGTTTTCTCGCCGCTCCGGATACGAACGTCGACGATAGCCAAAACTCGCCATCACGCGGTCCAGAAACGCCAGCGCGGATTCCATGCTGTCAAATGCCGGCAGAGCTTCGACGGGTGTGTTGGCGGGATTGCGTTCGCCCTCCCAGTAGTAAGGCTTGCCGCTGTCCGGATGAGTTCCGAAGGCGACGGTCTGGCCGCGCGCCTTGATTTGGATCGCAGCTTTCTCGCCCTTGTCGTTAAACCACTCGAGGTCATGGCCGCGACGCCCTTGTCCGTCGGCCCAGCGCGCGAGCGCGCAGAAGCCACGTTTCCCAATTCGGATTGGCGCTCCGGAAAGCTCCGGCGCGGCTTTGAGAGCCGCCAGGATTTCGAGGATGTCGAAATCGATGTCGAACGTGACGAGGCCGCGATATCCGTTCAGCACGCCAAGGAGCGCGGCCTTGCTAAAATCGGCTTTCCGCCAGTCATCGCGAACGTTCCAGCCATTGCCTATGGGCTTCTTGGTTTCCGCCGTGGAGCGGTAGGGGGAAATAACCGATTCTTCGCATACGCCTCGCCGACTTGCCGAAGCACGTCCTCGTTTGTGATTTCGGCTTGACCGAGGGGAATTCGGATTCGCGATTTTTCACTTGTCCATTTTCCTTGCATAGCCGGCCGCCCCTCACGGTCGGGATGAGACACGGAAGGGTCGCCTGTCGTCGGGCGGCCCTTTTGCTTTTTCAGAGCGCCGCGAAGCGCTTGGTGAGCGGATCGGCAAGTGGGAAGATTTTGCTCATTCTCAGTTTCCTATTTACGTGGTCGTTACGTCAGCCGGCTTTGCGACTTGGAAACTCTAGCTAAACCGCTGTCTTACCGATCGCCGGGAGCGGTGTCTCGAACGGCGCGGCGATCCTCACGGCAGAAAATCGACGCGGCTCGGACCGATCCGGAGCAGCTTCTTGTTGTGAAGTTCGATCAGCGCGAGCCCGCCAGGACCGTCGGCCGCCATCGCCGCCGCGGCGGAATTAAATCCGAGGGTCCCACGTTCGAGCACGGCGCGGATCAGCTCACTGGCCGCTCGGCGCGCAGTTGGCGAAAGTGGTGTGGACACGACGCGCTCTCGAGCTTCGAACGCCGTGCACGGCGGCCGCTCGGCGCGTGCGGGATCGCTGAGGCGGAGCGGCCTGGGGCCTGAGATCTTCATGACTTCAAAAGACGCGCTTGCGGGCCGCGGCCATCATGCGGCCGTGCGCGATTTCTTTAGGGTCCTGCTCGCGGCTGAGACTCGAAAGAAAGCTTTCCAGATCGCGGCGCAAAATCAGCGTGCTCCGTCCGCATTTTGACGGCACGAGCCGGCCCTCGCCAATTGCTCTGTAAAGGCTAGCTCGCGAAAGCCCGGTAACGGGCCGCGGCCTCCAAAATATTGTAGCTCAGTTTTTCCGCCGAAGCGCGCTCTGGAGCATTGCTATTTCCTTTCTTCGCCGCCTGAGATGAGCGAACTAGGATACTAGCATAAGTCGCTACTACGGATTTTCAACAAAAAAGCTGGCTGCAATAGCATCTTCGAGAAAATATGGGGGATTTTGGGGATAAAGTGGATAAAGCCGCCAAGTCCAGCAAATTTTTTCGTCCTGCAAATTTTTAATTGCTTTCACGTTGCTTTATCGCATTGTTTTACCGCAACTCTGAAGACGTTATTGGACTGCAACTCCGGCCCGCACCATCTGGCCCAATCGGCCATCAACCCTCGCCGCTTTTCGAGCGCGTCGGATCGCCGGTAGGCTGCTTCGACCTCGTTTCCGAGCGCGTGCGCGAGCGCCTGCT
>CAWFZD010000046.1:0-101625 GCA_963820145.1 uncultured Alphaproteobacteria bacterium
CAACCAGGTCTGGCGCGAGGCGCGGGAAGCCGCTGGCGACGAGGCCCTGCCCTTTTTGCGCGAAGTCGGCTGGCGCGAGTTCAACTATCATTTGCTGTTCGCCAATCCGGAAATGCCGGACAAGCCGCTCGACGACAAATTCGGGAAGTTTCCCTGGCGCGACGATCCCGCGGGGCTCAAGGCGTGGCGAAGCGGCGAGACCGGCTATCCGGCGGTGGACGCCGCCATGCGGCAGCTCTGGCTGACCGGCTGGACGCACAATCGCGCGCGGCTCATCGCCGGCTCCTTCCTCATCAAGCATTTGCTCATTCCGTGGCAGGTCGGCGAAGCCTGGTTCTGGGACACGCTGGTCGACGCCGATCTCGCCAATAATTCCGGCAACTGGCAGTGGGTCGCCGGCTGCGGCGCCGACGCCGCCCCGTATTTTCGAATCTTCAACCCGGTTCTGCAGGGCGAGAAATTCGACGCCGACGGCGCCTATGTTCGCCGCTACGTCCCCGAACTTGCGCGCCTTGACGACAGATACATCCACCGCCCCTTCGACGCGCCGGCGGAAGTCTTGCGCGAGGCCGGCGTCAGGCTCGGCGAGACCTATCCCGCGCCGTCGTCGATCACGCTTGCGCCCGCAGGCGCGCGCTCGCGGCCTTCGAAGCCGTCAAGTCCGCGTGATGGCGAAGGGCTCTATTCCTCGCAGCCCATCCGACGCTCTGCCCCGCGATGTCTTTCACTGTTTCGCGTTGATTGGCTGAGAGTGGAACGTCATTTATATCGTCGTAACTGCAACCGGCGTTTCCGAAGGCGTAAATCGCACGGGCCGTTTTGAAACAGTAACCCGCGTCCTTATAAATTTGATTCCGCTCATGCCAGAGGCTGTCGCACGAGGCCTGAGCTAAACTGGAGCTGGTGGTCGCCGCGGCGATAAGAGCGAGCGCCAGGCAGGTCGATCTCATTTTGAAAACTCCTCTGGAGACGTCGCCGTGATGATGCTTCACGATCCACGCTCGCACAAGCCCAGAGTCCGCGAGGCGACATGTTCCCGGCGCGCATTCCTCGGTGGGAATTTCTTTCGAGATATCAACCGTCGCGAAAATGCTTGGAGAGTTTCAGCCCCTGCCCCTGATAGTTGGAGCGGCCGGCTTCGCCGTAAAGCTGGTGCGGCGCCTCGACCATCGGCTCGTAGACGAGGCGTCCGATGAACTGGCCGTCTTCGAGCACGAAGGGCACCTCGCGGCTGCGCACTTCGAGAACGGCTCGGCTGGCCGGCTCGCCGCCGGGGCCAGCGCGAATTCCGGATCAAAGAAGCCGGCGTAATGCACGCGGAACTCGCCGATCGCGGCGTCCATGGGCGCCATCTCGGCGGCGAGGCAGGCCGGGATGCGCAGGCGCTCGCGCGAGGCGAGAATGTAGAAGTCGCCTGGGTCGAGAATGAGCCTTTGGTCGGAGCGGGCCGGCAGCGGATTCCCAGAAATCCTCGATCGCATATCGACCGACGCGGTCGACGTCGATGACGTCGGTATGCTTTTGCGCGCGATAGCCGACGACGCCGCGGGCCAACGGCTGCGAGAGATCGACGCGCAGCACGACGCCGTCGCGAAGATTGAGCGCGCCGTCGACAAGTTTTTCGCGCGCGTGCATCTCTTCGAGTTCGACGTCGGAAAGCACGAAGCTCGTCTGCGGCGGCGCGTCGCCCTCATGCGCGCGAAAGCGCAATTGCGTGAGACGCGACCCCAGGCGGGCGCGCACGGAAAAGCTGCGCGGCGAGATTTCCGCGTAAAGCGGGCCGCGATAGCCGCGCGCGGCGAGATCGAAGCGCTCGCCGCAATCGGTGATCAGGCGCGTGAAGATGTCCAGCCGCCCGGTCGAACTTTTGGGGTTGGCGGCGCCGGAAAGATCGGCTGGAAGCGCGAGGCGCTCCAGCAATTCCGCGACATAGACGCAACCGCGCTCCAGGACCGCGCCATCGCCTTCGAGCGAGATTTCATCATAGGTGAGCTGCGCCAGCACGTCCTTCACGCTGCGCGCGGGGCCGGGAAGGAAGCTGGCGCGCACGCGAAAGGCCCGGGCGCCGAGACGCAAATCGACGCTCGCGGGCTGCGTCTGATCAGGCGCGAAAGGCGCGTTCGCCGCCAGTGCGCCGGAATGCATCAGCGCCGCGATGCGCCGCGCCGACAGCACGCCGCAACGTCCCCTCGCCGTCGCCGCTTCGGGCGCGCCCTCGCCTGCCATTCGCGCTGAGTCCCCGCCATCGCGTGCGCGACATTGCCCGCCCGCGTATGTTTCGAGGTCCATCTAGCAGCAGGGGCGCCGCCCGGCAAACCGCGTCTTCAATGCAACAGGGACAGCGCGAGATCGCGCAGCTCGGCTTCGCCCGCCTCGAACAGAACGTGCCATTCGTCGACATTCGCGTGGCCGGCCGCCGCGCTCAGCTCCTCGGACGAGAGCAGGCAGACCGCCGATCGCTTCGCGCCCCGGCGAACGACGCCGATCACGACCGCGCCCGCAAAACCTGCCGCGACGGCGTCCTGCGCGCGCGAGAAAACGGAGCAGACATAGCGACTTCCCGAGGCGCCGCGCCAAGAGAAGAATTCGTCGCGCAAGGCGGAGTCGCGAAGCGACGCGAGGCGTTCGCCGCCCACGCCGATCTGATGCTGCGAAGAAAACCCGACGATCATCACGCCCTCCTGCGCCAAACGCTAAATGCAAGCGCTCATAACAAGAACACATTAGAACAAAAAGCGCACACCTGTCAATTCCGGAACGCGACGAAAACCCGCAGAACCCGTTTCCTCCCGACCGATAGGAAAAGAACGCCTAGGCGATTCAATTTGTTGCAGCGTCATTCCGCCGCAGCGGGCTTTTTTCCAAGCCCGCGCCGCCGCCCTCGGTGCGCAGCCACGCCGCCCCGCAGGCCTTGGCGAGTTCGCGCACGCGCAGAATGTAGCTTTGGCGTTCCGTGACCGAGATAACCCCGCGCGCGTCGAGCAGATTGAAGACATGCGAGGCCTTGACGCATTGGTCATAGGCCGGCAGCGCGATCAGCGTGGCGCTCTATCGCCTTTCGCCCGTTGTCGAGCAGCGCCTGCATTCGGCTTCCGCATCGCGAGAAATGCTGGAACAGTTTCTCGACATTGGCGGCCTCGAAATTATAGCGCGAATATTCCTGCTCGGCCTGCCAGAACACATCGCCGTAGGTCACTTTTTCGGCGCCCTCGCGGCCGTTGAAATTGAGCTCGAAGATGCTGTCGACGCCCTGCACATACATGGCGAGGCGCTCCAGCCCATAGGTCAGTTCGCCGGCGACAGGCGCGCATTCGATGCCCGCCACCTGCTGAAAATAGGTGAATTGCGAGACCTCCATGCCGTCGCACCAGCATTCCCAGCCAAGCCCCCAGGCGCCGAGCGTCGGGCTTTCCCAGTCGTCCTCGACGAAGCGGATGTCGTGCAGCCGCGTCGACGCCGATCGCCTCGAGCGAGCGAGATAGAGATCCTGAAGATCGGGCGGCGACGGCTTCAAGATCACCTGGAATTGATAATAATGCTGCAGCCGGTTCGGATTTTCGCCATAGCGGCCGTCCTTGGGGCGGCGCGAGGGCTGCACATAGGCGGCCTTCCAGGGCTTGGGGCCGAGCGCGCGCAACGTCGTGCCGGGATGGAACGTCCCGGCGCCGACCTCCATGTCGTAGGGCTGTAGGATCACGCAGCCTTGCTCCGCCCAGAATTGCTGCAGCGTCAGGATCAGCCCCTGAAAAGAGCTTCCGGCGGTGGCTGCAGGGGCGTTCATTGAAGTGCTTCCCTTAAAGTTTAAAGTTTCGCGAGCGCTGTCGAAATAGCGTCGCGCGCAGCCTATACACGCCGCGAGCCTCCGACCAAAGCCTCGGAACGGGGCGGCGAGGCGCGAGCGCGGAGCATAATTCGCGGCGAACAGGCTCGCAAAAGGAACCGCGTTGCGATAGAACAGCGCTCCAGGCGCCATCCGAAACGCTCTAAGCGCCATCCGAAACCATGATTAACGCGTTTGGGAGAGGCATTATGTCGATCGTCACAGAATTACTGTCGACCGCGCAAGAGGGCAAACTCGTCGAAAATCTTTCTCAGCGTTTCGGACTGAGCCCCGATCAGACCAAAGCTGTAATCGACGCGCTGACGCCGGCGCTCGGCCTTGGCCTTCAGAATGCGGCGTCAAATCCGCAGGTTCTCGAGCATGTCGTCGGCGGCATGACGCAACCGACGCACGCCGCCGCCTTCGTCGATCCTGCGGTCGCGCATGGCGACGAAGCCGGCGCTCTCGGCGCCAACGCGGCGACGCATCTTTTCGGCTCCGACGCCGCGGCTGGCGAGATCGTTCAGATCGCCTCGCGCGCGTCCGGCGTCGGACCGGACATCATCGCCAAGCTGCTGCCGGTTCTCGCCTCGGTGGTGCTCGGCGGCCTCTTCAAAAAATTCGAAAGCCAGGGCCTCGCCGGCATGCTCATCAAACTCGCCGGCGCGGGCGGCCTTGGAGCGGTTCTCAGCCAAATGGGCGGCGCCGGCGCAAGCGCGCAGACGGCTCCGGGCAATGTCGGACAGGCGGGCGGCGGTCTTGGCGGTCTGCTCGGCGCCTTGCTCGGCGGCGGCCAGGGCGGCGGCGCGCTTGGCGGGATTTTGGGGTCGATCCTGGGCGGCGGCGGCATGCCGCAGGCGCAGGCTCCGGGCGGGCAAACTCCGGCTCCGGGCGGAATGGGCGGGGGTCTCGAAGACGTCCTCGGCCAGTTGATCAAGACCTTGAACTCAGCAGCCCCGGCAGGCGCTCCGGCGGGAGTCCCCGCTGGCCATACGGCGGAACTGCAGGATGTCCTGAACCGGGTGTTTCCCACCAAATAAGATCAGGACGCGAGGTTGTTGATCGCCGAGGTGAACGCGTTGGCGACCCACGTCCCCGTGTATCTCGCGGATCCGATGATGACGAGCGAAATGATGGCGGCGATCAAGCCGTATTCGAGGCCCGTCGCGGCGTCTTGGTCGAGTTGAAATCGCTGCAATATGCGACGCATGGGGAAAGCTCCTCTCCTGCGTCGAGCTTTAGCGTTCAAGTCTGCCAATTCGATTAATGAATTGGACCACTCCAGCTTAAAGCACCTTCCGAAAGTCTGGTTTCGCCGCTGTCGGCGAAATCCGGAAGAGGTCGCGCTTTTTGGCTTGCGCTTGGTTTTGCTGGCGATGAGACGCCTTTAACGAAGATCCAAAAAGCCTGGGCGGGAGTTGCATAAATCCATGAGTTGGGACGACTACGACCTTTTTGTGATCGGCGCCGGCTCCGGCGGGGTGCGCGCGGCGCGCATCGCGGCGATCCACGGGGCCAAGGTTGCGATCGCCGAAGAAAGCCGAATCGGCGGAACCTGCGTCATTCGCGGCTGCGTGCCAAAAAAACTCTATGTCATCGCCAGCCGCTTCGCCGACGCCTTCGAAGACGCGCGCGGCTTCGGCTGGAGCTTGCCCGCCCCGCCCCGCTTCGAATGGCGCAGCCTCGTCGACGCCAAGGAACGAGAAATCACGAGGCTCGAGGGATTATACCGGCAAAATCTGCAAAAGGCCGGCGTCGAGATCGCTCTATCGCGGGCGACGGTCTCCAGCGCGCATTCGGTCCGTCTCGCCGACGGACGCGAGGTCGGCGCGCGCCGCATCCTCGTCGCCACCGGCGGCGCGCCGGTCGCGGAGCCGGAAATTCCGGGCGTCGAGCTTGCGATCTCCTCCAACGAGATTTTCGACCTGCCCGAGTTTCCGCGCCGGCTGGTCGTGGTCGGATCAGGATATATCGCCGTCGAATTCGCCGCCGTCTTCGCGCGGCTGGGCGCAAAAACGCATATGGTTTTTCGCGCGGAGAAGCCGTTGCGCGGCTTTGACGAGGATTTGCGCAACAAGCTCGGTGAAGCTTTGGGCGAGGCCGGCGTCACGCTGCACGCCAAGACCACGCCGACAAGCTTAAGCGAAGCTGGCGGCGCAAAGCGCGTCACGCTTTCCAATCATGCTGAGATCGACGCCGACGCCGTGCTGTTCGCGACGGGTCGGCGTCCGGCGACCTTTGGCGTCGGCCTCGCCGAGGTCGGCGTGCGATTGGGCCCGAACGGCGAGGTTCTGGTCGACTCCGCGTGGGCCAGCAGCGTCCCCTCGATCTATGCGATCGGCGACGTCACCGACCGGCTCAACCTCACGCCGGTGGCGATTTGCGAGGGTCAGGCGCTGGCCGACAAACTGTTCGGCGGCCTCGACGTCGGCGTCGACTATGAATTGACGCCGAGCGCGGTCTTCTCGACGCCGGAACTCGGGACGGTCGGGCTGACCGAAGCCGAAGCGGCGGCGCGGTTTTCTCACGTGATCGTGTTCGAGGCCGGCTTCAAGCCGATACAGGCCTCGCTCTCCGGCCGGCGCGAACAAGTCTATATGAAACTGTTGGTCGACGGCGAAAGCGGCCGCGTCGTGGGCGCGCATATTCTTGGGCGCGAAGCCAGCGAGATGACGCAGTTGATCGCACTCGCGATGAAGATGGGCGCGCGCAAGGCCGATTTCGACGCGACCATGGCCCTGCATCCGACGATGGCCGAGGAACTGGTCACGATGCGGGCGCCTTCGCGCGAGCTGCGGCGCGAGGGCTGAACGCTATTCCGCCGGCGCCATCGCGAAACGCGGCAGGGCGGCGCTCAAGAATCGGCGCGCGGCGCCGGTCCGCGCTTCCGTCAGGCGCGAGAACCCATAGGCCGCCATGATGATCGCGCTCATCACGCTGAACAGCACAGCCCAATTGCCGGGGGTCGCGACCTGCGTCGCCCAGCCTCGCCCCATCGCGCTATCCACCGAGCCGCGCAAAAGGATCAAAATCGGCATGTGGACGCTGTAAAGCGAGAAGGAAAAATCCGCGAGCTTGCGATGATAGTCCGGCCGCAGCAGGTCCCAGCCCTCCGTCGAGGAATAGCGCACGGTCAGCATCAGATTGGAGAACAGGATCGTGCCGACGAGGTCGGCTGCGTCCTGCAGCCACGGATGAGCGGCGAGGAGCGGGCCGCGGATGAGCAGGCGAATGGGAATCGCCGCCGCGACATACATCGCGGCCGCGAGCCAGCGCGAGGCGACGAAGGGGCGCTTCGGCAAACTCGCCAAAGCCCCGATGCCCCAAAGGATGAACCCGAAACGGAACCACTCCGAAGCCGCGCCGAAAACGAGGACGATCGCAAGCCCCAGCGCGAAGCCGCCGTAACGCAAGGCCTTGGAATAGTTGCGCGCCAGCGGCGCGAGCAGCAATGGAAAGCTGACATAATACCAAAATTCGCAGGCGAGCGACCACAGCGGGCTGTTCGTGCCGAAGACTGGACAGAAAATCTCCTGCAGATTGGCGATGTTGCCGGCCAGGATCGCGGCCCCGAAATGCCCGGCGAACACCGGCATATCGTAAATGCTGGGGTCGGACAGCAGATGGCGTCCGATCGTATCGCAGATGAGCGTGACGAGCAGAGCCGGAACCGTGACGACATAAATGCGGGCGCAGCGATGGATGAAATATTCGCGAACGAAGTCTCTCTCTTTGCGGATGCTGTTGATCACCGACCCGCCGACGAGATAGCCCGACATGACGAAGAAGGCTATGACGGCCTGATGTCCGAGCTCGAAGGCGGAGAAAAACCACCAAGCGTAAACCGGCGGCGCATGCGGGACATCCATTATGTCCTGGAGGCTCAGCAGCATATTGGTGGAATGGACGGCTAAGACCACGAGCGCGCCGGCCCAGCGGCAAAATTCCAGCATCTGCGAAAGGATGAACGGCATTCAAATCCTCTGCCGGTTTGTCACCCGAACGTTATAGAAGGTCCTTGTCGGGAGCGCCACCCAGGCCAGGCTTGGGCGAGCTGCGCCTGCGTCTACTCATATTCGAGCCCGGCGCGGCGGCGGGCGTCGCCGCTTTCGCCTGCAATTCGTCGCGTTCTGCGGCGAGAGCCTCCCGCTCCCGCTCGAGAACCCGCACGCGTCTCTCATACTCTTCCGCGCGCTCGGCATGACGATCGCGCTCGGAGGCGAGAGCCCCCAACCGCGTTTCGCATTCGAGCTTCGCACCCTCTGCTGAGCGAGCAGCCTCCTCCTCGTGCAGCCGAAACTCGTCGACCAGCGCGGACAAGCGTCGCCGATCGAATAACTCGCCCTCCAAGCGCTCGCGCAGCCCCTGCGCCTCGCCCGCGAGCGCGTCGCGCGCTGCAGCTGCCTCATGCGCCGCATGCGCGGCGGCGTCGCGCTCCTGACGCAAGACCTCGATCTGTTCGCGCAGCCCCTGCGCCTCGCCCGCGAGCGCGTCGCGCGCTGCGGCGGCCTCATGCGCCGCATGGGCGGCGGCGTCGCGCTCCTGACGCAAGACCTCGATCTGTTCGCGCAGCCCCTGCGCCTCGCCCGCGAGCGCGTCGCGCGCTGCGGCGGCCTCATGCGCCGAATGAGCCGCGCCGTCGCGCTCCTGGCGCAGGACCTCGGTCTGTTCGCGCAGCCCTAGCGCCTCGCCCGCGAGCGCGTCGCGCGCTGCGGCGGCCTCATGCGCCGCATGCGCGGCGGCGTCGCGCTCCTGGCGCAGGACCTCGATCTGTTCGCGCAGCCCCTGCGCCTCGCCCGCAAAGGCGTCGCGCGCTACGGCGGCCTCATGCGCCGCATGGGCGGCGGCGTCGCGCTCCTGACGCAGGACCTCGATCTGTTCGCGCAGCCCCTGCGCCTCGCCCGCAAAGGCGTCCCGCGAAGCGGCGGCCTCATGCGCCGCATGCGCGGCGGCGTCGCGCTCCTGACGCAGGACCTCGGTCTGTTCGCGCAGCCCCTGCGCCTCGCCCGCAAAGGCGTCGCGCGCTACGGCGGCCTCATGCGCCGCATGGGCGGCGGCGTCGCGCTCCTGACGCAGGACCTCGATCTGTTCGCGCAGCCCCTGCGCCTCGCCTGCAAAGGCGTCGCGCGCTGCGGTGGCCTCATGCGCCGCATGCGCGGCGGCGTCGCGCTCCTGGCGCAAGACTTCGACTTCTTCGCGCAGCCCCTCCGCCTCTCCGCGCGCCCGATTTTCGATCTCCGCAACGCGCCCGGTGGCGGCTTCGCGTTCATCGCGAAGCGTTTTGGATTCCTCCCTCGCGGCGACGAGGGACGTTTCCAGTTCTGCGACCATCGGCGCGAAGATGCGACTCGATTTGTCGAGTTCGGCTCTGATCGCGTCGAGAACGTCGGTGCGCCGCGCGAAGATGGTTGGCCCGCGAGTTGGCAGAGCGCGCCATAAGCCGCGATCATCCATTCATTGGTCGCAGGATGGGACGCGAAATCCTCGAAAGCGCCGACGTTGTGGCGCAGACTGGCGGCTAGAAACTCGTCGATTTCGGCTGCGGATTGCGCGGTGAAGTCCGGCCAGCGCACGTCGATCTGCGCGCCCATGCGCTCGATGACGAGGCGCCAGTTGGACAAGAACGTCGGCCAGTTCAGAATAAAGCGCTTCATGCCGCGCGTCTGCGCCTCGGCGTCGAGAACGTGGCGCAGCCACATCATGAGCACTTTTGGGATCGGCAGACCATCGCGAGAGTTGAGCGAGCGCGCGACTTCCATCGGCATGCGTATCGGCAGAATCGGGCGCACGCCGCGTCCCGAGCGCTCGAAGACGCGGCTCCAATAGGGGAACATGCGGCAGATGCGCGGGTCCTTGACGACGCTGAGCGGCGCGTCGCCGAACTCTTCCTCGAGGACGTCGAGGCCCTTCGCCACAAAACGTTCGCCCTCCGCGCTCGAAAGCCAGGAATAGTCAAACGCCTCCCAGCGATGCCAGCCGTCCCCGTAACGTCTCAGAATCTCATCGTTCAGCCACATGATCTTCAAGGATTCGTAAAAACCCCGCTCGTTCCCGCCGTTCGGCGGCATCAGGGTGTTCGGCGCTTTGGCGCCAAGCCGAGCAAGCGTTCCCGCGACCGAAGAGGTGCCGCTGCGATGCATGCCGAGCACGAGCAGAACTATCCTTTGTTCGGCGCCGGTCGAAATGTCGCTGGACTGAAACGAGGCGATGTAATTAGGAGTCATGGCGGTCCATTGCAGCTGCGGCCTAGAGCGCTTTCGCTCGTATGATGCCTGCGAACGAAGGGCGCTCTCGCGCCTTTTCTTTCATATCGGCGGATGCGCGGACATAGAAAATCGCTTCGGGTCGGAGCATCGGCGATCCGTCCAGCCTCGAGACGAGCCAGCCTGAGGCGGAAATCTTTTAACAGTTTGATCCTCTGAGGTCCACAAGGCCGCTGCGGCGCTTCGGCATAAAGACGAGCGACGAACAATCAGAACGCGCGTCTCCGCCTCGCGCTTCTCGACGATGAGCAGGCTGAATTCGGCAAAGGTTGCGCCGCTGATATTATAGGCTTGCGGGTCTCGCGAAAGATTGCGGCTCGCATGGCCGACCTCAAGCCTGCCAAATCGATCTTGGTGCAAAGGCCGCTGCTGCCGCGCGCCGAGCGGCTCCTCCCCTATCTGCGGGAAATCGACGAGACGCGGGTCTATTCGAACTTCGGCGCGCTGGCGCTGCGGCTCGGATCGAGATTGGAAGCGCGCTTCGCTTTGCCGATGCATAGCGTGATCGTCGCGGCGTCCGGCACCGCGGCCTTGATCGGCGCCATTCTCGCCGCGGCCGGCCGCGCGACCATCGAACGCCCCTACGCCCTGCTTCCAAGCTTCACTTTCGTCGCGACCGCCGCCGCCGCGCAGGCCTGCGGCTATGAACCGCTGCCGTGCGACGTCGACGAAAAGAGTTTGACATTCTCGCCGAAGGACGCGCTGGAGCATCCCGATCTCGACCGCATCGGCCTCGTCCTTCCCGTCGGCGCGTTCGGGATCGGCTTGCGCCAGGCCGACTGGCTGGGCTTTCGCCGCGCGAGCGGCGTCCCCGTCGTCATCGACGGCGCGGCCTGTTTCGAAGCGGCCTGCGAAACTCCAGACGCGTTGCTCGGCGAGATTCCGGTGGTCATGAGCTTTCACGCGACGAAGAGCTTTTCGAGCGGCGAAGGCGGATGCGTCATCACCACCGACCGCGACCTCGCCAAGAAGACGGTGCAGGGGATCAATTTCGGCTTCTATGAAGTCCCGAGACAGCCAGACGGCCAGCATAAACGGCAAGATGAGCGAATATCACGCCGCCGTCGGCCTCGCCGAACTCGACGGCTGGGAGGAAAAGGCCGCAGCCTGGCGCGCAGTCGCTGACGCCTATCGGCGCTGTTTTTCGGCTTGCGGACTGGCGCAGCGGCTGTTGCTCGCGCCGCAGGTCGCCGGCTGTTACGCACTGCTGCGATGCGTGTCGCCGAAAGAATGCGAAACCGTCGCCGCTGAGCTGGCTCTCAAAGGCGTCGAGACGCGTTTGTGGTACGGTTTGGGCGTCCATGCGCTGAGCTATTACCGCAACGGCGGCGTCGCGCTGCCGGCCACCGAAAGACTGGCGGCGACGCTCCTCGGCCTTCCGAGCGCGGTCGATCTTGGCGTCGAGACGGTAAAGGAAATTGCAGGGATCGTGGCGTCGCAGCGGGACGTCGCCGAGGCCACTCACCTATGAAGCCGGACGAATGGCTCGGCATTGGTCTTGCTGATTGCATCCACTAGCCTATGCCTTGCCTATCTCCCCTGGCCCGGGTCCAGCGAGCGGTGCGAAAAGGCACCGCCCTGTCCTGACCGCCGAAGCGAATGCCTGTCGTAAAAGTTCGCCAGGTTGCGTAGACGTCGTTCATAAAAAAGCTGCAGGGGGCCTCAACCGTGGTCGTGTCCGACAAGAAACTGGAATTTAGATACCAATCTCGCCGACAATGGGCTTCTGCGCCCAAATTCGCTTTTTCAACTTCGCGCTGCGTCGGCTCGGACCGCCCTATGACGAAGCGCGCCTGACCGTTTGGGTCGGGCAACAATTGCGATATCGACGCTGTGCGCCGCTACAACGCTTGGAGCGAGCAATATAACGTCGCCTGGGAGCGCGTGCCCGATCCTATTTTCAACGAATTCGGTTTTTGGGGTACACTGGCGCTATTTTTGCCCGGACGCCGGGGCCGACATCATCATTCTCTCCGACGCTGACACTGCGCCGCTGCGCGACATAAATCCCTTACTCGCCAGCGTTTCCGTCCGATGGCGCGGCGATACGCGGCCACATGGCGCATTTCCCGCCGCCCGTGGCCGCGCCCGGAGGTCCTCAGCTCCGATGATCCCGGATTCTGGCCCTGGCTGTTCGAACATTTTGGCGTCGCCCTTCCTTCGCGCGTGTTTCCCTATTCGATGGACCCCGAGCGGGAGCGCCCGCTGGCGCCGGCCTATTTGAATTTAGGTTTCGTCGCGCTCAATCCCCGAGCGCTGTCGATCCTGAACAACGAGATTTGGGCGGTCGAGCGCAGAACTAAGGAATTGACGCTCTCACCGATGCGCGCCCAAATTGCTTTAACCCTTATTGGGGTATATCGCGCCAGCGGCGGATATTGACGTGCTCTGCGCCGAATACAATGCCGCAAACGATGTGGCGCGGAGTCTAGGCTAATAATATGATCGCCGAAAACATAAGAATATTGCATTATCTGAGGACCGATGAGATCAACCGTTCGATTATATTTTTGCCTGAAGTGATAGACGAGTTTCTGGCGAGACAATTGTCCAACCCGGCCAACATCGCATTGCAAAATTTCGCGCGCGCATATCGACAGACATTGGAATGAAACTTCAAGGAAACGCGGCCGCCCGGCGGGCCGCCGAGCTCAAGGAGCGCAAATAGGCTCGGTCTCGCGAGCAATTGCGCGGGGATTGGCGAAACCTTGAAACTCGGCCCGTCGCTGTCGCGGACCCAATCGCCTTCGCGCGACCGAACTGTGGCCGGAGGCTGTCGCGTCCAGAAGTCTTCGACTAAGCTGCTCATTCCATCCAGGCTCGCTCCAGGCCGGCTGGCGTCGGAAATCGCGCTCCATGAACGATAAGCTCCCCCCGCAAACGCCGCTCGAGTTCGCGCGAACTCAAGCCTGCGAGGACGCGCCGCCGCCGCGCATCGTGATCTACGGCGCCTCCGGACACGCGCTGGCGTGCAGACGAAATGCGACGCATCCGAATTTGAAGCGTCCTTTGTGCGAGGTCGTCGCCTTTGTCGACGACTTCGACGGCGGTCGCGGGGAAATGCTCGACGGATTGCCGGTGCTGAACTTCGAGCAATGGCGTGACGAAATGCCCGAACTCCCTTGCATCATCGCGGTCGGCGCGCCTGAATCGAGGCGCCGCCTCGCCGAAAAGGTGAAAGCGGCGGGCGGCGGCTTTGCGCGGATCCACGATCAGGACCCGCGCCGCTTCACAATGGTGACGGTCGGCGACGGCACGATCATCGCCACGGGCACCTGCGAAATCGGCGTGTCAAACAGGATCGGCGCGCATGTCCACATCTATCCTCTGGCCTATGTCGCCCATGACGTCGTGATTGAGGATTTCGTGACCGTCGCCGCCGGAGCGAATATTTCCGGCCATGTCGTCATTAGAGAAGGCGCATTTATCGGCGCTGGCGGGGTCATCGCGCACGGAAGCGCGGCGAAACCTTTGGAGATCGGCGCGCGCGCCGTCGTCGGCGCCGGCGCCGTCGTGATGAAATCCGTGCCGCCGGGCGAAACGGTGGCCGGAAATCCGGCGCGCTCGCTGCGCGAACTGGCTCGCGACCGGCTGGCGACGCGACGGCAGGCGAAAGTGGAGACGGAGCTTTAGAGCACCCGGCGTTTAGCTCTAAGCTTCCGCCTGCACGCGGAACGCCGCCGCGAACAGCGCGCGCGTATAGGGGTCGCTCGGAGCAGCGAAGACGTCCTGCGCCCTGCCCGCCTCGACCACCTTGCCGTTGCGCATGACGATGAGATGCGCGGCGAGCGCCCTCACGACTTGAGATCATGGCTGATGAAGAGATAGGCGAGGTCGCGCCGCGTCTGCAGTTCGCGCAAGAGATCGACGATCTGCGCCTGCACCGACATGTCGAGCGCGCAGGTCGGCTCGTCCAGCACGATGAAGTTCGGCTCGCAGCACGACGGCGCGCGCAATGGCGATGCGCTGCCGCTGGCCGCCGGAAAATTCATGCGGGTAGCGGTCCATCGTCGCCGGATCGAGGCCGGTTTCGTCGAGCGCCTGCGGCGACGCATCTCGCGCTTGCGTTCGCGTAACATCAGCGCGGCTGATGCACGTTCAGGCCCTCCGCGACGATGTCGGCGACCGACATGCGCGGCGACAGCGAGCCGTAAGGGTCCTGAAACACGATCTGCATGTCGCGGCGCGTAGGGCGCATCGCCTTGAAGCGCAGGCCGTCGATGCGCTGGCCAAGGAACGACGATCGGCGCCGTCCGAGCGAGATCAGCCGCAACAAGGCGAGGCCGAGCGTCGTCTTGCCGGAGCCGGATTCGCCGACGACGCCGACCGTCTCGCCGCTGCGCAGGCTGAGCGAGACGCCGTCGACGGCCTTCACATGATCGACGACGCGGCGGAAGAATGCCGCGCCGGATCGGAAACCACACCTTGAGGTCCTGCGTCTCCAGCACGACCGGCGCGCTCGCGGGCGCGACATTGGCGACGCCCGATTTCGGCTCCGCCGCGAGCAGCGCCTTGGTGTAGGGATGCGACGGCGCCGTGAAGACGCCGGACGCCGGGCCGGCCTCGACGATTTTGCCGCCCTGCATGACGCAGACGTCGTCGGCGATGCGCCGCACGATGCCGAGGTCATGGGTGATGAACAGCATCGCCATGCCGTAGGTCTTCTGCAGATGCGCCAGCAGCGCCAGGATTTGCGCCTGCACGGTGACGTCGAGCGCCGTCGTCGGCTCGTCGGCGATGAGGAGATCGGGCTTGTTGGCGAGCGCCATCGCAATCATCACGCGCTGCCGCTGGCCGCCGGAAAGCTGATGCGGATAGGCTCCGAGGCGCTGGCGCGGATCGGGAATGCCGACTTCCTCGAGCAGCCCGATGACGCGCTCGCGCCGCGCTTTTTCGCGAGCGCATGCCGTGCAGCTCGAGGATTTCGCCGATCTGCTTCTCGATGCTGTGCAGCGGATTGAGCGAGGTCATCGGCTCCTGGAAGACCATCGTGACGCGCGCGCCGCGCATGGCGCGCAATCGCTCGTCGCTCATTTTCAGCACGTCCTCGCCGGCGAAAAATATCTCGCCCGGACGGATGATGCGCGGAAGGGGCGAGCAGCCTGACAATGGAAAGAGCCGTAATCGACTTGCCCGAGCCCGACTCGCCGACGAGCGCCAGCGTCCTGCCCTTTTCCAGCGTGAAGGAAACGTGATCGACCGCGAGCGTCTCCTTGCCGCCCTGCGAGAAGGCGATGGAAAGATTGCGGACGTCGAGGAGGGGCGCAGTGGTCATGGAGAGGAGCTCATCGTGTAATTATTGCCCTTCATTGTGGGACAGCGCACGCAACAGCTCACTCACCCCCGCTTGATCGCCCCGAATTTTCCCGAGCCCGCCGGGCAGTTGTTTTATCCTGTTGTCGTTGGACACAAAGTAGGCACAACTAGCTTCGATGGCCGTAATGACGTGGATCGCGTCAGCAAGCTTGTAGCCACATGCGTTCCGTAGATCAGCAGTTTTTATAAGAATATCACGGCTAACCGGTCGTAAATCAATGGCGGCATTTCGTTGCAATACATTCAAATACAAATGACGCCGTTCTGAAACCGACAACGCGTTCGGGCGCTTTACCGGAGCTAGTATTTCGGCAAGCTTGAGTTCGCTGGAAACCAGTGCCCCTCTCCGATTGCGCATGGCGCGCAAAAAACTCTGCGCCGGATGGGCGAACTCCGCCGGCCCGTCGAACGCCGCCACAAACACATTGGTGTCCAAATATATGTGTAGCGCCGTCACCCGGTTACTCGCCTAACTCGTCGCGGATAGAGTGGATGTGCTGGTTAATCTCCTCAATTGAGCCGAACACGTCTCGCCTGAGAGTAAACAATTCTTCCAGGCTCATCCTGTCGATCGGCGTGGTCTCGGCCTCGATCGTCAGCGTGACCTTCTCCGCGTCTCCCACGGCTTCGCGCAGGTCGGCTGGAAGCTTTTCCACCGGATAGTGCTCAAGAACGATCTTGTTCATCCCACCATGCTCCCTGTCGAAGCCTCCGAGACAAAGGACTTTGGCTGTGAGCAGCCACCTAGCACGGCTCCGACAAAAAGTCCTGTTCGCCTTTTAGCCCTCGCAATCTGTCTGTTGAAAATCCGAAAGACCAACGAGCCGCCCTGGGGGCAGAGAAAGCGGTCAACGCGCAGCTAGAGCGCTTGTCGACCGAATGAAATCATTCGGTCGACAAGAAATCGCTCAGAATCAAAATGCCGGAGCAAATTTTGATCGAAAAAGTCTATCAACTTTTTCGGATTTTGCTCTAAGCCGGTCCAAATTGGACGATAAGTCATCGCGAGCACGCGCAAAACTCGCAATGGCGCAAGAAACTACCGCTGCGCGATCCCCCTCACCGAAACGTCTTCCTCGGATCGAACGCGTCGCGCACCGCTTCGCCGATGAAGACGAGCAGCGACAGCATCAGCGCGATGACGAAGAAGCCGGTGAGGCCGAGCCACGGCGCCTGCAGATTGGACTTGCCCTGCAGCAGCAATTCGCCGAGCGAGGGCGAGCCCGGCGGCAGGCCGAAGCCCAGAAAGTCGAGCGACGGTCAGCGTCATGATCGACGAGTTCAGGATGAACGGCAGGAAGGTCAGCGTCGCGACCATGGCGTTGGGCAGGACGTGGCGGACACATGATCGCTGCGCGTTGGAGAGGCCGAGCGCCCGCGCCGCGTTCACATATTCGAAATTGCGGCGCGCGCAGGAATTCGGCGCGCACGACATGCACGAGCGATTACCCAGGAGAACAGCAGCAAAATCCCGAGCAGGACGAAGAAGCTCGGCGTCACGAGCGACGAGATGATGATCAGGAGATAGAGCTGCGGCAGCGACGACCAGATCTCGATGAAGCGCTGGAAGAGGAGATCGGTCCAGCCGCCGAAATAGCCCTGCACCGCGCCCGCCGCGACGCCGATCGACCGAGGAGATCGAGGCGAGCATCAGGCCGAACAGCACCGAGATGCGAAAGCCGTAGATGAGCCGCGCGACGACGTCGCGGCCCTGGTCGTCGGTGCCGAGCCAGTTCCATTCGATATCGCGGCAGCCGCGGTTCGGCTCGCCGGGCTTCAGCCGTCGCGCGGCGGCGGCCTTGCATTGCGCCTCGGTCAGCATCCAGGTCGGCGGCGACGGCGCCGGCGTCGGCAGATGCGAGATTGATGCGTGTCGGTAGGAAAAGCGGATCGGCGGCCAGATCATCCAGCCATGCGCGTTGATCTCGTCGGCGATCGACCGGGATCGCGATAGTCCGTCTGGGCCAGAAAGCCGCCGAACTTCTCTTCCGGATAATCGATGAAGGACGGGAAACAGACATTCGCCCTTGTAGTAGACGAGGATCGGCCGGTCGTTGGCGATGAATTCGGCGAACAGCGACAGGCCGAACAGCGACGAGAAAGATCCAGAAGGACCAATAGCCGCGCCCGTTGGCCTGAAATTCTCGAGCCGGCGCTGGTTGAGCGGCGACAGGCGAAGCAGGCCGCTGCGCGGCGACGGCGGCGCGATGCGGCGTCGGAGGCGTCGGCGGACGCGTCCATCATCTACACCTCCCGCGTCTCGAAATCGATGCGCGGATCGATCCAGGTGTAGGTGAGATCGGAGAAAAGGTTCACGACGAGCCCGAGCAGCGCGAAAATATAGAGATTGGCGAAAACTACCGGATAGTCGCGGTTGACGATGGATTCGAAGGACAAGAAGCCGAGGCCGTCGAGCGAAAAGATGGTTTCGATCAGCAGCGAGCCGGTCGAAGAAGGCATGCGACGAAGGCGCCGGGAAAGCCGGCGACGACGATCAGCATCGCATTGCGGAACACATGGCCGTAAAGCACGCGGCGTTCGGTCAAGCCCTTCATGCGCGCGGTCAGCACATATTGCTTGCGGATTTCGTCGAGGAACGAGTTCTTGGTCAGGAAGGTCGTGCGTCGCGAAGGCGCCGAGCGTCAGGGCAGATCACCGGCAGCGTCATGTGCCAGAAATAGTCGCGGATCTTGCCGAGCGTCGACAGGTGCTGCGAAATCCTCCGAGGTCAGGCCGCGCAGCGGAAAGATCTGCCAGAACGAGCCGCCGGCGAAGAGCACGATCAGCAGGATCGCAAAGAGGAAGCTCGGGATCGCATAGCCGACGATGATGACAGTCGAGGTCCAGGCGTCGAAGCGCGTCGCCGTCGCGCACCGCCTTGGCGATGCCGAGCGGGATCGAGATCGCATAGGAGATCAGCGTCATCCAGAGCCCGAGCGAGATCGACACCGGCAGCTTCTCGCTGATCAGCTTGATGCACGCGGCTCGTCGCGAAAATAGCAGCGGCCGAAGTCGAACATCGCGTAATTTTTGATCATCAGTCAGAAAGCGTTCGAGCGGCGGCTTGTCGAAGCCGAACTGCTTTTCGAGCTCGGCGATGAATTTGGGATCGAGACCCTGCGCGCCGCGATATTTCGACGTCGTCTCCGCGGAGGAGCTTGCGCCCGTCTGCGCGCCGCCGTGGCCGATCTCCCCGCCGCCGCCGGAAAAGCGCCGGTCGCGCCGGTGTCCAGGCCCTGCAGCTGCGCGATGATGCGCTCGACCGGCCCGCCCGGCGCGAATTGCACGATGACGAAGGAAATCGCCAGGATCCCGAAGAGCGTCGGGATCATCAGCAGCATGACGGCGCGCGATGTAGAGCGCCCATGCCTCAGCGCCCCGACAAATTGATTTTCTTGCGCTCTTGGCCTCGTCCCACCACCAGGTCGAGCCGATGCCGGGATCGTAGCTGCGGCGAGCGCATCGGGGCGGCCGAAGACAGATCCCAAGGCGCGATGCGCACGATTGGGCGAATACCAGTGCGGAACCCAATAGCGACCGGCGACGCAGCACGCGGTCGAGCGCGCGGCAGATCGTCACGAGTTCGGCGCGCGTCTTCGCCTTCAGCGCCTTGTCGATCAGCGCGTCGACGACCGGATCGGCGATGCCGGCGAGTTTCGCGAGCCCGGCGTCTTCGCCGGCTTGCCGAGCCGAAACAGGCCAGCGCATCTCGTCGCCTGGCGAATGCCGCCGATGCGCCAGCGGATCGGTGACCACGTCGAAATCGAAATCGTCGATCCGCTGCTTGTATTGCGCCGAGTCGACGATGCGGATGCGCGCGTTGATGCCGAGCAGCTTCAGGTTTTTGATGAAGGGCTGCGGCGTGCTTCTCCAACGCGCTGGAGAAATCGAGAAACTCGAATTCGAACGGCGTGCCGTCGGCAGCAGCAACATGCTGTCCTTGCGCCGCAGCCCGCCGCCGTCAGCAGATCGTTGGCGCTGCTGCAGCAAAGTGCGGTCCTGGCCGGAGCCGTCGGAAACCGGCGGCCGCAAGCGGCTCGCCGAAGACATCGGCGGGCAGCTTGTCGCGGAACGGCTCGAGCAGCGCCAGTTCCTCGGCGACTCGGCAGCCCGGCCGCCTTCATGTCGGAGTTTTCGAAATAGGATATGGTGCGCTTGTAGGCGCCATACATCAGATTGTGATTGGTCCATTCGAAATCGAAGGCGTAGCCGAGCGCCTCGCGCACGCGCGGATCCTTGAACAACGGCGCGGCGCAGGTTGAAGAACCAGCCCTGGATGCCGGGGCATGTGCCGTCGGGAAAGGTCTCGCGCTTCACGCGGCCGTCGCGCACCGCGGGAAAATCATAGCCCGTCGCCCAGATGCGAGGACAGTGAACTCCTCGTGCACGGTGAAGGCGCCGGATTTGAAGGCCTCGAAAGCGACGTTGCGGTCGCCGAAATATTCGTAGCGGATCACGTCGAAATTGTCCTGGCCGACATTGACCGGCAGATCCTTGCCCCAATAATCGGCACGCGCTCGATAGGAGATGGCGCGCCCGGGCTCGAACGCGCCCGAACTTATAGGCGCCCGAGCCGAGCGGCGGCTCCAGCGTCGTCTCGTCGAATTTATGCGTCGCATAATAGGCCTTGGAGAAGATCGGCTGGCTCGGCGACATAGACCGGCAGATCGCGCGGCGCGGCCTTCCGCGAATTTGACGACCAGAATGTCGTCGCGCAACGCGGTCACGCTTTCCATGTCGCGCAGCAGCTCCGAGATGCGCGGACTGCCTTCTTTCTTCAGGATATCGAAGGAGAAGGCGGCGTCATGCGCGGTGAGCTTCGAGCCGTCGTGGAAGCGCGCCTCGGGCCGCAGGAAAAAGGTGTAGGTCAGCTTGTCGGCGGAGATGCGCACCTTTTGCGCGACGAGGCCATAGACGGCGTCGTGCTCGTCCAGGCTGCCGCTCATCAGGCTGTCGTAGATCAGCGCGACGCCCGCTGCCGGATTGCCGCGCAGAATATAGGGGTTCAGCGAGTTCGAAGCTGCCGTTGTTGTCGGCGGTGGGCTCGGTCGCGAGCACGCCGCCCTTCGGGGCGTTGACGTTCACATAGCCAAAATGCTCGAAATCCGGCTTCTCGTCGAGTTCGCCGAAGATCGAGAGCCCGTGGCTCTCGACGTCGCCCTCCTGCAACGGCGGAACGTCCGGGAGCGCGGCTTTCGCAGGCGGCGTTTTCGCGGGCGCTTCGGCGCGAAGTCCGCGAGGCGCGGCGAGAAGCGCGGCTGCGGAGGCGCCAAGTCGCAGCAGACTGCGGCGCGAGCACAAAGACGCGAGGCTCTTGAGAGGCACGGGACACCCTTTGGGTTGCGAACGCGGAGCACGGCGCAGCGAGTATGCGCAACCGATTCTGTCGGAATTTGGCGGATAGTTTAGCGCCGATCACTGCGGGCGTTCCACAATTATTCCGCACTACCTCTCGTCTGCGCTGCGGCGCGCGACAAGACACCCAACCCTTATCTCAAGCGCGGCCCGTATCCGGCCAGACGCGGCGTTCACCCTTGAGCGCCGCGCATTACATCGCACAATCGTGACGAGTTGCGACTATGGACAGAACCTAGCGTCCCGCAGTCTTGCGCGCCGGCGCGCGTCCCTCCTCGTTCGAGGGGGGCGGGGGCGGAAAACGCCGATCCAGTTCACCGATCCGCTCCGGCGCCGCGCGCAGCAGCAGCCGCACGCCGCCGTCGGGCAGCGCCACGCGATGCAAAACTTCGGCATGGGCGTAGGCCCAGGCTAATCCTTCGCCATCCGCCGCCTCGAGCACGATGTCCCGCGTGACGCGCCCCTCCGCGAGCAGACGCTCGACCTGCTCCAGCAGCGGCTCCAGCCCTTCCCCGGTCAAGGCCGAGACTAGCGCGACCGGCGCCGCGCCCTCTTCGCGACGCGCCGCGAGGCGCAGCCCTTCCCGCCGCTCGGGATCGAGCGCGTCGATCTTGTTCCAGACCTCGATCGTCGGCTTGCGGTTTTCCCCGGCGAGCCCGAGTTCCTCGAGAATCCTCGTCGACGTCGTGGCCCTGCGCCTCCCAATCCTCATGCGAGGCGTCGCGCACATGCAGCACGACGTCGGCGAGCGATCACCTCTTCGAGGGTGGCGCGAAACGCCGAAATCAGCATCGTCGGAGATCGGAAATGAAGCCCACGGTGTCGGACAACAGCGCCTGGCGCCATGCGGCAGTTTGATCTGCGCGCAGCGTGGGGTCGAGCGTCGCGAACAGCAGGTCTTCCGCAAGCACGCCAGCGCCCGAAAGGCGGTTGAACAGCGTCGATTTGCCGGCGTTGGTGTAGCCGACCAGCGCCACCACCGGATAGGGAACGTCGCGCCGGCGTCTTGCGGTGCAGCGCGCGCGTGCGCTTGACCTTGTCGAGATCGTGCTCGATGCGCCGCATGCGCTCTTCGATCAGGCGGCGGTCGGTTTCGATCTGGGTTTCGCCGGGGCCGCCGAGAAAGCCGAAGCCGCCGCGCTGGCGCTCCAGATGGGTCCAGGTGCGCACGAGCCGCGATTTCTGATAGGTCGAGATGCGCCAGTTCGACCTGCAGCGCGCCTTCCTTGGTGCGCGCGCGCTGGCCGAAGATTTCGAGAATGAGACCGGTGCGGTCGATGACCTTGGCGTCCCAGGCTTTCTCCAGATTGCGCTGCTGCACCGGCGAAAGCGCGCAGTCCATGGTCACGAGCGCGATCTCCTGCGCCTTGACGATCGCGCCGATCTCCTCGACCTTGCCCTTGCCGAGATAGGTCGCGGGCCGCACCTCGTTCAGCGCAACCAGGATTTCGCCGCGCACGTCGAGATCGATCGCTTGCGCTAGTCCCGACGCTTCGGCGAGCCGCGGCGTTCGGATCGCGAGCGCCCTTCTCCGCGCGGGGGAAGCGGTCGTCGGGTAGGGCCCGACGACAAGCGCTCGCGTGCGGTGGCCGGACTGACGCGTCCTCGAGCTCCAAGCCCTTCGTTCCGTTTTCGTTCAAGCCTACCCGCGTCCCTTCTTCAATTTTCGTTTAGCGTTGTTTTTCGAGGCGCTTCGAGGTCCTCGGTCGCGCTCGAACATCTGGATCGGATGACCCGGCATGATCGTCGAGATCGCGTGCTTGTAGACGAGCTGCGAATGGCCGTCGCGGCGCAGCAGAACGCAGAAATTGTCGAACCAGGTGACGATGCCCTGCAGTTTGACGCCGTTGACAAGAAAAATCGTGAGCGGAACTTCTGTTTTTCCGCACAAAATTCAAAAAAGTGTCCTGAAGGTTCTGCGCGCGCTCGGACATTGCCTATCCTGTTTTTTTATTCATTGCCGCGCACATTCGACCCGACGGCGCCCGCCGTCGAAGCTCGAATGCCGCGAAGCTACATTAGAGCGCGATCAATGGCGCGGCGCAAGAGCGGAGGTTTTCGCGCGGCTGGCTCGTTCGGTCAAATCGCGCGCCATCGCGCGGAACGCAATCTCCAAACGGTGACGAGCCCTAAGGCCGCGTCCCTGCTCACTCGATCTCCAGCGCCTTCAATTTGCGATGCAGCGCCGAGCGCTCCATGCCGATGAATTCCGCCGTGCGCGAGATGTTGCCGCAGAAACGGTTGAGCTGCGCCACGAGATATTCGCGCTCGAAGACCTCGCGCGCCTCGCGCAGCGGCAGGCTCATGAGCTGTTCGCCGCCCGCGCCCGCTCGGCGTCGCCGGCGCGAGTGCGCCGATGTCGGCCGGCAGCATGTCGGCGGTGATCTCGGCGCCCGGATCGCCGTCGGCCATGATCATCAGGCGCTCGACATTGTTGCGCAGCTGGCGGATGTTGCCCGGCCAGTCGTGCGATTGCAGCACGGCGATGGCGCGTCGGCGATCACGCCGGCGCGGCACGCCGGTCGTCGATCGAGGGCTGATCGATGAAATAGTCGATCAGTTCGGGGATGTCTTCGCGCCGCTCGGACGAGCGAGGGCACGCGCACCGGCACCACCGCCAGACGGTGGAACAAATCCTGGCGAAGCGTCCCCTCTTCGATCGCGGTCGGCAGATCGCGCGCCGAGGAGGAGATCATGCGCACGTCGACATGGACCACGTGTCGAGCCGCCGACGCGCTGGAAGTTCTGCTCGACCAGCACGCGCAGAATCTTGGCCTGCGTGTCGCGCGGCATGTCGGCGACTTCGTCGAGATAGAGCGTGCCGCCATGCGCCTCTTCGAGCGCGCCGATCTTGCGCGCCGCCGGCCGTCGCCGGCTTCGACGCCGAACAGCTCGATTTCCATGGTTTCGGGCGCGATCGTCGCGGCGTTGATGACGACGAAGGGCCCGCGCGGCGCGCGCCGAAGCCTCGTGGATGCAGCGCGCCGCGAGCTCCTTGCCGGAGCCCGGCGCGCCGGTGATCAGGATGCGCGAATTGGTCGGCGCGATCTTGTCGATGATCTGCTGCAATTGATTGCACCGTGGCGAGCTGGCCGACGAGCGGTTGATGCCCGCCGGAGCGCCGGCTCAAGGTCGAGACTTCGCGCTTCAGTTGAGAGGCTTCGAGCGCGCGCTCGGCGACCAGCACGAGCCGGTCGGCCTTGAACGGCTTCTCGATGAAGTCATAGGCGCCCATGCCGGATCGCCGTGACCGCGGTCTCGATATTGCCGTGGCCGGAAATCATGACGACCGGCAGGTTCGCGATGCTGCTGCTTGATCGATCTCCAGCAATCTGCAGCCCGTCGAGACTGCGAGCCCTGCAGCCAGATGTCGAGAAAGACCAGATGCGGCCGTCGCGCCGCGATGGCGGCGAGCGCCTCGTCGGCGTTCTTGGCGGTGCGCGCGCCGTGACCCTCGTCCGCCAGAATGCCGGACGACGAGATCGCGGATGTCCGTTTCGTCGTCGACGATCAGAATGTCGCTCGGCATGGTCAGGCTTCGCTCGCTTCGCGCTGCTTCGATCGCAGATCTTGGTTTTCGCTGGCCGATCGGCGCGGCGCAAGCCGGATCATGCAGGCGCACGCAGGCGCCCTGCCCTCCGGCGCGTCGAGCAGTTCGAGCCGCCGCCGTGATCCTCGACGATCTTGGCGACGATAGGAAGACCAAGACCGGTGCCGTCCGAGCGCGTGGTGATGTAGGGCTCGAGCAGCTGGTGGCGGTTCGTCTCCGGAAATCCCTTGCCGTTGTCGATGACGTCGACCTCGGCGAAATCGCCGTTCAGTCGCAAGCGGATGCGCACGATCGCCCTTGTCCTGGGCCTGCTCCGGCTCGCGCGCGGCGATGCCTTCGACGGCGTTCTTGACGATATTGGTCAGCGCCTGCGAGAAAAGCCGTCTGTCGAACAGCGCGATGAGCGACGGCCCGGGCAGATCCTCGATGAAGTCGACCTCGGCGATGGCCGACGCGCATCAGGAACAGCCACCTGCCGCACGCATTCGCAGAGATCTTCGGGCTGCGAGACGCGCTTTCGGCATGCGCGCGAAGGACGAGAACTCGTCGACCATGCGCTTGATGTCGTCCACCTGACGGACGATCGTGTCGGTGCATTGGTCGAAGACGTCGCGGTCCTGGGTGATGAGCCGTCCGTATTTGCGCTTCAGGCGCTCGGCCGAAAGCTGGATCGGCGTCAGCGGATTTTTGATCTCATGCGCGATGCGGCGCGCGACGTCGGCCCAGGCGGCGGTACGTTGCGCCGCTGACGAGATCGGTGATGTCGTCGAGCGTGACGACGAAATTCGACTGGCCTGTCGAGCGCTCGCGCCGAAGTCACGCGCACATTGTAGGTGCGCTCGCTCGTCCCGCGTTTGATGGTGAGCTGGCTCTGCAGTGCGCGCGGAAAAGTCGTCGCGGGCGTCGGCGAGGATCGGCGCAGCTCCGGCGCCGCATCCTCGATGCGTAGCCCGACGGGGTTCTTGCGCTCCTCGGACTGCAGCAAGGCCAGCGCCGAACGATTGACGACATTGACCGCGCCGGCGCCGTCGACGCCGATCACCGCCGCCGGCACGCCGGCGAGAACGGCCTCGGTGAATTCGCGCCGCTCGTCGTTGACGTGGCTCGCCTCGATCAGGCGCTTTTGCTGCTGATCGAGTTCGGTCGTCATCTTGTTGAAGCCCTCGCCAAGCCGCGCGAGATCGCCGTGCGAGCGATCGACGTCGACGCGCGCCGTAAGGTCGCCGAGGCTGACCTGATCCGTCGCCTCGATGAGGCGGCGGATCGGACGCGACGAGACGATTGGCGAAGTCGAGGCCGAACCAGATCGCCGCGAGCAGCATGATCGTCGTCAGCAGCGCATACATGGTCGCGAAGGCGCGCTTGACCGATGCGCCAAAGGTCTCGAACGCATCGTAATTGCTGATCAGGGCCTGCGCCTGCTTTGGAAACTCGACCGCGAAAGGATGGATCGGGCGCGTCACATAGAGATAGGTGTCGCTCATCGCATGCAGCGGCCGCAGCGCGACGAAGATGTTCAGTTCGTCGAGATAGACGCAATTGTCGCCGTTCTGGCTGGCGCTCTCGAATTCGGACGGCGGCAGTTCGGTGATGACGGCGGCGGGCGCGTTCGGCACGTCGACGCGGTCGAGGATTTGGCCGTTGGGCTTGATGAGCGCCGCGACCGCGAAATCCAGAAAATGCGCGCGCTTGGCGAAATATTGATGGAAGCGCGCCTGATCGAGGTAGAAGAGCCCCGCCGCGTCGTCGAGATCGGAGGCGGTGAGCTGCGTTTCCTGCAGCAGCGCGCCGCATTGCGTGCCGAGCAGCACTTGCGCCGCCTCGGCGGTGTTATGCACGAAGCCCTTCACATTGGCCATGAAGGCGGGGTTCAGCGCCCGGTTGAGGCTGACCGAGCCCACCACCGCGAGAACCAGCGCCGGCGCCAGCGCCACGACCGAGAAGAAGGCGACGGTGCGCACATGCAGCCGCGCCGCCGCCTCGCCGCGGCGCCAGGCCTTGAACAGGTTGAAGGACTGCCGGACCACCATGCCGGCGAGCGCCACCAGCGCAAGGCCGTCGGCGACATAGAGCGCGATCAGCGTGTCGCTCGCCGGCGCGAGCGGGCTGAACTCCGCCATGAACAGGAAGGTGGTCAGCGCGCAGGCCAGCGCGACGAAGACGACGACAGGCCCGAGCCACGGGCGAAAGGCGCGCCAAACGCGTCTCGCCGCAACGCCGCGGGATTTTTGGGCCGAGCCTTTCATAACATTACGTATAAGCGGGCCGAAGGGCTCCGGCAAATCGGGCGCCGCGGAAGCCTACAGCGCGAGCAGCGCCGACTCTGTCCCATCCCTATTCGCGCCGGCAGCCTTGGTCTTGTCAGGAATTCCGGAATGGGTCACTTTCCCCAAGAGACTTGGAAGCCCTTGGGGGATGTTGATGAAACGTTTTACGATTTTAGCGGCCGTCGTCGCTGTTTTGCTCTCTGCCTGGCCAGTCACGGGCGGCCGGGCCTTCGACAAAATGGACCGAGCGAACGCAATGCTGGACCAGGCCTGCAAAGCTGGACGCCTTTCGGCCCCCTGTATCCAAGCCTGCCGCCGCTATGCGAATGACGCGTTCCATCCATGGCAAAAAGCATGCGCCGCAAACGTGGCCGAAAAAGAGGGCCACGGCTTCGGCGCCAAAGCCTGCAACAGCAGCAAATGTCTGTATCGGCTTCATTGCAGCAGGCCAGCGCCGCATCTCACCTGCGCCGGCTCCGGTTATCGCATATCGCAAAGGCCGGACCCCGCGGGCGCAAAATTGGTGCTCGTCGATCCCGCAGGCCGCAGCTCGACCTTCCATTGGTGCGGAACCTGCGGTCTGAATGAAACGACCTGGAAGTTTGGACCGCATCGCGGCGCGCGCTTCCACGACGCCGGTCCGGGCATCATTGGCGCGAGCAACGTCATTCTTCAAATCGACAAATGACCTTTAAGGCCATGCCTAGAAGCGTAAAAGGTGTCATTATGATGCGTCGCGACTGTTGGATCGTTTTGTCGATATTTTTCGCCTTCACGCCGCCTTTGAGCGCTGCCCACGCCGCATCCGTCGACGATGAAATGGAGAACAAATGCAACTTCAATTTCAATGACGCGGGCTGCAAGAAAGCCTGCGCCGCCGCGGAGGCCAAGAAAGGCAAAGCGCACGCCTATGACAATGTCTCGCACGTGACGCGGAAAAACTGCAACGATCTGTTGAGGGAAGCCGAGTTAAAAACATGTCGGGCGACAAGGCGGTGCTCGGCGAGCGCCTGCCTCTACCGTGTAACGGGCAGATGGACCAAAGACGGAACAGGCGTTTTCCACGGGTCGGGCATCACGGTGAGAGTGATCCGCGCGCCTTTTCCGAAATACGCCGGCGGACGCTTGTTTTATCTCGAGGATCGCTCCGGTAAGGTCACGCGCTTCGAGGAATGCGGCAGTTGCGGCATCAGCGACCTCTCCTATGAGGCCGGTCCTTTGAAGGGCGCCAGAATTTCAAATGGTTCCGGAAACTCGTTGATGGTCAGCATCCCGCGCTGACCGCCCTTCACGCCTCAACTTAGTTGCAGAAGCGCTCGCCATTGAAGGAAAAGCATTTTCCCTGTCTGGAAATGTGATGCTGCGGCGCGGGCGCGGCGACATGCGCGACTGAGATATGGGCGACGACAGGCTTCCGTCGCGCTCTGCGCCGCGACGGCGCGGTTCCGCCATCGGCTCCGCGGCGGGCTTTGAGAGCGCCGCCGGCGCGGAAGCGGGTTCCGGTTTCGGCGCAGGCGTCGCCTCTGGCGCCAGACAGGCTTGGATTGCAGCGGGGACTCATGCGACGCCTCGGGCTCTTTTGCGGGCGGCGCCGTCTGCTGAATTGTCGGCGGCGCCAAGGGCTGCGCAGGCGCCGGCAGAGCCGCCAATTTTTGGCGTTGCATGCGCGCGATGTTCGCCAAAGCGCCGTCGGGATGGTTCTTGATAAAGGCGTCCAGCGCGGCGACCGTCCCCAGCTTCATCGCATTTTCGAGCTCAGCCATTTGCGCGTCGCTGTTAGCGTCAGCCGACGGCGCGTTCTTTTTTCCGGCGAGAAACACATCTTCGCCGATGATCTGCGAATAGACGCCCGGCGTCTGCTCGCGTCCAACGCTATTGGCGAGCTTGGCCACTTCGGTCTGGGTCGCGAAGGCGACGTCGCGCAGCCCAAGTCCGGGCGTCGTAAGATTGCGCATGAACACCCGAGTAAACACCGAATTGGATATGCGATCGGTCTCGCCCAAACGGTCTAGCGCCCTTTGCCCCACCCCGGCGGAATAGATCGTCAACACGCCTCGCGGCTCTAGGTCACCAACTCATAAAGCGGAACCAAATTCGGATGGCGGCGAGTTTGACGAGGGCGAGGTAGTTGGCGTCGTGCTTTTCGTAGCGCGTCGCCACCGCCCGGAAATGTTTGAGCTTGTTGAAGAAGCATTCGACGAGATTGCGGAAGCGATAGAGGTAGGCGCTGAAGGAGGGGACGTTCACGCGGTTGGGCATCGGCTTGATGTTGCCCCATGCGCCTTGTCTTGCGAGGCGCTCTCGCAGGGCGTCGCTGTCGTAGCCGCGGTCGGCGAGGAGGATTTGGCCTTCGCCCGAGACCGTCGAGCATGTCGGCGGCGCTTCGCCCGTCGTGGGCTTGGCCGGCGCGTCAGCTTCAAGAGAATGGGCAGGCCGTTGGCGTCGACGAGGGCATGGATCTTCGTGGTCAGTCCGCCTCGCGAGCGCCCCATGCAGCGGCTTCCAGCGAGGTCCCCAGCGGCGGCTGGCGCTTCTTCGGACCCCCCTTTTTGCCGTTCGCGCCATGCTGGTGGACGCGGATCGAGGAGCTGTCGATCATTTGCAGATCGCCGTCGTAGGCCTTTGAGATCGCCTCGAAGATCCGATCCCAGACGCCGATCTTGCCCAGCGCACAAAGCGATTGTAGCAGGTCGTCGAGCCGGCCCGTAGCGCTCGGGAATGTCGGCCCAGGGCGAGCCCGTGCGCAGCCGCCAATAAATCCCGTTCAGCACCTTGCGATCGTCCGCGCGCGGAACCCCGCGCGGCTTGTTGGGCAACAAGCGGTTCGATGATCGACCACTCGAAATCGGACAGCTCGTAGCGACGCGGCGTCATCTTCGCTCCTCCAAGGAGCTTGAATCACCATTCGTCTCAAAGGGGAATCCCCTTAATGAGTTTATGACCTAGGGGCGGCGACAATCCTCTTGTCTCCCCGATGCTGCGATAGCCCGAAGGAGAGAGCGGGTTGTCGCGGCAGGCGTCGAGCGCGATCACCGCAATGCGCGCGCCAGCGCGCGTTATCCGCTCGACGATCCGCGTCTCTGGCACCGACAAATCCGCGAAGCGCTCTTCTTCGTCGCGAGTCGAAGTTTGCGGTTTGGCGATGTCCGAGGGCAAAATGTAATTGGAGCCGCCGAGCGACACGCCATGGCCGGCGTAAAAGAAGAAGGCGATGTCGCCCTCCTGCAACTGTCCGGCAAAGGCCGACAGCTTTTCGATCATTTTGGCGCGGTCCAAATTTTCTCCGATCAGCACGTCGAAGCCGAGCCCGAGAAGGGTCTTCCGCATTGCGCGGGCGTCGTTGACGGCGTTGTGCAGCTGATCGTGTTCAGGAAGATTGGCGTAGGAGTCGTTGCCGATCACCAGCGCCACGCGCTTTTCGGCGAGGGCTGGTCCGACAGCGACGAGATATATTAGCGTCGTCCAAAACAACGCCCGCCAAAAATGCATTTTCTTGCCCCCAGTCATTTTCCTAGCCGGAGCGCAGGCCATGAGAAGATGACGCCAGCAACCAGGCGGCTAAAAAATCTCATTTCGCCCTCTCGCCAGGGCTTAACGGCTTTGGGCGCGTCGCCCAAATTTAAATTATGCGAACGACAGCTCTCGCCAATATGCTCCAGACCTTTAAAAGCTAACATGCAGAGCGCTCGCCTCCAACTGTCCAAAGCGCGGCGGAGATTTCCCACTGCCGCGCCGTCAGGCAAAGCCTCATTGACCGCCCCTAAATCACGCTGCGAAAAATTGGAAGCTCGATTTTCGCGAGAAGCGCCGCGCTACCGCGGCGAGCGCATCAGCCTGATGTCGAGGTCGTTGACCTTTTTGCGCAGCGTGTTGCGGTTGAGCCCCAAAAGCTCCGCGGCGCGGATCTGATTGCCGCGCGTCGCCGCCAGAGCCGCGGTGATCAGCGGAATCTCGATCTCGCGGATCACCCGGTGATAGAGACCGGGCGACGGCAAGCCGTCGCCGGCGTCGCGAAACAGCCGCGCCAGATGCTGTTCGACCGAGGCCGACAGCGTGAGGCCGCTCTCCAATTCGCGGTCGTAATGCGCCGCGCCGGCTGGCTGCGGCCGCTCCTCCGGCCGCCGCTCGTCCTGTTCGAGCTCGGCCTCGATCAACTGCTCGGTGACGACCTCCTGCGGGTACAGCGCCGCGAGGCGGCGGATCAGATTTTCCAGTTCGCGGATATTGCCGGGCCAGCGATAGCGCTTCATGCGCTCGAGCGCCGCCTGATCGATGTGTTTTGGCGGCAGGCCCTCGCTGACCGCGACCTGTGAAGAAATGCTGGACGAGGTCGGGGATGTCCTCGATGCGTTCGCGCAACGGCGGCAGCCGCAGCGGCACGACGTTGAGGCGGAAGAACAGATCCTCGCGGAACAGGCCCTGCTGGATCAGGATGCGCAGGTCCTTGTTGGTCGCGGCGATGATGCGCACATTGGTCTTGATCGGCGGTGCGGCCGCCGACGGTCGTATATTCGCCCTGCTGCAGCACGCGCAGCAAGCCGCGTCTGCGCCTCCATCGGCATGTCGCCGATCTCGTCGAGGAACAGCGTGCCGCCCTCGGCCTGTTCGAAGCGCCCGGCCGAGCGCTGCGCTGGCGCCGGTGAAGGCGCCCTTCTCATGGCCGAACAGTTCGCTCTCGATGAGGTCGCGCGGGATCGCCGCCATGTTGATCGCGACGAAGGGCCCCTTCTTGCGCTTGCCGTAATCGTGCAGCGCGCGCGCCACGAGCTCCTTGCCGGTGCCGGACTCGCCGGTGATCATGCACGGTGAGGTCGGTCTGCATCAGCCGCGCGAGCGACGCGGTAGATTTCCTGCATCGCCGGCGAACGCCCGACGAGCGGCATTTCGTCGAGCTCTTCCTGCGCCGGCGGCTCGCCGTTCTTCCGCGGCTCGGCCATCGCGCGCCCGACGATGCCGACCAGCTCTTTGAGGTCGAAGGGCTTCGGCAGATAGTCATAGGCCCCCCGCTCGGAGGCCTTGATCGCCGTCATGAAGGTGTTCTGCGCGCTCATCACGATGATCGGCAGCTCGGGCCGCAGCTTCTTGATGCGCGGCAGAAGTTCGAAGGCGTTTTCGTCGGGCATGACGACGTCGGTGATGACGAGATCGCCCTCGCCCGACTGCACCCAGCGCCACAAGGTCGCGGCGGTGCCGGTGGTGCGGACCTCATAACCCGCGCGCGACAGCGCCTGCGCGACGACCGTGCGGATGGCGGCGTCGTCGTCGGCGACCAGTATTTCGCCATTCGTCATCAGCGCCGACCCCGCGCCGTGTCCGCTCCGCCGGTGGTCCGCCGCATCAACGGCATATCGGCATTAACACTGCGGAAAGTCGTTCTTCTTGCGTGAGATTCGCATTCGACGATGCCGCCATGATCGTGGACAATCTTAGCCACTAGTGCAAGACCTAGGCCAGAGCCGGAAGACTTTGTGGTGACGAAGGGATCGAAGAGATGCGCGGCAATGTCCTCGGGCACGCCCGGAGCCGTTGTCGCGCACGCGAACTTCGAGCGGCAGGCCGACCGGGCGCTTCGCGCCTTGCGGCCGCAGGCTGACGCCGGGACGAAACGCCGTCGAGAGCTCGATCTCGCCGTCCACGCGCCTCGCCGATCGCCTCAGCCGCGTTCTTGACCAGATTGAGGAAGACTTGCACGAGCTGATCGCGATTGCCGATCGATAGGCGGCAGCGACGGATCGTAATATTCGCTGAACCTTATATGTCGCGCGAAGCCGCTCGCCGCGACGCGCTTCACGTGATCGAGCACGCTGTGGATGTTGACCTGCTCGCGCGCAACGGGGTCTGGTCGGAAAACACTTCCATGCGGTCGACGAGGCGCACGATGCGGTCGGTTTCCTCGCAGATGAGCCGGGTCAGCGCGCGGTCGTCGTCGCCGAGCGAGGTCTCGAGCAATTGTGCGGCGCCACGAATTCCCGAGAGCGGGTTTTTGATTTCATGCGCCAGCATCGCGGCGAGACGCAGAAACCGAGCGGGCCGCCCCTTGATGCGTCAGCTGCCTGTCTATTTTATCGGCAATTGACCGTTCCTGCAGCACCACCAGCACGGAGCCTTCGTTTTGCGGCAGCGGCGCGCAATGGGCGTCGACCCGGCGCTCGCCCGCCGATCCGAAGCGCCCGAGATCGACCTTATATTCGTTGATCGCCGAGCCGCGCTCGCGGACGCTTTCTACGAGCGCCAGCAGCGACGAGCCGAACGGCATCAGCCGCTCGAATTTTTGCCCGAGCAGCAATGGCTTGCTGATTTCGAAGAAGGTTTCGGCCGCGGCGTTGGCGTCGCTGACGCAGCCGCTCTGGTCGATCGCCAGAACGACCTGCGGCAGCGCTTCGAGAATGCAGGAGCGCCCGTCGGGTTTGGCGACGCGCAGCATCGCGATCGGAGCCTTGCCGGAAGCCGGCGATTTATCGGGCCTCATGCGGCCGCCTCCGCGGGGGTCGCCTCGAACAAGCGGCGGATCAGCCGGAGCGCCTCCGCCGGATCGAGGCAGGACAGCAGCGCGCGACGAAGCTCTCCGCCGCGGGCGCCAGACGCGACGCCGGCGCGGTCGACATAGGCGGCGAGATGCTTTCGCGCATGGCGCAGCCCGGGCTCCGCGCCCATCGCAAGACAAAGGCGCTCGAGATGCTCCGCGGCCAAGGCCGCGCGCTCCTCGTGGCCGGGCGGCGGACGCAGGCGACCGCCGTTCAGGTAATGCGCGACGTCGCCGACGATCCAGGGCTGGCCGAGCGCCGCGCGTCCGATCATCACCGCGTCGGCGCCGGAGATGCGCAGCATCGACGCCGCCGCCTGCGGACTGTCGCAATCGCCGTTAGCGACGAGGGGAATGCGGATGGCGCGCCTGACCGCCGCGATCGCCGCCCAATCGGCGGAGCCGTTATAGAACTGCTGCCGCGTGCGGCCGTGGACGGTGACGAGCTGCGCCCCCTCCCGCTCGGCCCGCTGCGCCAGCGCCGGCGCGTTGCGATTTAGGTCGTCCCAGCCGAGCCGCATCTTGACGCTGACGGGCACTGCGACCGCGCGGACGGCGGCGGCGATGAGGCGACTTGCGCAATCGAGATCGCGCATCAGGGCGGCGCCGGCGAGACCGCCCGTCACACGCTTGCAGGGGCAACCCATATTGATGTCGAGCCACTGCGCCCCCGCAGCCTCCGCCCGCCGCGCCGCGAGCGTCATTTCGGCTTCGTCGCGCGCCGCGATCTGGATGGCGCGGGGCGCGGCTCCGGCACCGGGCGCGAGGCGCAGACGGGTTTCGCGGTCGTCCCGCGCCAACCCCTGCGCCGAGACCATTTCGCTCACCGCCGCAGAGGCGCCGTAGCGCTCGGCGATATCGCGCATCGCGGCGTCGGTCGTCCCCGCCATCGGCGCAAGCAACGCCCGTCCGGCCAGCGCCAGCCCGCCCACGTTGAGACCGTCGCATAAATTTTCAGCATTTGGCATCTTGACTAGATTATATGCAACGGCTTTCGCAGATGCAATACGTCAAAGACTGCCGTTCAAACAGGCTTGACGCGGAACGGTTGACCTCCTCGGCAAAACATTTCTAGAGATCAGCGCCATGACGCAGGTTTCAAACATCGCCATTCTCACGGTCGCCGGCGGGCGGGGCTCCAGAGCCGGCGACGGCGCGCCGAAGCAATATCGGGCGCTGCTTGGGCGCAGCGTGCTCGCGCACACGCTCTCGGCGCTCCACGCAGCCGCGCCTAACGCAGCGCAGATCGTCGTTATTCACGGCGACGACCGCGCGCTTTACGACGCTAGTCTCAATGAGCTGTCCGAGCCGGCGCGCGCCCGTCTGCTCGCGCCGGCGATCGGCGGCGCCTCGCGCCAAACGAGCGTTCGTAACGGGCTCGAGGCCCTGGCCGCGCTGGATCCTGCGCCGCAAATCGTGCTGATCCATGACGCCGCCCGCCCCTTCGTCGACGCGGCGCTCGTCGCGCGCGCGATCGTCGCGGCGCAGGATTTCGGCGCGGCCGCGCCAGGCCTGCCGCTCGCCGATACGGTGAAGGAGATCGACGTCGAGGCCAAGGTCGTGGCGACGCCCGAACGCGCCAGACTGCGCGCCGTGCAGACGCCGCAAGCCTTCGCCTTCGAGCCGATCCTCGCCGCTCACCGCGCCGCCGCCGCGCAGGCGCGAGAATTCACCGACGACGCGATGATCGCGGAAAGCGCCGGCCATAGAGTGCATATTTTCGCCGGCGACCCGGGTAATTTCAAACTCACGACGATAGAGGACTTCTTGCGCGCGACGACTTTGATGCTGAACGCCTTGCCCGACGTCCGCACCGGCCAGGGCTTCGACGTGCACGCCTTCGCGGAGGGCGACAGGATTTGGCTCGGCGGCGTCGCCATTCCCTTTCACAAAGGCCTCGCCGGCCACTCCGACGCCGACGTGCTCTCGCATGCCGTTACTGACGCCATCCTCGGCGCGATTTGCGCCGGCGACATCGGGGCGCATTTCCCGCCCTCCGACCCGCAATGGAAAGGCGCGGCGTCGTCGATTTTTCTCGAACATGCGGCAAAGCTGGTGCGCGAGCGCGGCGGGATGATCGCGCATGTCGACGCCACGATCATCTGCGAAGCGCCCAAGATCGGCCCGCATCGCGAGACCATCCGCGCCAGCCTCGCCGGCATGATGGAGATCGACCCGGGCCGCGTAGCGATCAAGGCGACGACGACGGAACGGCTCGGCTTTACCGGACGCCAGGAGGGCGTGGCCGTTCTGGCGATGGCGACGGTGCGGCTGCCGGGCTGACCTCGGCGTCGTTACTAACTGCTGCAACGCCATGATTCATTCACGTTAATAACGAGGCGAACATGCGCGAGAGCGAAGATTTGGCGAGCGAACTCCTCGCGCTTTGCCGCGCGGCCGGGCTGATGGTCGCAACCGCAGAATCCTGCACCGGGGGCCTCGTCGCCGGCGCGATCACCGACCTTCCCGGATCATCCGAAATTTTCGAGCGCGGCTTCGTGACCTATTCCAACGCCGCCAAGTCGCAGATGCTCGGGGTGGATGAGGCGACGCTGATCGCCCACGGCGCGGTCAGCCGCGAGACGGCGCTGGCGATGGCGCAAGGCGCGCTGGCCTCTTCGAAGGCGCAGATCGCCGTCTCCATCACCGGCGTCGCCGGCCCCGGCGGCGGGACGGAGCAAAAGCCGGTCGGCCTCGTGCATTTCGCCTGCGCGCGGCAAGGCTTCGCCGCAACGCATGTCGAGCGGCGCTTCGGCCCGCTTTCGCGCGCGGAAATCCGGGCGGCGTCGGTGGTTCAGGCTTTGGAGCTGTTGCTCGCGGCGGCGCGGCTGCGGCCGTAGACCTCATCCGCGCGCTTGATGAAGGCGTCGGCGTATTTGTGGAAGGCCGCGTCGAACATCGCCCCCATCAGCAGGCCGAGCGCCCGGCTCTTGAATTCATAGGCGATGAAAAAATCGACCACCGAACGCGGTTCGCCGCGCGGTCCTGGCGCGTCGTCGCGAAACGACCAGCGGTTGTCGAGTTTGGTGAACGGTCCGTCGAGATATTCGACCGAAATTTCAAGCTTTGGCGCGTTGCAGGTGACGCGGCTCGTGTAGCGCTCGCAGATGGCGTGAAAGCCGACCCGCATCTCGGCGACGACGACATCGATCCCCTCCGAAAGCGACGAACGACGGCGCACCCGCATCGCCTCGCAAAGCGGAACGAATTTCGGATAGGCCTCCACGTCGCTGACGAGGGCGAACATTTCGGCGGCGCTGTAGCCGACTTCGCGGCGGTTGCGAAAGCTTGTCATGAGACCATTTCATTACCGCAATTTTTCGCCGTGCGTTAGCTCAATTCTCGCCACAAAGCAGCGCCTTGCGGCGACGAACTCGCCGAACGCTTCGCGCGCAGCTTCGCGAAAGCCTCCCCCGCATGATGCGAGGACCTGGTCAGCGGGGTCGCCATCACCAAAGCGAAGCCCTTGGCGTAGCCAAGCGTTTCATAGGCCTTGAAGCCCTCGGGCGTTACGAACTCCATGACCTGATGGTGCTTCTTCGTTGGCTGAAGATATTGCCCGATGGTCAAAAAATCGACCTCGGCCGTGCGCAGATCGTCCATCGTCTGCGCCACTTCCTGCCGCTTTTCGCCGAGCCCGACCATCAGTCCGGATTTGGTGACGATTTTTGGGTCCAGCTCCTTCACCCGCTGCAACAACCGCAATGAATGGAAGTAGCGCGCGCCCGGACGCACGCTCGGATAGAGGCCGGGGACGGTCTCCAGATTATGATTGAAGACGTCGGGCTGCGCCGCGACGACGATCTCCAGCGCGCCGGGCTTGCGAAGAAAATCCGGGGTCAGCGCCTCGATCGTGGTCTTCGGGCAAGCGGCGCGGATCGCGAGAATCGTCTGCGCGAAATGCGCCGCGCCGCCGTCGGAAAGATCGTCGCGGTCGACCGAGGTCACCACGACATGCTCCAGCCCGAGGTCGCGCGTCGCCAGCCCGACGCGCTCCGGCTCGGTCGGGTCGAGCGGCGCCGGCAGGCCCGTCGCGACATTGCAAAAGGCGCAGGCCCGCGTGCAGACCTCGCCCATGATCATGAAGGTCGCGTGCTTTTTCTCCCAGCACTCGCCGATATTGGGGCAAGCCGCCTCCTGACAGACCGTCGAAAGCCCCCTGCCCGCCAGCAGCGCATTGGTCTCGCGCCACATCGCCGAACCCGGCGCCTTGACGCGGATCCAGTCGGGCTTGCGGCTGACGGGCTGATCCGGGCGATGGGCTTTTTCGGGGTGGCGGAGCGGTTTGCCATGCTCGGGGTCGTTCAGCAGGTCCAGCGTATGGGGCATTTGTCGAGGCTTTCGATAGCGGTCGCCTCCAACATAGGATGAATGGGCTGCGCTCAGAAGCGGCCTGGTTTGATTTAAGGCAGGTATTTTTCGTCCCCGCTGCGATCCGTAAGCGAAACAATCGCGCGCGCCGGTCGTCGCGGCTTGTGCGCCAGCGCACAGCGGTCAGCCGTCTTTGGCGGTCATATGCGCCTCATGCCCGACAGGGGGGCAGGTTCAGGGGAGCATCGCTATGGTGACGTCCGACATTCTTCGCCGCCTTTTTCTCGCCGTCGCCACCCTCGCGCTGCTGGGCGTCGCCGCGACGCATGGCCCCGCCGCGGCCGCCGTCTTCCCATCCCATTCCCTCAGCGACGACGGCGAGTAAGCGCCCGGCTCGGCTGAAGGCAAAGATGTCGCTGCGGGGGGCCGGGCGGCAAAGGGCAGGCGGCGCTTTGCGTGTAGGCGCAGACGCCGCCTGCCTGAAACACAAGGGTGCGCAGGCGACGGCCGCCGGCGAGACCCACGGCGCGTAATACGCGCAATTCTGGCTGAAATCCGGCCATATGGTTAATAAACCACGGCTGGCCGCATGCTGTTGTAAACAAACCGCATTGTTTATGGTTAATAAATCACAAGTCGCGACATCGGCGGCGGCGCCGAAAGCGGAGCCTCCGAGGCATTATAGTTAATTCCTATAATTATTTATTTTCAACTTGTTGCAAAACAGGCCGGACGACGTCACTTGGCTTCGGCGCGGCGCTTCAGCTCCGCATTCATTGCTTCGAAGCCTGCGCGCGTTGCGGCGAGTCGCGCCTCATTCATGAGCATCGGCGCCAACAGGCCGGAGAAATGCTCCGACTGGGTAAAATGCGTCGTCTCCCCCGCTCCGGTCTCCAGCAGGAAGGAATGCTCGCCCGCAAAGAGCCCGGACGCGATCAGGCTTCCCCGCCAGCGCAACTCCTGCGCCTTCCTGACGGCGAGAAGCGTCGGGCTGAACTTCATGGCGACCTGCCCGGGCGGAGCGATCGTCACGTCGAGCCGGGCGCCCTCAGCGAGGTCGCCGCTGATGGATCGAATGAACGGATTCCACGACGGCATCGTCGGGAAATCGGTCAGAATCGCCCAAACCCTGGCGGGCGGCGCCGCGATCTCGACGTTCGTCATGATTTCGCGCTCGCCCGCATTCGCGCGCGCCGCGGCGGACAGAGGCGCAAGCAGCATAAGAATGACGATGCGGACTGGATGCATGACAAAGGCTCCTAAAGCAAGAAATCTTGCGTTAACCTCTAGGCGCATCAGGATTAAAAAGCAAGACGACTTGCATTAAGATAGGCGGATGAAAATAAGCGGCGGCGAAAAACGGGCCCGGCCCGGCGGACGCAGCGCCAATGTGCGGCGAAAAGTTTTGGAGAGCGCTCTGGCGCTCTTGATTGAGCGGGGGCCGGCGGAATTCAGCATCGGCGCGGTGGCGGCGCGCGCCGGCGTCAATGAGACGTCGATCTATCGCCGCTGGGGGACGAAGTCGGCGCTCGCGCTCGACGCCTGTCTCGATTTTGCTGCGGAACGCCTGCCCCTCCCCGACACGGGCAGCCTCTCCGAGGATCTCGTCGAGCTGCTGCGCGGCGTCGTGCGCCTGCTCCAATCGCGCCAGGGCGCCGCGCTGCTGGCGATGAGCTTGGCGCAGAGTCCCGAAGCGCAGGAGCTGCGTCGCGACTATTGGCGCGAGCGCCTCGGCCTCGCCGCGAGTCTGGTCGAGCGCGGCGCGGCGCGCGGAGAAATCGCGCCCGCTGTCGATGGCGCGCGGCTCATCGAGTTTTTGGTCGCGCCTTTGTTTTTTCGCACGCTCGTCTCGCTTCAGCCGCTGGAAGAGGCGCCGCTTGAGCAAATGGTCGCCGAGGCGCTCGCCATTTTCGGCGCGGGAGCGTCGGCGATGTGAAAATGATTCATGCTTCGTCGGCGGCAGGCGCCCCTTTCATCCTAAATATGCTCGACGCTGAGCACGCCCGGGATAGCGCTCAAGGCGCCGAAAACCTCGGCGGAAATAAGATAGCCGCCGGGCAGCCTGATCTCGATCTCCTCGGCGCCCGCCTCGCGCGTCACGACGACCGCGACTTCCCCCTCGCCCTTCGTCGCGAGGCGTCGCTTGACCTTCTCCAGCGGCGCCGCGTCCTGCAGATAAATCCGCAGGCCTTTGAGGCTCTTTGCGGCGACCGCGGCGAGCGGTTCGGCGGTCACGATGCGAGCGCGCACGTCGTCGCCTTCGAGCGCTCCGGAGAGCGTCAGCAGCACCGCAGCGCCTTTTTCCAGCAACGGACGATATTGCGTCAGTCCTTCCTGGAAAATGATCGCCTCATATTGCCCGCTCTCGTCGGAGAGCTGGAAGATGCCCATTTTGGAGCCGGATTTGGTGCGCCGCTCCATGCGGTCCAGCACGATCGCCGCGAGCCGACCCGCCGTCGCCCCGCGCTTCACGGAAGCGGTGAAATCGCTCCAGCGCTGCAGCCGCAGCCTGCGCCCAAGACTGCGATAGACGTCGAGCGGATGGCCGGAGAGGAAAAAGCCGGCGGCGTCGAATTCCCGCTTGAGGCGCTCCGCGGCGGACCAGGGCTCCACCCTAGGCAACGCGAGTTCGCCGCTCTCTGCCTCGCCGAAGAGCGCGTTCTGGCCGTGCAGGCGCTCCTCGGCGCAGCGGTTGGCGCAGGCGAGGATCGTCTCGACCCCGCCGAAAACCTCGGCGCGGTCGGGATCGAGTTCATCGAAGGCGCCGCAGCAGGCGAGCGTCTCCAGCACCTTCTTATTGACCTCGCGCGGATTTATGCGGCGCGCGAAATCCGCGAGATTCTTGAACGCTCGCTCTCCGCGCGCCGTGACGAGCGACGCCGCCTGCCCTTCGCCGACGCCCTTTACGGCGCTGAGCGCGTAGCGGATCGCAAGCCTGCCGCCCTCGCCGGGCGCGACGTCGAAATCCGCGCCCGAGCGCTGGATCGACGGCGGCTCGACGGCGATGCCGAGCCGCTGCGCCTCCTGGCGGAATTCGGCCAGCTTGTCCGTGTTGTCCTTGTCGAAAGTCATTGAAGCGGCGAGAAACTCGGTCGCATAATGGGCCTTGAACCAGGCTGTGTGATAGGCGATCAGCGCATAGGCGGCGGCGTGGCTCTTGTTGAAGCCGTAGTCGGCGAATTTCGCCAGCAGGTCGAAAATCTCGTCGGCTTTCGCGTGATCCAGGCCACGCTCCCTGGCGCCGCTCACGAAGCGGTCGCGCTGCTTGTCCATCTCCGCTTTGATCTTTTTGCCCATCGCGCGGCGCAGATTGTCGGCTTCGCCGAGCGAATAGCCGGACAGAAGCTGCGCGATCTGCATCACCTGTTCCTGATAGATGATGACGCCGAAGGTCTCCTTCAGGATCGGTTCGAGCCGCGGGTGGAGATAGTCCGGCTCCTCGTCGCCGAGCTTCACCGCGCAATAGGTCGGGATATTGGCCATCGGGCCCGGACGGTAGAGCGCGACGAGGGCGATGATGTCCTCGAAGCGGTCGGCGTGCATCTCGACCAGCGCCTTGCGCATGCCTGCGCTTTCCAACTGGAACACGCCCACGGTCTCGCCCCGGCCCAGCATCTGAAAGGTCGGGGCGTCATCGAGCGGAACCTTTGCGAGATCGAAGTCAGGCTGGCGCCGGCGCACCAGATCGGACGCCGCCGCAAGCACCGTGAGAGTCTTCAGCCCGAGGAAGTCGAATTTGACGAGACCCGCTGCACTCGATCCACTTCATGTTAAATTGCGTAACCTGCATTTCCGCTTTGGCGTCGAGATATAGCGGCGTAACCTCATCCAATGGTTGATCTGCGATGACGATGCCGGCGGCGTGGGTCGAGGCGTTGGAGTAGAGCCCTTCCAGCGTTCCGGCGATCTCGAACAGCCGCGCCACGCGCTCGTCCTCCGCGACCGCCTCGCGCAGCTTCTGCTCGCTGGCCAGCGCTTCTTTCAACGTCACCGGCTTGGCTCGATTTGCGGCACCAGCTTCGCCAGCTTGTCGACCTGGCCGAGCGGCATTTCCAGGACGCGCCCCACCCCGCGCAGCACGCCGCGCGCGAGGAAGGAACCGAAGGTGATGATCTGCGCGACCCTCTCGGCGCCGTAGCGCTGGCGCACATAATCGATCACCTCGCCGCGCCGGGTCTGGCAGAAGTCGATGTCGAAGTCGGGCATCGACACGCGCTCGGGGTTCAAGAAGCGCTCGAAGAACAGACCAAAGCGCAGCGGATCGAGGTCGGTGATGGTAAGCGCATAGGCCACAAGCGATCCCGCGCCCGAGCCGCGCCCCGGTCCGACCGGAACGCCCATGGACTTCGCGTATTTGATGAAGTCGGAAACGATGAGAAAATAGCCGGGAAAGCGCATCTTCTCGATGACGCTGAGCTCGAAGTCGAGCCGCTTGTCATAGTCGGCGCGCGCCAGACCCGGCGCGGGTCCTGCCGCCGCCAGCCGCGCTTCGAGCCCTTCCTGCGCCTGCCGGCGAAGCTCCGCCGCCTCGAGCCGATCCAGCTCCTCAGGCGCTTGCGCCGCCGTCGCTTGCATGAAGCGCGGCATGATCGGCTTGCGCCCACGCGGGCGATAGGCGCAGCGCCGCGCGATCTCGACGCTCGCCGCCAGCGCTTCGGGGAGATCGCCGAAAAGCTGCGCCATCTCGGCCCGCGTCTTGAAATAATGCGCCGGCGTCAGCCGTCGCCGCTCCGGCGCGCTGGCGACCGTCCCCTCCGCGATGCACAGCAGCGCGTCATGCGCTTCGAAATCCGCAGCGCTCGCGAAAAAGGGTTCGTTCGTCGCAACGATGGGAAGACCGCTGCGGAAGGCGAAATCCAGCAGATGCGGCTCCGTCGCGGCTTCGTTCGGCGCACCGTGGCGCTGCAGCTCGACGTAAAGCCGGTCGCCGAAGGCTCCGGCGAGCGCCTGCAGCCGCGCAGCGGCGATCTCGCCCCGCCCCTTTGCGATCGCGGCGTCTATCGCGCCTTCCGGACCGCCGGTGAGAGCGATGAGGTCGTGAGCGTTTTCGCAAAGCTCTTTGAGCGCGACCGAAGGCTCGCCCCCCTGCGACCCAAGATAGGCGCGCGAGACGAGCCGCATGAGATTGCGATAGCCGGCCTCGCTTTTCGCGAGCAGCACGATAGAGCCGACGCCCTGCTCCGAGAAATCGGCGCGCTCGGCGTCGCCGAAGTCGATGGAAAGCTGCGCGCCGGGAATGGCCTGCACGCCCGCTCCGGCGGCCTTCTCGGAAAACTCCAGCGCACAGAAAAGATTATTGGTGTCGGTGACGGCGAGCGCCGGCTGCGCGTCGCGAACCGCAAGATCGAGCAGTTTCGAAAGGCCGAGCGCCCCCTCGCGCAGCGAGAAAGCCGTGTGGAGGTGAAGATGGACGAATTCCGGCTCTGCGATCATGGCCGCAGTTTAGACCCGCGCCCCCAATTCGCCACGCGTCCCGGCGCGTCCGTTCACAGTTTATTGGGGCTCGCGGACGGCGCCTCTTTGCGTCCGTAGACGACGCGAGTGCCGAGCACGATATCGTGCAGCGCCTTGCGCTCCTTGGTCCAAAACACCATCAGGAAGCCGACGCCCAGGGTCGCCTCCGAGATCATATAGCTGAGGTAGCGCAACGCCGCGAATGGCCCGTCGATCCGTTGGCCGTCGGTCCTGATGACATAAATGCCGCAGATCCGCTTGCCCGGCGTCGCCTGCCAGGGACCGGACAAAAACACGCTGTAATAGGTCAAGGCGATCATCACGACGATGATATTGATCGCCGTCTCGTTGGCGACGACGAATTCGTTGACGGCCTCGGGCCCGACGAGGATCATGCCGACGGTCGTGAAGACCGCCGCGATCGCCGTCACCAGCAACAGCATCAGCACGTAATCGATGGCGGCGGCGGCCGCCCGGATCCAGAAGCCGGCGTAGGCGAGATCGCCGCTCTCGCCATCTCGCAACTGCGAAGGCTTCGCTTCTTTGGGAAAGCAGTCGGAAAATAGCTTCGCCTGCAAAATCGGCGTCCAGTTCGGAGCGCCGACGAGGTTTATGCTGGCGTCGCGCGCCACGGCGCGATGCTCCACCATCTCCTTGAGCTTCGCGCCGAGGATGGGACCGATCACCCCGCCGCGGTCATGGACGTAGAAGAGTTGCTGCAGGACGTCGTCGGGCTGAGGGCTCGCGCTGGAGCCTGGGGCGTCGGTCATTCTCAAACCTTTTAGGGCGCGAAGCCGCGCGCCGATTGAGCGCCACTATAGCCGCCCAGGCGCGAATGCCAACCGTACAAAGCGAGGCGACGCTTTTCGCCAGGGTCTTGAAGCGAGTTCTAGCTTTAACTATTAGGCCTATTATAATCAATAGCTTAAGTATTAATCCTGAGAAATAGAATGAACTTTAATGCTCGCGGCTTCGATGTCTATCGCGCGTTCGTCGAGTTCGCGCAGGGTCGAAAAGGAAAAGCCCGGCGGCGGCTCGCGCGTCCGGGCTCCCGAAGCTGAACTTCAGCTTTTCGAATTATTCCGCGGCGGCCGGAGCGGCGGCCTTGACGGCGGCTTCCACCGGCTTGAACACTTCCTTGGCCAGAGCGGTATAAAGCTCGCCGATCTTCGTCGCTTCGGCCATGAAATCCTCGTAGGACGACTTCACGTAATCCGTCTGCAGCGCGATCGCCTCGTCGACCTTCTTCACCGCAACGAGCTTCTCGGCGAGGAGCCGGGTCTTCTCAAACGACTTCTTGGAATAATCGGTCGTTTCGGTCGCAATGCTTTGCAAACCCTTGGTGAACGCGGCGGCGGCGGCCGAGGCGGCTTCCATCTGATCCTTGCCGAGCTGCTGCACGCTGTCGAAAGTCGGGACCATTGTGGCGTCCTTAGATTGCGGCGCTCCACATGCATCAACGCCCCTTGGCGAAAGGCCGGAGCGCACCGTTGACGCATTGAATATATGCATCGCACAAAAAATTGTCAATTCATTGTTGCGTCGCAAAATATAGAAATTGCGGCGCCTGCGCTTAACCTGCAAGTAACCCAACTCCGTTAATCTCGCTTGGTCAAATGTCCGGCGGCGAATTCGTAAGAATTCAGCATCCGTCGAACGCGGTCAGTTCAGTTTCCGGGCGAGTGAGATGGCGATTCTCCAGATTTTCGCGCAAATAGCGCGGCGGCCTTCCCTGTTCCTTGGATTGTTCGCACTCCTCGCCGCGATGACGACGACGGTTTCCCCCGGCGAAGCCAGGGGCCGTCATCATCATTACTATGCACACGCTCATTTTGGCTATCATCGCCATTCGATGAGCTTCTATCCGTTCCATCGACGCCACGCGCGCTATGCGCGCTTCCGCGACCGGCGGGAGTATGCGGTTCAAGACTCCGGCGGCGGCGAATTTCTGACCCGCCCGGCTCCGCCGCCATCGTCGTCGACGCCAACAGCGGCCGAACGATTTATGCGTCCAACGAGCATCAGCGTCGCCACCCTGCGTCGGTGACCAAGGTGATGACGCTCTACCTGCTGTTCGAGCAACTCGAAAAGGGCGCGCTGCGTCTCAACTCGCCGTTGATGATCTCGCGAACGCGCCGCCGCTCAGTCGCCGACGAAACTCGGTCTGCGTCCGGGCGCGACGATCGAGGTCGAAGATGCGATCAAGGCCGTCGTCACCAAATCGGCGAACGACATCGCCGTCGCCATCGCCGAGAATATCGGCGGCGACGAAGACAGCTTCGCGGCGATGATGACGGCCAAGGCCCATGCGCTCGGCATGGCCGACACGCATTTCGCCAATGCGTCGGGTCTGCCGAACAGCGAGCAGATCACGACGGCCTATGATCTCGCGCTGCTCGGCCGCGCGATTCAGGAGCGTTTCCCGCGCTACTACCGTTATTTCGCGACCCACAGCTTCGCCTACAATGGCGAACTGATCCGCAACCACAACCATCTGCTTGGCCGCGTCGAAGGCGTCGACGGCATCAAGACCGGCTACACCACGGCTTCAGGCTTCAATCTTCTGACCTCGGTCCGGCGCGGACGGCGCCATATCGTCGCCGTGGTGCTCGGCGGCCGGACCTCCGCCGCGCGTGATCGGCTGATGACGAGCCTGATCGAGGACCACATCGCCGAGGGCGCCGAGACGCGGGTCGCACGTGAGGAGGCGCCGGTCGTAGAGCGCGTCGCCACGCGCGACGTCAATCGGACGTGAGCGAGGATCGGCCCCCGCGCGACGAGGTCGCCGCCAAGGAGAAGACCGTCGAAGAGCCGGCGCCGGTCAAGCGCGTCCAGGCCCAGGAAAAATTCCAGGAGAGGCTCGCGGCTCAGGAGAAGCCCGTTCCCGCCAAATCGGCTCCGCCGGCGGCGAAACTCGCCTTAGCGCCTGCAAAGGAAGAAAAAGCGAAGAGGGAAGAGAAAACCCGCCCGGCTTTCGTTTCCGGTCTGCATGCGCGCGCCGAGGTCGAACAGCCGGCCAAGGGCCGAACCAAGCTCGCGGGCAAACTGCGCGGCGCGCTCGACGGCTCCACTTCGCAAACGGTTGGCAAGACCAGCCGCAAGGAGGTCGCCGCGGCGACGACGCCGTCAACTCTAAAGCGCGGGAACCCGAATCAAACCCTGCTTCCCAAGATCGAATCCTCGCGCGTGCCGAATGCGCGCTGGATGATCCAGCTCGGCGCCACCGAGGACGCGGGTGAGGCCACTGCGCTGCTGGCCAAAGCGCGCAGCGAAGGCCATGTGCTGCCGGCGAGCGCCAAGGCTTTTACGGAGAAGGTTCAGAAGGGTCGCGAGACGCTCTATCGCGCCCGATTCGCCGGGATGGAGGAGCAGGCGGCGGCGGCGGCGTGTAAATCCTTGAAACGCTCGGGCTTCTCTTGTTTCGCCACGAAGAACTAGGGGAGCGGGGACGATGACGCTCGCTTCCGACAGCTTCGAGAGCGCCTCCGCCAGAGGTCTCCCCCGCGGCCCGATCGCTTCAGCCGTGATGGCGCCGCATAAGCACGTCCTTGGCCTCGTTAACGCGCGCGGCAAGGTCCGTCGCGCCCCCGTGGTCTGGATGCAGCTTCTTCATAAGCTCGCGGTGCGCCCGGGCGATCTCGCTGGCCGGCGCGCCCTTTTTGAGGCCCAGTATTTCATAGGCCTCGTCTTCCGAAACCGACGCCGGGCGGCGACCCGGCCGCGCGCCAGCGGTCCGCGCGTCGTCATGACCTTGAGCTGCACCACGCCATCCGGCAAAGCGGCGGTCGAAATATGCCTCTAGCAGCCGTGCGCCCTCCGGATCATGGGCGGCGCAATGTCCGTAAAGGTCGAACAGCTGCGCCCTGTTGAGCGATTCGAGCGTGCGTCCTTCCTCCGGCCCGGCCAGAATGACGCCCCGAATGGCTCCGGTGACGCGGTCGAGCTCCATCTCGATCATCGCCGAACGAACGCGCGAGACGCCTGACCTCGCCCCACCCGACGGGCGGAAGCCGGAGAGCGGCGAGCCGCTGAAGCCCATCAGCCAAAGCCCAAGACCGCCGATCGCGACGCCAGGCCCGACAGCGCCGCGCAACACCAGAAAGCCGCCCACCAAAAGCGCGAACGCCGCGCCGCCGCTGCGGACCAGGCGGGCGAGCAGCTTCGGCGACGCGCGTGTAAAGCTCTTCAGCGCGTAGAAGGTGAGCAACATCGTCAGTATACCGACGAACACCGGCATATTCGAGCGTCCCTATCGCAACGTCCGCAAATCGGCGGACCGATCCTCGGGCGATACTACAACTGCGAGAGCAAAAGGCGCGCCGCCGCTTCGCCGTTCTGCGCTCTTTTTTCAAGCTCCTTCATGCCGCCGACCGCGTAGGCTGCGGCGGCCGCGAGCAATTCGGCGAGACGGCGCGGGGCGTTGACGTCAAAGGTCGCATAGGCGCCGCCGGAAAGCCGCGCGATCTCGCGAAAAGCGCGTTGCGCTGCGGCGTCCCTACCTTCTTGGAACATGAAGGTCTTCACGCCAAGAAGCCCGAGTTCTCCGGCGATCGCCCCAAGGTCGTCGATCTTTTCCTTGGCGGCGTCGCCGATGTAGACCACCGCGCCGACCCGTTGCGCGCGCGTCTCGCTGCGCGCGTGACGCAAGACCTTGGCGATTTGAGTTTTGCCGGCGCGACAGTCGATTTTGCTCATCAGCGCGCGAAGACCCGCCCCGCCTGAAACGAAATTCGACGCACGACACTCGGAAAAGCCCCGAAAATAGACGAGCTGCACGTCCAGCGCGCCCTGCGCCGCCGTCGCTGCGAACATCTCGCCCTAAATCGATTGCGCGAGATCCCACGTCGGCTGTCGGCTCATGGTCGCGTCGAGCGCAAAAATGAGCCGCCCTTTCCCTGTCCCGCCCGTGGGAGAGAGGTCACGCGCCTCTCTCGTGAAGGCCTCGACCGCGTCGCGCCTCGGCGTCGAAATATTCTGTTTTTCGGTCACGGCGGTTCGCCAGCTCGTCGGTTGTTACCAGAGCAATAAATTGGGCGCCCGGAGGGTGGCCGCAAGTGCCTCGCGGCGCGGACGCCCGAGACAGGAAGGGAGCGACGCTCGCGCCAGACGTCTAATGTTCGAAGCCGGGCGAGGGTTCCGCCCGGCGATTGACGCAGCTTCCACTTGCGCGAGGGCGCTTGCACGAAAGGGGGCGCTGCGCTCATATCCCCGGCGGCGCGACGTTTTCACGCGTCTTTTTTCTGCGACGGGAGGCGGCATGGGGCCGACGACGCCGGGCGGGCCTCGCATCGCCGCGCTGCGCGCCGACAAGAGCAAGGCGGCGCAAGCCTTGATGCACTCCTTCGCGCGAGGGCTGCGCAGACGCGGCTTTTCGGTCGCGGGACTGGTGCAGACGCGCCTTCCCGACGCGCGCGGCGCGAAGAAGCGGATCGTGCTGCGCGACATCGCGACGGGCGCCGTCTTCAGCATCTCGCAGGACCTTGGGCGCGGCTCGGTCGCGTGCAACCTCGACACCAGCGAACTCGCGCTCGCCTGCGCCTCGATCGAGCGTGCGGCCGCCGCGGGCGTCGATCTCATCGTGCTGAGCAAATTCAGCAAGCAGGAAGCCGAGCGCGGCGGCCTCTGCGACGCCTTTCGCGCCGCGCTGCTCGCCAAAACGCCGATCGTCGCGGCGATCTCGCCGCATTTTTGCGCCGAGTGGGGCGATTTCGCCGGCGATCTTTATGAATTCGTGGAGCCGAACCGCGCTGCGCTCGAGGCCTGGTGGCGGCGGATGCGCGGCGAGGGAACGCCTTGAAGCGGCGCCGAACATGCGGCAGTAATGCCGCTGAGGCGAGTTTTGCAGAAGCGTGTGGACCATTCCGCATAAGAACACGCTTCAGGATTTGAAAGCGCTCTGGGGGGCGCGCCAATGACCGACGACAGCAAAGCCGACCCGCCGCGCGGGCGTCTCAACACGCGCCTCGTTCGCGCCGGGCGCAAACCGGCCGAGCAATTCGGCTTCGTCAACACGCCGGTCTATCGCGGCTCGACCGCGCTTTTTCCGAACGCTGCGGATTTCGCCGCGAACAGAGCGCCTTACACCTACGGCACCAAGGGCACGCCGACGACGCGCGCGCTCGAGGAAGCCTGGACCGAGATTTCAGGCGCCGCGCTCTCCGTCGTCACGCCTTCCGGTCTCGCCGCGGTCGGGCTCGCGCTGATGACGGCGACGAAGGCCGGGGATCACATCCTCGTTTGCGACAACGCCTATCAGCCGACGCGCAATTTCTGCGACGAGGTGCTGAAGCGCTTCGGCGTCGAGACGCAATATTTCGATCCCCGCCTTGGCGCCGACGTCGCCGGGCTGATGCGCGCGCAGACCAGCGCTATCCTGTTGGAATCGCCCGGCTCGCTGACGATGGAGATCGCCGACACGCCGGCGATCGCGGCGCTCGCCAAAACGCGCGGCGCCTGCGTCATTCTCGACAACACTTGGGCGACGCCGCTGCTGTTCCCGCCGCATGAACGCGGCGCCGACCTTTGCGTCGAGGCCGGCACCAAATATCTTTGCGGACACGCCGATTTTCTGCTCGGCCTCGTCTCGGCCAACGCCGCCTGGGCGAAGCCGTTACGCAAGACCTACGACGCCTTCTCGATGTGCGTCGGCGGCGACGACGCCTATCTCGCGCTGCGCGGCCTGCGCACGATGAGCTTGCGTCTACGCGAACAGGAGCGCGCCGCGGTGGAGCTCGCCCGCTGGTTCGAGGCGCGCCCGGAAGTCGAGTTCGTCCTGCACCCCGCCCTGCCCTCGCATCCGGATCACGCGCTTTGGAAACGCGATTTCGCCGGCGCCTCCGGGCTGTTTTCGATCATCCTCAAGCCTGCCGCAAAACGCGCCGTCGCGGCCTTTCTCGACGCGCTGACGTTGTTTGGCCTCGGCTATTCCTGGGGCGGCTATCAGAGCCTCGTGATCCCGTTCGACTGCCGCAGCTTCCGCACCGCCACGACCTGGGCGCCGCCGGGTCCGGCCTTGCGCTTTTCGGTGGGTCTCGAGGACGTGAGCGATCTCACCGAGGATCTCGATCGCGCTTTCGCGGCGCTGCGGGCGGCGGAATGAGCGTGGCGTCGGCGGCGAGCCGACCGGATTTTCTTTTGCCGAAAGCCAGGATGAGCGCGGAGAGTTCATTCTCGGCGACTTTTTCGGCGGCGACGTCATAGGGAAACCATTGCGTCACCCGCTGCCCGCGTTCGGGCCAGCTGCGCAGCTGGCGCGACGCCTGCATCGGAAACACGTCGACGAGACAGGAAATCGTCGCGCCGTTCTTGAGCCGTTTCATGTAATGGAACGAGCCCGTCTTGTTCTTGGCGATCTTACCGACGAGGCCCGCCTCTTCGAAGGCTTCGCGCGCCGCCGCGGCGTGCGGCTTCTTCCCCTTCATGGGCCAACCTTTGGGAATGACCCAGCGGCGCGTTTCGCGTGACGAGATCAGCTGGATCTCCAGCCCCTCGCGGATGCGCCAGGGAAGCGCTGCGAACTGGCGCCGCTCGCCGGGCTTGGCCGGATCGGTTTCGCTCATGGCGGAACCATAAAGTCTTTTGCGATGAGAACAGGCTCCATCATTTTGAGTCTGGAGCGATTTCTTATCGCTCGAATGAGTCCATTCGAGCGGAAAGCGCTCTAGCCGAAATCGACGCCGACGGCAGCAAGTCGATCAGGGCGAGCGGCGACTCAGGGCGGGCTTGCGGCATAGGTCGAAGTCGTCTGCGTCACGCCGTTCTGCATGAACCACGCGATGACGAGCTCGCTCGCGCTGTTGCGCCACAGGATGTCGGCGTAGCCGTCGCCATTGAAATCGCCGACGGCGGTGATGAAGGAGTTCGCTTGCGGCGGCTGCGGCCCGACCGCGGCGAGCATCTTCGTCGATTTCATCTCCCAGATCAGGATGGTCCCGTCGGCGTTGCGCCACAAGATGTCGGCGTATTTGTCCTTGTTGAAGTCGCCGAGCCCCGCGAAGGAGTAATCGAGACTAAGCGCAATGCTGGCGCCCTGGGCTTTCACCTCCGGCGTGTTGTTCATCAGCCAGACCGCGACGCTGCCGTCGACGTAGCGCCACAGAATGTCGGAGACGCCGTCGCCGTTGAAGTCGCCGACGCCGAGGACGGTCCATGTGGGCGGCAGGACCTCCGTGATTGCGACTGTGTTCAAAACCGCCGCGCCGCTCATCTCCCAGATGACCAGGCTGCCGTCCGCGTTGCGCCAGAGGATGTCCGCGTATTTGTCGGCGTTGAAAAGGCCGACGCCGACGATCGCCTGGGAGAGCGGGACAGGACCAAGATTGGTCGAGGATTGGGTGGAGCCGTCGGCGTTCATGAGCCAGATCATCACCGAGCCGTCGGTATAGCGCCACAGAATGTCGGATATCCCGTCGCCGTTGAAATCGCCGACGCCGGCGACGCTCCAGCCTGCTGCGACGTTCTGCTGCGCGACGATCGTCGGCGTCGCGGTCGCGCCGTGAACGAGCCAAATCTGCATATTGCCGTTGTAGGCGCGACCGAGAACGTCGCTGAAGCCGTCGCCGTTGAAATCGCCAACTCCCGCTTCGAACCAGTGCGTCTGCGCGGCGCTCCAATTGCTCACGAGGCTGTTCACATTCACCGAACCGAGCCCCGCCGTGAAATCCCAGCCTTTGTTGGAGCCGTAGGCGGGAAGATAGCTCGTGTCGGAAGTCGACATCACGCCATAGGGTCCCGAGGGTCTATAGCAGTTCGCCGCGCCTGAGCAGGGGACGTCGTTGTCGCCGAGCGTCACATCGTTGAAGACGCATTTGCTGTCGACGAAAAAGCCGTTGTTCGAGTCGCAGCCGCTCGGCGACAGGCCATATTGGGCCGTCGCCAGTTCGTAGAGGCGCGTGTTCGGATTGCCTTGGCGCGAACCCGTCTGCTGATTGATCAGCGCCTGCACGCCGGCCATGATCGGCGAGGCGAAGGAGGTGCCGCCGGCGCCGCTCCAGCCGCTCGGCGCGCCGCTGCAGGCTGCTCCGCCTCGGCCGGAGGTCGGATCGGAATAGCAGAAGACGTAATAATGGCCCCAAATGCCGTTCGAGGCGAAAAACGAAACGTCCGGCAGATCGCGCACGCCGTCGCTCGGATTGCCGAGGACGCCCGACTGCCACGAGGGCTTGGCGTAGCCGGCGCAGGTCCCGCCCACGACATCCCCGCTCGCCGGAGCTCCGGTCGCGCAGCCGCTGGGGCCGCCGCTGCCGCCGACGAGGTCGAGGTAAGTTGAAGAAAGGTTGTTGCAGGACCCGCTCGAGCCGTAGGTCGTCGAATAACCGGCGTAAAGCCCGACGAGTTCACTGGCGCAGCTGTCGTTCCAGGGTATTTCCGGAACGTAGGACAGCGCCGAGCCAAAGGCGGCGGTGTTGTTCGCGCTCCAATAAGAGCTGCTCAGGCCAACGAAACTGTCGGCGAAATCCGTGCCGCCGACCGCGACATTATAGGGCGTCGAGGCCAATCCGCTGACGCCGACGCCGGACACCGCATGCGTTCGACCCTCGTCGCAACCGGCCGCGTTCAAATCTCCCGCCGAGACGAAAATCGACACGCCTTCCGCGGCCCCCTGCTGATAGGCGTCAAGGAAGGCGAGATTCGAAGCCGCGCCGTTGGCGGCCTCGCATTCGCCATAGCTGACACTGACGATCGCGGGCGCGGGCGTTTCGTTCACGAGATTTTGGATCGCGGTGAAGACGCCGCTGCTGGTCGTCGTGTTCTTGCAGGTCGCCATGACGATCGCCGCGCCCGGCGCCGCGGCGCTCGAATATTCGGCGTCGAGAATGGCTTCGACGTCGTCGGCGTTTGCGCCCGGACCCGCGCAGGATCCCGGGTGAACCGTCGACAGGGTCGCCGTCGTGTAGCCGGAGAGGCCGAAGGTCGCGCGAAAGGTCGTCCAGTCCGCTTTGGAGTAGAGATCGGAGTCCTCGACGAGATAGATCGTCTGGTTCTGCCCGACATTCCCCGAGGCGAAAACCGGATTGAAATTATAGATGGTCGCGAGGTCCGCCGGCGTGACCGCATAGCTTCCGTTGCCGAGAGTGTCAATGCGTCTTCGGCTTCAAGAACGGCTGCGGACGGAAGTCGTGCAGCGAGACCACGCCGGCGACCGCCGGAGCGAGGGCGGAGGGGATCATCGGATCGCTCATATTGGCGATGTGATCCGCGCCGTTCACGCTCAATTTATGCATCTCGGTATGAAACGCCGTGCGCACCTGCCCGGCTGAACCGGAAAAATCTACGGTCATCTGACTGGGATAAACCCGGTTGACGACGAAACCTTGCGAGACGAGCCAGCCGACGATCTTGTTCACATCGCTCTGCGCCGGCCCGAATTGCGCGCCGAACTGCGCCGGCGTCAGCCATTGATGAAAATTGGGCGATTTGGGATCGTGCAACTGCGCGATGAGCCGCTCAAGCGCCTGTTCCTGCGCCGGGCCGCGCCGCAGCTGCAGCATCATATGCGCGAGCGGCAGGCTGTCGGAGACCGTTCCGCGATCATTCGCCGCGACCGCCTCCGGCCGGGTGTTGCCCCGCAGTTGCGTGAGCGAAGCATTCGATATCGGCGACGTGATCAGCGGCTGCGCCCCCGCGCCAAAAGCGAACAGGCAAAACAACGCGATAACACCGGCCCGACGGCCGGGGAAATATTGGAGCATTTGCACTCTCTTCGAAGAGAAGACGCACAACCGCGGCGCCGCTACGGCTCCGCGTAGCCCGCGCTTGTGACAGGCGCTTGACGGCGCTGCAAGTCAAATCCTCGCGATCGCGGCGAAGCCATTCGCCACGCGATCGATCCGACTTTAACTTGGCTCTCTCTCATCGACCCAGATCGCCCGCCATCGCGGCGGCGCTGGAGTTTCACTTCGGCGGGGAGCGCGACGACGATGGTCCGAACGAGCGGCCCGCTGAGACGTCAGGCGGGCCCTTTCGGCTTTTTCGCGTCACCAGGCTTGTACCAAGGGACGAACATGCCGAAAATGCCCGACAGCACTCCGAAAACAATCGTTGTCGCGAAAGTGATCGGGATACTCGCCGTCGCCCACATCCCGAGAATAAATCCCAACACCGCGCCGGCCACACCGCATATGATCACGCTCGGGGTCAGATCGAAATCCATCGCGGCCATGCCGCCGTAATGGTCTGGCTCTTTCCCCGATGCGTGTGGCGCGCCTTTTTTTGGTTCGTCTTGCGTCATGTCGAATTCCCCCATTCGCCGCAAGGCATTAACTTAGCGCGCCCGTCCCCCGCGGCCAGGGCCGGGTCATTGGACTTCGCCTTTTTAATTACGGGGGCGAACCCTAGCCGATCTCTGTCGCGAATAGTTCGTTGGTTGAGACCGCGGCCCCAATCCATTTCGCACCGCCACCGCCCGGCAGGCGAACCTGCCTGACGACTGCTCCCTGAAGTCGGTGGGCTAGCAACGAACGCAATGGCAACAGCGCGGAGCGCAGGACGATATCCAGCCCGGCCCGCACCCGCAATACCCGGTCGTTCCGTTACATGCCGCCTGTTTAACGTAAGGCGTAAAGTTTTTGACCGCCTGACAGGCTTGTGATGTACTCGTGACTTGAGCTTTCGTATCGTCGCTCACGGCGAGCGTTCCCAGCAGCAGGAGCGCCGCCGCTAAAATCATTGTAAGCTTTCTCATAATTAGCCCCTCCTCCACCTTGATGCGTTGAACTCGAGAGCAGAACCGCCGTCACAAAAGTCTCACGAAGCTTTGGAAAAAAGTTGAGACCTTTTGCAAGCCAACGTTGACCGCCTTCCGATGGTTCCTGCAAATCCGGCTTTCGGCAAAATCGTGCGCGTCTCGCCGTCCTAGACCAAACTCTCTTGGAGCCAACGGTGCGCCCGTTCCGCTTGTGGCGTGTAGCTGACTGCGACATCCTCACGGTTCGATGCCGCAAACGGCGCTCCGAACTGTCAGAATTAAGCGGTCAGGAACCCTCGCGCCCGTTCCCCTGAGCGCGATACTCACGCCAGTCCGGTATGACACCAAGTCGTCGAGAGCCGTGCGGCACAAGTGATTGATTTTATGGCGACCCCGGCAGGATTCGAACCTGCGACCTTCTGCTTCGAAGGCAGTTGCTCTATCCAGCTGAGCTACGGAGCCGTTTGACGTGCGAAGTTTATGGCGCGCGGCGCGCCAGTCAACCGTTTACAAGACTCAGCCGCGCTGCGCCTGTTTGGCTGCGGGCGTCGCCTTGCGCGGCGCTGTGCTGAGCGCTACGCACTCATCCTCCAGCCACGCAAAGACCAGCGCGTTCAGCGCCTCGATCAATCGCTCGTCGCTCTCCTTCAGCAAGCGCGCCGCGGCCTTGCGGCAGATCGCGAGCTCTTCCTCGGTCGCGCATTCCACGAAATGATCTTCCGCAAGCAGCAGCTTGCGCATATGGTCGCGAAAAACATCCTCCAGCCTGGAATTTCCTGCGGCCTGCGCCTTCAGTTTGGCGCGCCACCTAGCCTGCCGTTCGCGATTGCTCAAAGCCACCGGCGGTCTCTCCATCGCTGACTGAAATCTACGACACTAACCGCCTCGTCCTCGCGCGCCGCGCCTAACGCCTGCGCCGACGATGTCTCTAACATGGTTAAACTGCGCTGGCGGCAAAATAAAATTTCGAACCGGACGTCATCCGTGTCGCGCGGCTAGGGAAACTGGCAACTCCAGCAGGATTCGAACCTGCGACCTACTGCTTAGAAGGCAGTTGCTCTATCCAGCTGAGCTATGGAGTCGGAACTCTTCGGCGAAGAAACCTAGTGGATAAAACCAGCCGGATGGCTCACATTCGCCTGGATAATTTTATCCGCCAGTCGATCAGAATTTGCTCCAGCATTTTTGATTCTCGAGCGATTTCTTGTCGACCGAATGATTCCACTCGGTCGGAACGCGCTCTAGTGCGTCCACTGGCCGACGCGGGTGGTCTTGAAATTGTCGGCGTAGGACGCGAGGCGACGCCACGACGTCGCCGGTTTCGGCTCCTCGACGCGATAGGGAATGCCGTTGCGCTCGGCGTAGGCGATCGCCTCTTCCTTCGTGTCGAAGGACAGTTTGATCTGCGACTTCATATCGCCGGACGACGTCCACCCCATCAGCGGATCGATGGCGCGCGCCGAACTCAGCGTCATAGCGGAGCATCCACGCCTTGCGGGGTTCTGGCGCCGATTGCGTGGCGCTCGCGGCGGGACAATAAATTCTGGCGGTCATATGGCCTCGCGCTGATTAAACTCGTAGGCCGCCGTCGCGACGGCCGCGTCCGTCTTTTTTTGGTCGGGGCAGCAGGATTTGAACCTGCGACCTGAAGTACCCAAAACTTCCGCGCTACCAGGCTGCGCTATACCCCGGCGAAGGTAGCGACGCAACGCGCCGCGCCCGTTGGCCTTCGCTATCATGCTCGCGCTCCGCTCACAAGCGCCGCCAGCATCGGGCGCAGGACATCATGGCGCTAACCCGGGATGTCGCACGGGGTCCCCGACGGCGAGGCTCATGGCCTTCGCCGCGCCCGCGTTGAGTTCGATGACGGCCCAGACGGGCCCGTTCGAAGAGATGATCTTTTCCGACATCGGTTGGGCGTCGCGCGCAATCCCCGAGACGCGACCGGCTTTCGAGACGAAGATCATGTCGAGCGGCAAAAAGGTGTTCTTCATCCACATATAGACCGGCAACTCGACGTCGAACAGAAACAGCATTCCATGATCGGGCGCCATCTCGCGCCGGTTCATGAGCCCGCGCTCGCGCTCTTTTGCGGTTTTCGCGACCTCGACCGTGAAGCTGTGCGGCCCGCTGACGGTGACGAACTCCACCTTATCCGTCGCCTCGCCCGCGACCGCAGAGACCGAAACCGGAGTGACGGCGAAAAGCACGCTCGCCAGAAACAAAATCAGCTTGCACTTGAACATGTCGTCGCCCGCCTCCGTCTCGTCGCGACATCGAGTTTAGACGCGGCGCGCGACGTTCCCAACGCTTGGAGCGCTTTCCGACCGCATGGACTCATTCGGTCGATAAGAAATTGCTCCAAAATCAAAACGCGAGAGCAAATTCCAATCGCAAAAGTCTATCAACTTTTTCGGAATGGTTCTAGCGCAAGTTTGTTCTGGCGCAAGTTTCAAGAGAAGTTTGACAGAGTTTTTTCGGCGCCCACTTTTCAATTCGGAGCGGGCTTTCCGTCGCTCGGATGACCGCATCCGAGCGAAAAGCGCTCAGTCTTATCACGGAGCGCGGCGCAGTTGGATTGAAGTCAATGCGTGGCGGGACCCTTTGAGTCGAGCGCCCGCACTTCCGCGGCCATCAGACCTTTCGGCCCGTCGCCGTAACGCACCAGCACGCTGTCGCCGGGCTTCAATTCCGCAAGACCGAAGCGACGCACCGTCTCCATGTGAAGGAAGATGTCGGCCGTGCCTTCGCCGCGCGTCAGAAAGCCGAAACCCTTCACGCGATTGAACCATTTCACGATAGCGATCTCATAGCCGCCGACCGGGGTGACCTGCACATGCGTGCGGCCGGCGGCGGAGAGCGACGGATGAATCGCCGTCGAACTCGTCCATGGCGATCACGCGAAACACCTGCAGCCCCTTGGAGCGCTGCTGCGCCTCGCACACAATGCGCGCGCCCTCTTGCGCGGATTGAAAACCGCTTCGACGCAGGGTCGTCACATGCAGCAACACGTCCGCAGAACCATCGTCGGGAACGACGAAGCCATAGCCCTTGGCGACGTCGAACCATTTTATCGCGCCGGAAATTTCGACAAGGTCGATTTCGACCTTTTCGGCTTCAGCGGCGACGGGCGAGCTTAACTCTTCCTGAAAATTCGCGTTCGCTCCCAACTGACCGCTCCCCTGCATATCCATAACTAGTCGCCCTCAACAGGGACGCCGGTTTACGAGCGACACAAACCAGCGCCCACGAATCATTAACGCCAGGATACCATTCGCGGCGATGCGTCCAACCGTGAATTTTTACTTATCGCGCGCTTTGCTGTGGAAACACGCAGCCTGCGCGCGGCTTCGGCGTTTGCGCCGAAAAAGGCGCGGGCTTGACTGTTTCTCGCTGCGCGAGCAGAGGCGTTTTCGCGTGCTTGCAAGAGGCTGTAGAATCCACTCGACCGAAGCGAGCGCATAGGTTAGACCTTGGAACAAATCGCGACTGCGGCGAAAGGCGCGTCCTTGGGGATTTCGGCAAGTCGCGTCGGTTTGCTCGTCGCGCAGAATCTTCGCCCCTGCATCAGGAGTTCGACCCAGCCATGATCTCATCGTCCCACGCAAGCTCGAATCCGAGCGAAGATGCTTTGTCGGGGGGACAAGCGGGCCGTTACGACATGATGGCTCTCGCGGCGCAACGCGAGTTGGAACGCTATACGCTGCACGCGAAGCACCTCAACGAAATGTGGGTGCGCGTGCTGAAGACGATCGGCTACGACGTCGGCTTCACGCGCGGCGTCGGCCCCTATCTCTACGACCGCGCCGGCGCGCGCTATCTCGATCTCTTGAGCGGCTGGGGCGTGTTCGCGCTGGGTCGCAATCATCCGAAACTGCGCGACGCGCTGATCAGCGTGCTCACGGGCGAGTTTGCGAATCTCGTGCAGCTCGACGTGTCCGTGCTCGCGGGCGTGCTGGCGGAGCGTTTGCTCAAGCGCACGCCTTGGCTCGAAAAAGCTTTCTTTGCGAACTCCGGCGCCGAGGCGGTCGAAGCGGCGTTGAAGTTCGCGCGGAGCTCGACGCGCCGTCCCTTCGTCGCGCATTGCTCGCATGCGTTCCACGGCCTCACCTACGGCGCCTTGTCGATGAACGGCGACGCCGTGTTCAAGAAAGGCTTCGAGCCGCATCTGCCCAATGCGCGCGAGGTTCCGTTCAACGATCTCGCCGCGTTGGAAGCGGCGCTGCGCACGCGCGACGTCGCCGCGTTTTTCGTCGAGCCCATCCAGGGCAAGGGCGTCAACATGCCCGGCGACGATTATCTGCGCGGCGTCGCCGATCTCTGTCGCAAATATGGAACGCTCTTCGTCGCCGACGAAATCCAAACCGGCGTCGGCCGCACGGGCAGCTTTCTTGCGATCGATCATTACGGCGTGCAGCCGGACATGGTGGTGCTCGCCAAGGCGCTTTCCGGCGGACATGCGCCGGTCGGCGTCGTGCTGACGCGCAAGTGGGTTTTCGACAAGGTGTTCGACCGCATGGATCGCGCGGTGGTGCACGGCTCGACCTTCTCCAAAAACGATCTCGCCATGGCCGCCGGCATTGCGACGCTCGACGTGCTGGAGGAGGAGCGCGTCATCGAAAACGCCGCCGAGAAGGGCCAGCGACTGATCGAGGGCTTCAAGCGCATGGCCGCGGGTTACGAGCTCGTCGCCGACGTGCGCGGCAAGGGCATGATGATCGGGATCGAATTCGGGCCGCCGAAGTCGCTCCGTCTGAAGGCCGCCTGGAACCTGCTGGAGACCGTCAACTCCGGCCTCTTCTGCCAGCTCATCAGCATCCCGCTGTTTCGCGATCACAAGGTTTTGACGCAGGTCGCCGGACACGGCAACCATACGATCAAACTGCTGCCGCCGCTGACGCTCACCGACGCCGACTGCGACTGGGCGCTGTCGTCCTTCGACGCGGTGATCGCCGACGCGCACAAAGCGCCTTCCGCCGTCTGGTCGCTCGGCAAGACTCTCGCCGAACATGCGATCAAGGCGCGCAGGGAGGCCTAGAGCGAAATCCGAAAAACTTGATAGACTTTTTCGATCAGAATTTGCTCCAGCGTTCTGATTTTGGAGCGATTTCTTATCGACCGAATGATTCCATTCGGTCGATAAGCGCTCTAAAGCCTCAAGCTGCCCCGAGTTAACCTTTACGCTTCTTAAACGCCGCCGCAGGCCGCGCCCCGCCGCCTGCGGCCTTTCTTTTGCCGCTTCGTCTCCGAGGCGCCGGTAGGCGTCCCGTAATCATTAGGGTTCGGGCCAGTTTGAACCGGCCAGCGGCTCAAATCGAGACGAAAGGGCGAACATATGCGTTGCAATGGAAAGCTTCTGACGGCCATCGCGGCTCTCGCGATGACCGCAGCGCTGGCGGCGGGCGAAGCGCAGGCGCGCGGCGGTGGCGGTGGCGGCGGACATTTTGGCGGCGGCGGCGGAGGCCACTGGGGCGGTGGCGGTCACTGGGGCGGCGGAGGAGGTCACTGGGGCGGTGGCGGTCAATGGGGCGGCAACGGCTCTGCCGGCGGCGTCGGCGGCCACTGGGCGGGCGGCAGCGGCTTTGGCGCAGGGCTAGGCCAACACTGGTCCAGCGGCTATGGCGGCAACGGTGGCGGCTACTACGGCGGAAATGGCGGCTATTACGGCGGTCGCGGCCGCAATTATTACGGCGGCTACACCTATAATCGCGGCGCCTATATGCGCGGCTATGGCGGATACGGCGGATATGGCGGCGACTACGGCGGATATTACGGCGGCGGCGGCGTCTACTACGCCGATCCCGGCTACGACTACGGCTATGGCTTCGATTACGCCGAAGGCCAGCCGGCGTCCTACAACGCCGCGACCGGCTATCCCCCGACCTATTATGTGGCGCCGACCTACGAAAGGCCGCCGACGCGCATCTATGAAGTGCCGACGGTGAACAACGTCATCAACAATTACGCGGCGTCGGCGATCCATCCGGATCCGCATGTCGTGTATCTTAACGGCGGCGGCTATCACCGCTACCGTCATCACTGCCATTGCCGGACCGGCTACTGATCATTGAAAGCGCCGCGCCTCGAAGGGGGCGCGGCGATATTCAAGCCGAGACTTCTTTCGAATAATCTTCAATCAGCCGACGTGAAATTTCGCCTGGGGTGAATTTATATGGACCCGCCTCGGCCACCGGGGTGACTTCGGCGCCGGTGCCGCAGATGAAACATTCCTGCATCTCGCCCATCTCTTCCGGCATGAGCCTTCGTTCGATCACTTCGAGACCGCGACGCTTGGCGAGATCGATGACGGTGCGGCGCGTGATGCCGTCGAGGAAGCAGTCGGCGATCGGCGTGTGCAGGACGCCGTCCTTCACGAAGAACACATTCGCGCCCGTGCATTCGGCGACGCGCCCGAGCCAATCGTGCATCAGCGCGTCGGCGTAGCCGCGCCGCTCCGCGCGATGTTTCGATATGGTGCAAATCATGTAGAGGCCCGCGGCCTTGGCCAGCGAGGGCGCCGTCGCCGGATCCGGACGGCGATATTCGGCGATGTCGAGCTTGATTCCCTTCATCTTGGTTTCGACGTCGAACATGCTCGGCCACTCCCACACCGCGATCGCGACATGGATCGTGGAGTTTTGAGCCGCCACCGCCATCATCTCGCTGCCGCGCCAGGCGACGGGACGCACGTAGCAGTTTGCGAGGCCATTGGCCTTGAGCACCGCGTCCTTGGCGGCGTCGATCTCTTCGACGCTGAAGGGAATCTCGAAATCCAGGATCTGCGCCGAGCGCCGAAAACGCTCCGAATGTTCGCGCGACTTGAAGATGACGCCGTTATAGGCGCGCTCGCCTTCGAAGACGCAGGAGCCGTAGTGCAGCCCGTGCGAGAGCACATGCGTCTTCGCGTCCCGCCAGGGAACGAGCGCGCCGTCGAGCCAAATCTGGCCGTCGCGCTGATCGAAGGGCGGCAGGGACATCGAAAATCTCCGGAAGGTGGCGCGGGCTCAAGCCCTCGCGCAGGTGAGCGCTTGCACTAGCCAGAGCCCCCATTTATGTCAATATAGTCGTCAAGCTCCTGCACCCGGACCGGGGCGTGTTCTGATCGGATTGCAGCGCACTCGGGAAAATTGAAATTCGGCGAAGGCGACGTCATGGCATCGAACGGTTCGCCGGCAGAGGACGCGGCGCATCTCCTGATCGTCGACGACGACAAGCGCATCCGCACGCTCCTGTCGCGCTTCCTGACCGCCGAAGGCTATCGGGTGAGCGCGGTCGACAGCGCCAGCGCGGCCTGGAGGCGGCTCTCCACCTTCATCTTCGATCTCATCGTGCTCGACGTGATGATGCCGGAGGAGAGCGGCCTCGCCTTCGCGGCCCGGCTGCGCGCCGCCGATCCGCCGATCTCGAAAGCCCCCATCCTGATGCTCACGGCGCGCTCCGAGACCGGTTCGCGCATCGCGGGGCTCGAGGCCGGCGCCGACGACTACCTCGGCAAGCCTTCGAACCGCGCGAACTCGTGCTGCGCATCGCCAGCATCCTGCGGCGCACGCGCGGCGCCGAGGATGACGCGCCGACGCAACGCCTGACGCGCTTTGGCGCCTTTTGCTTCGACGCGGAACTCGGCATATTGTTCGAGGGTGACGACCCTGTGCATCTGACGACGCGCGAACGCGAGTTGCTGCAAAGCCTCGCGGCGGGTCGCGGCGTCGTCGTTTCGCGACGCGCGCTCGCCACACGCGCCGCTGCGGGCGGCGAAGCCGAGGCGAGCGAGCGCAGCGTCGACGTCGAAATCGCGAGGCTGCGCCGCAAACTCTGCGGCGCCGCCCATTGTCTTCAAACCGTCCGCGGCCAAGGCTATCGCCTCGTCTCATGGACTTCGCCCGCAAAGGTCAGGCCTTAGTTATGGACAACGTGCTGCTCGAAGCTATCGCAGTTCCGAGACGCCTTTGGCGCGCCGGCGCCGGCTGGCTGCACGAGCGCATGCCGAAGGGCCTTTACGCGCGCGCCTTGCTCATCGTCATTCTGCCGATCGTGCTGCTGCAATCGGCTGTGGCCGCCTTCTACGTCCAGCGCCATTGGGAGGCGATCACCGATCGGCTGTCCGCCGCGGTCGCGCGCGACGTCGCCGCCATCACCGATCTCTACATAAGCTACCCCGACAACCACGACACGTTGACCCGAATTGCCGCGGTCGACATGAACATGCAGCTTTTCGTGCTGCCTAAGGAGCCGCTGCCCGACGCGCTGCCGAAGCCGCTCTTCTCGCTGCTCGAACACGCGCTGACGCGCGAGCTTTCGCTGCATGTCCGCCACCCGTTCTGGATCGACACGACGAAAGGCAATCTCGTCGAAATCCGGGTGCAGCTCGACGACGCCGTGCTCGCGATCATCACGACAAGAACGCAGGCCTACGCCTCGAATTCGCACATCTTCTTCATCTGGACGACAGTCGCGTCGGTCGTCATTCTTGCGATCGCGACCTCGTTCCTGCGCAATCAGATACGTCCGATCTTGCGCCTCGCCCGCGCCGCGGAGGAGTTCGGCAAGGGCCGCGAGGTGGATTTTCGCGCGCGCGGGGCTCGCGAAGTGCGTCAGGCCGGCGCCGCGTTCCTGGAGATGAAGCGCCGCGTCGAGCGCGCCATCGAGCAGCGCACGACGATGCTCAACGGCGTCTCGCACGACCTGCGCACCATCATCACGCGCTTCAAACTGTCGCTCGCTCTGCTGGCTCCGAGCGCGGAGATAGACGAGATGCGCCGCGACGTCGAGGAAATGGAGCGCATGGTCGAGGCCTATCTCGCTTTCGCGCGCGGCGACGGCGGCGAGACGCCGGCGCCGACCGATCTTGGCGCGATGCTGGGAGACCTGCTGGCCGACACGCAAAGGCTCGGCATCGACGCGCGCCTAGCGGTCACAGGTTCTCCCATGATCGTGGTGCGGCCGGCCGCGACGAAGCGTCTGCTCGCCAATCTCGTCGGCAATGCGCAGCGCTACGGCAAACGCATCGACCTTTGCGCCGAGAACGACGGCGAGACGATGACGATCACCATCGACGACGACGGCCCCGGCATTCCCGTCGACCGTTTGGAAGACGCATTTCGTCCCTTCTACCGGCTCGACGAATCGCGCAATCAGGACCACGGCAATTCAGGTCTGGGGCTCGCCATAGCGAGGGACATCGCTCGCGCCCATGGCGGCGAAGTCAAACTCGACCGTAGCGACCTAGGCGGCCTGCGCGCGACGGTCACTCTGCCGGTTTGAAGTCTGCATAGGCGCGCGCGTCGCAGCGATGGCCGGGCCACACGCCCCCGACCATGGCCGAACGCGTCACGCCTCGGCGTGAGGGGGATCGAGATCGTCGACGTCGTGACGCGCGTGCGAGGATTTCGAACCGCCGCGCAGGCCGTCGAAAAGCTTGTGCGCAAGCGTCCACGCCGGCCCGGTGGCTCTGGCGAAATTCTCGACGCGATCGATATGCTTTTCGCCGCGACTAAGCTCCCGGTCGAGCGCGGCCAACGCGCGATGCCGTTCGCCGGGGGCGTCATCGCGCCATGCGTCGACCACGCGCGTCCAGGCCAGCGCCAGCCCCTGCAGCTTGAGGGCTCCCACCGGGCCCTCGCTGTCGATGTCGGCGGCCTCCAGCATGAAGCGCATGGAGTTGACGACCTCGCGGTTGAGCGCGGTCGCCGACAGCGGATCCTGCGCCGCCCATTCGGAGATGCGGATCAGAGCGTCGCGATAGGGCGTCATTGCTTCGAGACGCTGCGCGAGCACATGATAGAGACGCTCGCGCGCCGGCTCGGCGTCATGGGTGGATGAGGGATGCTGCAGCACCTCGCGATCGATCCGGCGCGAAAAGCCGCCGAGCACGGCGCCCTTCGACGGGAAGGACTCGCGAAAATCCGCAAGCGAAACACCGGCTTCGCGGGCGATGTCGGAGATCGTTATGCTGGCGAAGTCGCGACGCGCGGCAAGGCGCATCAGCGCGTCGATGATCGCGTCTTTTTGGGCCCCCGGCATGCGCTTCGCGCTGGCTGCCGCAGGTTCGCCGGACTGGTTCGCATGGACGTCTGTCGTGTGGACGCCTGTCATGGCGCGCCTCCTGAAAAAAATCAATGCAAAGGCTCACGCGCCCTCGCCCAGCGTCTATTTAGCGACGCCAACCCGCCGGGCCAAGGGCGCTAGAGCGCTTTCCGCTCGAATGGACTCATTCGAGCGATAAGAAATCGCTCCAAAATCAAAATGCGGGAGCAAATTCTGATCGAAAAAGCGCTTCAACTTTTGCGGAACATGATGCTCTAGCGCCGAAAGGCGTCAACCCGAGAGCTCCCTCGAGCGCTCTGTCGCTTTGGCGACGGCCCGGGTCATCAGCGAGGTCAGCCCGTCTGCGGCCATCAGAACCGAAAGCGCCGCGGCCGTCGTCCCTCCCGGCGAGGTCACGTTTTCCCGCAGCAATCCCGCAGGCTCCGGAGACTGGCGCAGCAATTCGCCGGCGCCGCTGACCGTCGCGCGGGCGAGGCGCGTCGCCAGATCGGCGGGCAGTCCCGCGCGCGCGCCGGCCTCGGCGAGCGCCTCGACCAAAAGAAAGACATAGGCGGGGCCGGAGCCGGAGACCGCCGTGAGCGCATCCATCAAGGCTTCGCTCTCGATCCATTCGACGTCGCCGAGCGCCTGCAGCAGGTTTTGCGCCAGCGCCCGCTGCGACGCGCTCGTCTCGGCGTTGGCGAAGGCGCCGGTGACGCCGCGGCCGACGGCGGCCGGCGTATTCGGCATGGCGCGAACGAAGGCTCTCGCCGCAAGCCGCGCGGAAAGGTCGCAAATGCGTTTGCCCGCGAGGATCGACAAGACCAAAGTCTGCGGTCCGATCAGCGGCGCTAAAGCCTGCGCCGCGTCGGCCAGCGTTTGCGGCTTCACGGCCAGCACGAGCGCGTCGAACGGCGGCGCGTCGGGCGCGACGGTCGCCGCGAGGTCGATCGCCGCCGCGCCGCAGAACCGGATCAGTTCGAGCGCAGGCTTCGGCTCGACGACGAGCAACCGGCGAGGCCTTGCGTTTGCCAATCCGCGCAGAATCGCGAAGCCCATTTTGCCCGCGCCGACAAGCGCGATCGAGCTGTCCGCGAGCCCGCCGCCCGCCGGCGCCGCCTTCGCGCTCACGCCTCGCCCTTGGTCTCGAAAGTCGCGCATTCCAGCGCTTCGCTGGCGGTCTTGCCGGCCCACAGCACGAACTGAAAGGCCTGATAATAGCGTTCGCAGGTTGCGAGCGCATTCTCGAGCAGCGCCGCGCATTGCTGGCCCGACGGCTGCGCGCCGCCCGGCAGCAGCAGCCCGTGCCGATGCATGACGAGCCCCTCGCCCGGCCACAAATCGAAGTGCCCGACCCAGAGCTGTTCGTTGATCGCGGCGATGAGCGTGGAGATTTCCGTGCGGCGGCGCGTCGGCGCCTTGAAGTCGAAGGCGCAGCTCACATGCAGCGTTTCCTGATCGGCGAGCCAAGTGAAGGCGACATGATAATCCGTCCAGCCGCCGGCGACCGAGATCGATATTTCGTCTTCATTGTCGCGGTCGAAGGTCCAATCATTGGCGGCTGCGAGTTGTTCGACCACATCGACCGGGTGTTCCGCGCCTTCCAACTCTTTTTCTGCTGAGATCAGCATGAGCTAACCTTTTTTTGCTGGCCTGACGACGCGGCGACATAGCTTTTGGGCGGCGCGGCCCCGACTAGCTGAGACCGACACGCCGTTCACGCGCAAACTTTCGACTGTTTCTTGGAAAACCACATTGCGCCGGGCGCCTAAACCAAAAGCTTCCCCTCGAGCTCTCCAAACCCGGCTTGGCTTAAGAAGCGCAGCACCTTGAACAAACAATCGAATCATCTCGCATCCACTATACATCATCCTCGCGGGTCCCCTAAGGGGCGTTGCGTTCATCTTGCTTGTCGACGCCCTTGGCAGGTTGCTTGGCGACCGCTTCACGACAGTGCGGGATTCGTTTCGGCGGGTCTAGAGTCGCCGCGCGCTCGTCCACAAGGATCATCGCGCGAACCTATAAAAAGCTTTGGATAAACCGGTTTTTGAAAAATGCTTTGCGCAGAAAAGGCATGGCGGCGCGGCCGCCACGCCCGAAAATCAGCTCAAGGGATCATCAAAACCGGCGAACCGACGCTCACGCGGTTGAAGAGATCGGCGACGTCCTCGTTCAACATGCGGATGCAGCCATAGCTGGCGGCGCGGCCGATCGAAGCGCGCTATGCGCCGTCGTGCCGTGAATTGCGACCTGATTGCGATCGAGCGTCAGCGCGCGAACGCCCATCGGATTGTGCGGCGAACCGCCACGGATGAAATTCGGCAGTTCCGGATGGTCGGCTCTGACCACCGCCGGCGGCGACCAATCCGGATTGACATATTTGCCGTCGACCGAGGCGTAGCCCGACCATTCCTTGCCGGCCTTCGGCACCGCGACGGGATAGCGGATCGCGGCCCCCTGACGGATGACGTAGAAGAGTTTGCGCTGATGCGCGTTGATGACGATGGTGCCGGGCTGGACCGACGGCGAGAACGACACGATCTCGCGCGCCTCGGCCCCAAGCGGCGCGACGGCGAGGCAGCTCGCCGCAAGAAGCATTTGGACGAGCCGTTTCCCGGCGACGAACCTCATAAGCGACGATGGCTTTTTCATCGAACTACCCTCACGCTGGAGCGGTTTTCCGCCCGTGGACTTGAACTCGGGCGATCAAAATCGCGCCGACGCGACGCCTCGATAAAAGCCGACCTGCTTGACGGGAATGCTTCCCGACAAGGCTGATTTTAAGCAAATCCCATAGGTGCGCCGGATTAACTCGGCGTTGGAGCGTTGTCGTCAGTCGACATCGACCGAGGATAGGAGTTTATCCTAGCTTCAGCCGCGTTTTTGTCTAAGCAATCTCTGCGTTTAAGTTAGTTGCTAACCCTAAATTTCAATTGCTGTGACTTTCGAGCAACAGTTAACGGCTCAACTTGCGAGACGATGGCCGAGGGATCATAAAAGCGCATGACCGACCTCCCTCCCCTGATCTTCGACCGCAAACTGGCGCGCCTGCGTCTCGCCCGGGCGCTCGCGCGCGGCGCGCCGGATTTTCTGATGCGGCGGGCGGCGGAAGATCTTGAAGCCCGCCTCTCGACGATCCGCCGGGATTTTCCTCGCGCGCTCGACTTCGGCTCGCCGACCGCGCATTTTGCGGAGGTTCTGTCGGCGAGGCCGCGGTCGAAGACTTATCGCGCCAGCCCGCTCATCGGAGAGCGGCGATCCGACATCGTCGCCGATGAAGAATTGCTTCCCGTGGCAGGCCAGAGCTTCGATCTGATCGTGTCCGGTCTTGGGCTGCAGAGCGTCAACGACCTCCCCGGGGTTTTCGCGCAGGTGCGGCGGGCGCTGGCTCCGGACGGGCTGTTTCTCGCCGCCATGGTCGGCGGCGCGACGCTCAACGAATTGCGCGCCGCCCTGACCCAGGCGGAGGCGGAGATCAGCGGCGGGGCCAGTCCGCGCGTCTCGCCTTTCGTCGAGGTGCGCGATCTTGGCCAGCTCCTGCAGCGCGCCGGCTTCGCCTTGCCGGTGACGGACCGGGACGCCGTCACGCTGCGCTACGATTCGATGTTCGCGCTGTGCAGGGATTTGCGCGCGATGGGCGCGACCAATGCGCTTCGCCTTCGCCTGCGCCGGCCGACCCCGCGCGCGGTGTTCTTTCGCGCGGCGGAAATTTATGCGGAAAAATACTCCGATCCGGACGGACGCGTGCGTGCGAGTTTCGAGATCGTCTGGCTCTCCGGCTGGGCGCCGCATGAGAGCCAGCAAAAGCCGCTGAAGCCCGGCTCGGCGCAGGTCAGGCTGGAGGATGCGCTGAAGGCGAAAGGCGGCGAGGGATGAGCCTGGAGTTCATGGCGAGCGGGGTTTTGACAATGTGAGTAAGATATTCTGCCAGACGCGGGGCGGCGGCCGTCATACAGGTTTTGCTTCGGCGAGAACGGCGTCACGAAAACTGTCGGGCAACGAGTTGGGCGTCAGCACGTCCACCGTCACCCCCAAAAGCTGTCGCAACTCATGTCGGATCGCTCCAATGTCGAACAAGGTGGCCTCCGGCGCAGGATCGACGAGAATGTCGAGATCGCTGTCCTCTTCATCCAAGCCATTTAGGACAGAGCCGAAAACTCTCGCGTTCGAGGCGCGATGGGCCTCAACGATGGCGCGGACTGCCGCGCTGCGCCCGAACAGTGCTTCCGACGGCCTCATGAATACGCTCCGCGTTTGCCTTTCAATTAGCAATGAAAAAGGCGTCGGTCCAGCGTCGAAAGCCTGTGGCGCTCCTGCCCTGTACAGGTCTGGCTGGAGGACGCGTTGCGGCAAAGACGGGTGGGCGAAATAGCGTCTTTCGATCATATGGCTTTGGGAAAAGGATACCAATTATGGCGTCGCCGCGCATGATATAGTGGCGGTCGCAGTTCGAGGTCGCTATGTCCGCTCCACCAGCTACAAACCTTCCGCCAGATCGCATCGCTTTCCCCTCCCTCGCCGGGCTGACCCGCGCCGAGCTTGGCGACGCCATGCGTGCGCTCGGCCTGCCCGAGCGCGAGATCCGCGATGCGCGCGGCGCAGCTCTGGCACTGGATCTATTTCCGGGCGCGCGGATTCTTCGACGCATGCTCAACGTCAGCAAGGCGATGCGCGAGAGGCTGGACGAGCGCTTCTCCTGGCGCGGCCGCAGATCGTCGACGGAGCAGGTCTCGACCGACGGCACGCGCAAATGGCTGATGCGCCTGGCGCCCGCCGGCGCAGGCGAAAAGCGGCGCCGAAATCGAATGCGTCTATATTCCCGAGAGCGACCGCGGCACGCTTTGCGTTTCCAGCCAGGTCGGCTGCACGCTGAACTGCAGCTTCTGCCACACCGGCACGCAGAAGCTGGTGCGCAACCTGACGGCGGCGGAGATCGTCGGCCAGGTGATGGTCGCGCGCGACGGCTCGGCGATTTTCCCGGGCTCGAGCGCCCGACCGACGGGCTCGTGCCCTCCGGCGAGGACGTGCGCGCGATTTCGAACATCGTCTTCATGGGCATGGGCGAGCCGCTCTACAATTTCGAAAACGTTACGCGACGCCGTCGATGTGCTGTCCGACGGCGACGGGCTCTCGATCTCCAAGCGGCGCATCACCGTCTCGACCTCGGGCGTCGTGCCGCAGATCGAACGGCTCGGCGCCGAGTGCGGGCCGATGCTCGCGATTTCGCTCCATGCCGTGCGCGATCAGTTGCGTAACGAGCTCGTGCCGCTGAACAAGAAATATCCGATCGCGCAATTGCTGCAGGCCTGCCGCGATTATCCCGGCGCCTCCAACGCGCGGCGCATCACCTTCGAATATGTGATGCTGAAGGGCGTCAACGACTCCCCCGCCGAAGCGAAGGAGTTGGTGCGGCTGCTGAAGGGCATGCCGGCGAAGATCAATCTCATCCCCTTCAATCCCTGGCCCGGCGCGCCCTATGAATGCTCGGACTGGGAGACGATCGAGCGCTTCTCCGACATCGTGTTCAACGCCGGCTACGCGAGCCCGGTGCGCACGCCGCGCGGCCGCGACATTCTCGCCGCCTGCGGCCAGCTGAAGAGCGAGACCGAGAAGCTGCGCGCAAGGGCGCGGCTCGCGGCGGAGTAAGGGCGCCGCAGGCGCAAACATCGTCGCATCTACTTTTATTCAAGCCTTCGACGTTTGCGCAAATCACCCGCGTTTGCCGTTAGGCGGCGGCTTCTTATGCTCTGCGCGTTCGCGAAGGAGCAGGAATGCGCCAACCCCGACGGCGGCTGCGAGCAGAAAATAAGGCAGTTTCACCATGTAAGACTGCCCGACGGTAAAGGGAAAACGCGCGACCCAATGCTCGCCGTGAGAGCCCTGCGCCGTCACCACGCCGGCGTAAGCGCCGGGCTCGACAAAATTGTAGTGCAGGCTGAGGCTGCCCCCCGGATAGGCTTTGGGCGGCAGATAGCTGAGCGTGGCGCCCTCGATCGCGGCCGGTTCATCGGTGTCGCCGATGTCTCGCATGATGCGAAAATCGACCTTCATGTCGCGCATCTCGCTTTGCGCGAAATCCATCGCGAAGACCGACTCGCCGATCTCGGGCGCCTCCTCGCAGAAACGCTTGCGCGGCTTATCCGGCCGGTAGCCGGAAAAATACATATAATCGGGTCCGATGAAGAGCAGGCAGACGTCCTGGTTCAGCGTCAGGGCGCCGCGGGCGGCGACCGGCGTCGCGGGCGCGGCCCATAGCCATAACGAAGCGGCGAGCAAACTCAGCCAAACCTGCCGCGAACCCATGACTAGCTCCTCCCTGCCCAGCGTCTTTGCGCCCTTGCTGTTCGTTGATCCCTATTTGACCCGATCCTCAAACAAATCCAAGCGCTAAACCCGCGTCGTCCGGGTGCGCGCCGTTTCGAGGCGCGGAACCGCAAATTAACCGCTCGTCCTTTAGCATCGGGTCGGCGTCGCCTTCGGGACGCGAGCGGATCAACAAGATGAGCGACAATCTCAGAGCCGACGGCGCGCCCCTGCGCATCGTGCATGTGCTGCGCGCGCCGGTCGGCGGGTTGTTTCGCCATGTGATGGATCTCACAAGAGAGCAGATCGCCCGCGGCCATCAAGTCGGGCTCATCGCCGATTCCCTCACCGGCGCCGGGCGCGGCGACGCGCTGCTCAAAGAGATCGAACCTGCGCTTGGGCTCGGCCTCATGCGCCTGCCGATCCGCCGCATGCCGCACCTGACCGACGGTATCGCCATCTGGAAGATCGCGCGGCGGCTCGCTGATTTAGGGCCCGACGTCGTGCATGGGCACGGCTCCAAGGGCGGCGCCTTCGCGCGCATCGCCGGCGTTCCGTGGCCCCATATCTCGGGCGTGCGCTGCTATACGCCGCATGGCGGCTCTTTCAATTACAAACCGGGCACGCGCCGTCACGTCATCTTCATGAAACTGGAACGGCTTCTCGCGCAGCGCACCGACATGATGCTGTTCGAGAGCGGCTACATCGCGAAACGCTTCGAAGCCGAGGTCGGGCGGGCGCGTCATCTCGCGAGAATCGTGCGTAACGGCGTCGCGCCTAACGAACTCGTCGCCGTAACGCCGGAGCCAGGCGCCGCCGACCTGCTTTATGTGGGCGAGTTCCGCTCGGTCAAAGGCCTCGACACCCTGCTCGATTCGCTGGTGTTGCTCGCCGGAATGGACCGACGTCCGAGTCTCGTTCTGGTCGGCGACGGCCCCGAGAAGGCCGAACTGATGGCGCGAGCGCAAAACCTCGGCGTCGCCGCGCAGATCGAGATGAAGCCGCCGATGCCCGCGCGTCAAGCCTTCGCGCAAGGACGCGTGCTCGTCGTCCCGAGCCGTCTCGAATCCCTCCCCTATATCGTGCTCGAGGCGGCCGGCGCGCACAAGCCGATCGTTTCGACCAACGCCGGCGGCATACCGGAAATTTTCGGGCCCTTTGGCGCGAGCCTCATCAGACCCGACGACCCCAAACTGCTCGCCGACGCCATAAGAGGCGCGCTCGACGCCGATACGGCGGAGGTAGAGGCGTGGTCGGCGAAGCTCTCCGCGCATATCGCAGCCAATTTTTCGCTGACGAAAATGGTCGACGAGGTCGTCGAGGCTTATCGCGAGGCGCTGGCCGCCCGCGGCGCGGCGCACTGACGCGCCTCCCATTTCTGCCGCGCCGCCTCAAGGCCCCAAACTGCGCCGAGCACGAGATAGATGAAGCGCCAGTGATCGATGTCGATCTGCAGCGCCTGCAGGAACCAGACGAAAACCGGCGGAAACAGCACCTGCGCCTGGCGCCGGAACGGCGATTTCTTCGCGCATAGCCGGAAGCCGACATAGCAGCTCACGCCGACCCAGAGAATGAAGGCGAAGCCGCCGAACCAGCCGAAATTGGCGAAGGCGCTGACGTAGGAGTTATGCGGCTCGATGCCGAAATATTTGCGGAAAATGAGTGGCCCGAGCCCCTGCGGATGGTCGAGCAGCAGGGGGATCGAGCGCTTCTGATTGCCGAAACGTCCGGTCTCGCCGGAATCATAGTCCTGCGCGACGGTCGCGCGCAGCACGAAGATCTCGCGGACCGACTCGATCGATAGAGCGTATGTCAGCCCGACGACGACGAGCGCGACCACGATCCAGAAGATCATGATGATCCGTCCGCGCTCCTTGAGGTCTTTGGCCGTCGCGAAGGCCATGCCGGCCATCATCAGCGTCGCGATGATCGTCGCGCCCCAGGAGCCGCGCGAAAAGGAGAGCAACAGGCCCATCAACATCACGCCAACGCCGACTGCGGAAAGGATCGCGCCGCGCAAGGTTTTGGTCTCGCCGGTGAGCAGGCCCTGCAACAGATAGAGTTCGGGCGGAATGAGATAGGAGGCGAAGACGTTCGGGTCCTTGAAGGGTCCTGAGGAGCGGCCTTCCGGCGCGAAGATGCGCGCCGTGTTCCAAAGGTCGAAATAGCCGATGATGGCGAGAACGGAGGCGAGCAGCGCGGCGACGACGTAACCGCGCAGCATGATGTCGGCGCGCTGCTCCAAATCCTGCGCGAACAGCATCGCGAAGACGGTCGCCGCGATCAGCATATAAAGCGAATAATAATAATAGGTCGTGGCGTCGACATTGGAAAAATACGGCACGAGCGCGAAGAAGCCCGCGAGATTGTGCAGGAAGAGCAGCGCGACGAAGGGAATGACGCTCTTGTGCAGGCGAAAGCCGGAAAAGAACCAGACGACCCAAAGCAGGAGCAGCAGAATATCGTAAGGCGCGGGCTCCACCAAGGTGAAGGAGCTGAAGGCGACAGCGAGCCAAAGCAAGCCGTTGAGCAGACTCCAATAGTTGAATGTAAGAGGCCGCGCGGCGGCCTGCGTCTGTTGATAGGTCATGTCGGGCGCCGGTGCGGAGGCGGCGGCGCGCGCCTCTTTGAGCAGTTTAGAAGCCGTATGGTTAACGCAAGCTCAATGCGGCCTTCGCGCGCGAAAGGCATTCTTATGAATTTTTTGCTTAATTGGTTCTGCATGCGGAGGAAGCAATGTCCCGACTGCTTTGGCTGGATCGCGCAAAGGGCTTCGGCATCTGCCTCGTGGCTTTCGGCCATGTCATGCGCGGCATGGTCGGAGCCGGAATCGTCGCCAGCGATCCGCTCTCGCAGGGCGTCGACTACACGCTGTATAGTTTTCACATGCCGCTGTTCTTCCTGCTTTCCGGGCTCAACGCGGAGCGCAGTCTGCGTCATGGGCCGCAAGCTTTTCTGGCCAGCAAGCTGCAGTTCATCCTCTGGCCCTATTTCCTGTGGTCGATCATCGAAGGCCTGATCCAGATTCACTTCGCAGCTTCGGTGAACGCGCCGATCGGCTATGGCGATCTGCTCACCGTCGGCTGGAAGCCTTTCGGGCAATTCTGGTTTCTCTACGATCTGTTCGGATGCCATCTCATCTTGCTTGCTTGCGGCGGTCGCCGCCGCCTCTTGGGCGGCGTCGCGATCGCGTCGCTCGCGCTCAGCGCATGGGCGCAGCTCGACTATGCAAAATTTCTGTTCAACTTCTTTTTTTACGCGGCGGGAATTTTCGTCACCGCGCCGCTCGCAGCGTGGAGTCCGACACGGCGCGAGTTGTGGCGCCTGCTCGGTCTTGCAGCGGGGCTGTTCGCGCTGGCGGCGACGGTTTGTCTTCATGCGAAGGTTTCGCTGAATCACCCTTTTGCGGCGCCGGCCGCCATTCTCGGCGTCGCGGGCTCAATCGTCCTGTGCAAACTTCTCGACGGCGCCGTCGGGCGCCTGTTCGAAGTCATCGGCAATATGTCGATGACAATCTTCATCCTGCACATTCTCGCGGGCGCCGGCGCCCGCATCGGCTTGCAAAAACTCGGCGTCCCGCCGGAGCCGCTGCTCTATATCGTTTGCGCGACCTTCGTCAGCATAGCGGCGCCGATGCTCGCGCATGTCGTCTTCGAGCGCCTGGGTCTATTGCCCTGGCTTGGCGTCTCGGCGCGGCGGCGCGTTTCGCCTGCGGCGACGCAGGCCGTCGCTTCCGCGCAGGCCAGTTAGCGTTCGATCCGCAGGAGCCCCTCGGCATGTCTTTAAGAATTTTGACGCTCAGCGTGGTGGAAGACGACGCCGACAAGGAAGCGGAGCGGAAAATCAGCGAGGCGCTCGACGACTTCAATGACGAAGTGGCGCCGGCCCGCAATTGGGCGCCGCTGTGGATCGTCGGGCGCGACGCGAACGGCGAGCCGCAGGCCGGCCTGCGCGCCGTGACCTTTTTCGACTGGATGTCGGTGTCGCTGCTCTTTGTCGCGGAACCTTACCGCCGGCAAGGGATCGGATCGCGTCTCGTGGCGAAGGCCGAAGAGGTCGCGCGCCGGCGCGGCGCCGCCAACGCCTATCTCGACACATTCACCTTTCAGGCGCCCGGATTTTACGAAAAGCAGGGCTATCGCGAATTTGCCCGGCTCGACGGCCTGCCGCCGGGACATTCGCGCATCTGGCTGCGCAAGACGCTGTAGGCGTCAGTCCACTGCCGCCCAATCGGTGACGATCAATCCCGGCACGCGCTCGAACTCGCGACGGTTGAGCGTGACGAGCGCCGCGCCGCGCCGGCGCGCCTGCGCCGCGATGAGGTAATCGAACGGCCCGATCGGCGTCCCGCGACCTTCGAGATAAGCGCGGATATCGCCGGCTTCGCTCGCGTCGTCAGTGTCGAACGCGACAATCTCGAAACGGTCAGAGAGGAAATCCTCGAGCCGCGCATGGTTGCGCGCCGTCGCAGCGCTTTTCGACGCGCCGTAACGCAGTTCAAAGAGAACGGGACTTGGGATCAGCACACGCGTTCCAAAGGAGAGTTCTGCTTTCAGCCGGTCATCGAGCCGCGGGGCGCGCTTGAGCATGACGCCGATGATCACATTCGTGTCGAGACAAAACATCGACGGGCTCAATCGAACGAAATCTCGTCGTCGGGTTCGAGCGGCGGATCATCCGGAATCTCGGGAAATGGGGTATCCAGATAGGCGTCGAGCCGCTTGCGCCACGCCTCTACGTCGAAGGGCGGCTTCTGCATCGGCTCGAGGATCACTTTGTCGCCGACCTTGCTGACGCGAACCTCGGAGCCCTCGAAACGGAACTCCTTGGGCAGGCGCACGGCCTGGCTGCGGCCATGCATGAACAGCTTGGCGGTGCGTTTTTCGGCGCTGGCGGCCATGGAAGCCTCCCCGGAGAATGATATCTATCATTGATAGATATTTCGGGATGAGGTGTTTGTCAATTTTTGACGTCGTCGGGCGTTGCAGGGCCATATGATTGAGCATGGGAAGGCGATGGCCTCGCCAAATCCTTCCGCCTGCTCCGTCGAAAGCTTCGCCTTCGACTGCAGGGCGCGCGCGAATTTCAAAGTGTCGAAGGCGATCATGGTCACGGCGATCGGGCCTTAGGCCTTGGCGCGAATGCGCGGCGATACTGCTTCTTCAGCATGTTATATGCTATCTTTCTCGCCTTCCGCCTCTCCCCATCGCCTCCTTCAAATACCGCCCCGTGTGGCTGCGCTTCTCTTTCGCGATCTCCGCCGGGGTTCCCGCCGCCACGATCTCCCCGCCGCCGTCGCCGCCTTCCGGCCCCAGATCGATGACCCAATCCGCGGTCTTGATGACCTCCAGATTATGCTCGATGACGACGACGCTGTTGCCCTGCTCGACGAGTTCGTGCAGCACTTCGAGCAACTTCGCCACGTCGTGGAAGTGAAGCCCCGTCGTCGGCTCGTCCAAAATATACAGCGTGCGTCCGGTCGAGCGTCGCGCCAGCTCTTTGGCAAGCTTCACACGCTGCGCCTCGCCGCCCGAGAGCGTCGTCGCCTGCTGCCCGACCTTCACGTAGTCGAGGCCGACGCGCTTTAAGGTCTCCAATTTGTCGCGTATCGACGGCGCCGCCTTGAAGAGCTGCGCCGCCTCCTCGACCGTCATGTCGAGCACGTCCGCTATGGATTTCTCGCGATATTTCACTTCCAGCGTTTCGCGGTCGTAGCGCTTGCCCTTGCAGACGTCGCAGGTGACATAGACGTCGGGCAGGAAGTGCATCTCGATTTTTATCACGCCGTCGCCCTGGCAGGCTTCGCAGCGGCCTCCCTTGACGTTGAACGAAAACCGACCGGCCGCGTAACCCCGCGCCTTGGCTTCGGGGAGCCCGGCGAACCAGTCGCGGATCGGCGTGAAGGCGCCGGTGTAGGTCGCCGGGTTGGAGCGCGGCGTGCGTCCGATCGGCGATTGGTCGATGTCGATGATCTTGTCGATCTGCTCCAGCCCCTCGATCCGGTCGAAGGGGCTGGGATGTTCATGCGCGCCGTTGAGGCGCTTCGCCACCGCCTTGTAGAGCGTCTCGATGATCAGCGTCGACTTGCCGCCGCCGGAGACGCCGGTGATGCAGGTGAAAAGGCCAAGCGGAATTTGCGCGTCGATGTTTTTGAGATTGTTGCCCTTGGCGCCGAAGAGTTTCAGCCAGCGTCCCGCCGTCGGCTTGCGCAATTTGTGCTTCAGGATCACCTGCCGCGCGCCGGTGAGATATTGTCCGGTGAGCGAGTTGGGATCGGCCATGATCTCGGCCGGCGTGCCCTGCGCCACGATCTCGCCGCCGTGGATGCCGGCGCCGGGCCCGACGTCGACCACGTAATCCGCTGCGAGGATGGCGTCTTCGTCATGCTCGACGACGATGACGCTGTTGCCGAGATCGCGCAGCCGACGCAGTGTGTCGAGCAGGCGGTCGTTGTCGCGCTGATGCAGGCCGATGGAGGGTTCGTCCAGCACATAGAGCACGCCGGTGAGGCCCGAACCGATCTGCGAAGCGAGGCGGATGCGCTGGCTCTCGCCGCCGCTGAGCGTGCCCGAATTGCGCGACAGCGTCAGATAATCGAGCCCGACGTCGATCAAAAAGGTCAGGCGTTCGCGGATTTCCTTGAGGATGCGAAAGGCGATCTCGTTTCGCTTCTTGTCGAGTTGGCCCGGCAGCGCCGCGAACCACTCATGCGCGGCGCGCACCGACAGCTCGGTGACTTCGCCGATGTGCTTATGCGCGACCTTGACCGCCAGCGCTTCGGGTTTCAGGCGGTAGCCGCCGCAAGCGACGCAAGGCGTCGCCGACATGTAACGCGCGATCTCGTCGCGCGACCAATCGCTCTCGGTTTCGAGATAGCGCCGCTCCAAATTGGGGATCACGCCTTCGAAGGGTTTCTTCACATCATAGGCGCGGAAACTGTCGTCATAGGAGAATTTGATCTCCTCGGACCCCGATCCGTAGAGAATGACGCGTTGAGCCTTGTCCGGCAATTCGGCGAAGGGGGTCTCCAGCCGGAACTTGTAGTGGCGCGCGAGCGCCTCCAGCGTCTGCATGTAATAGGGGGAACTCGACTTCGCCCAGGGCGCGATGGCGCCTTTGCGCAGGCTCGCCTGCGGATTGGGGACGACGAGATCGGCGTCGACCTTCTGCTCATGGCCGATGCCGCCGCATTTGGGACAGGCGCCGAAAGGATTGTTGAAGGAGAAGAGTCTGGGTTCGATCTCGGAGATGGTGAAGCCCGAGACCGGACAGGCGAATTTGGAGGAAAAGAGGATGTGGCCTTCAGCATAGTGGGTCGAGACATTGGCGGTCGCGGAGTCGACGGCCAGCTCAACCGCCGGTCGCCCGTCCGCGAATTCGATCACCGCCAGTCCGCCCGCAAGCTCCAAGGCGTTCTCGAAACTGTCGGCGAGGCGCGAGGCGAGGTCGGGCCGCACGACGATGCGGTCGACGACGACGTCGATGTCGTGCTTGAGTTTCTTGTCGAGCGGCGGCGTGTCGGCGATCTCGAAATATTGGCCGTCGATCTTGAGCCGCTGAAAGCCGCGCCGCGTATATTCGGCGATCTCCTTGCGATATTCGCCCTTGCGCCCGCGCACGACCGGCGCCAGCAGATAGAGCCGCGTTCCTTGCGGAAGCGCCAGCACGCGGTCGACCATTTGCGAGACGGTCTGACTCTCGATGGGCAGGCCCGTCACCGGCGAATAGGGAATGCCGACGCGCGCCCACAGCAGGCGCATATAGTCGTAGATTTCGGTGACGGTGCCCACAGTAGAGCGCGGGTTCTTCGAGGTCGTCTTCTGCTCGATGGAGATCGCCGGCGAGAGCCCGTCGATCTGATCGACGTCGGGCTTTTGCATCATCTCCAGAAATTGCCGGGCATAGGCGGAGAGCGACTCGACATAGCGCCGCTGCCCCTCCGCATAAATCGTGTCGAAGGCGAGCGAGGATTTGCCGGAGCCGGACAGCCCGGTGAAGACCACGAGCTTGTCGCGCGGGATGGAAAGATCGACGTTTTTGAGATTATGCTCGCGCGCGCCGCGAATGGAGATGGTTTTGCCGTCGGAAGCGTGGACGGCGAAAGCCGCCGGCTTCGCGGCGGTCGCGCGGGATTTTCTGGTGCTCGCCATTGACGGGGCCGGACCTTTTTGACGCAGACGCCAAACCTAAGCGCTTGGCGCAGGAATGCCATGCCGCAATGCGGTAATCCACAGCGAGAAGGTCTTTGGACGCATCTGCGCGTTGCCGGACGCCGCAGTATGCAGTATTATTAATCTTGCCACAAAGGGGGAAAACTCATGCCGGCCCTTCGCGCCTCGTACACCATCGAGCCAGAGGTGCTTCTTAAGTTCAACGAGATGGTCCCCCCGGGCGAACGCAGCCAGTTGATCCAGCGGCTGATGGAGGGTGTGCTATCGGAGCGCGAGAAGCAGCTCGAAGCCATCGCCGAGGAGTTCGAGACGCATCCGGACTTCGCGCAGGCCCGCGCCGATTGCGAGGCTTTCGATGCAGCTGTCGCCGACGGCCTCGAAGAATAGCCATGGCGATCCGCCGAGGCGAAATCTATCGCGTCAACCTCGAGCCTGTCGTCGGAAGCGAGCAGCAAGGCTCCGCCCGGCCCTGCCTCATCCTTTCTCTCGGCGCGTTCAACGCCAAGCTGCGCACGATTGGCGTTGTGCCCTTGTCATCCTCACCGCGCCCGCTGCCGCCGCTCATCGTTTCGGTTCCATCTGCCGGCCTGCCCACATCGACCGCGCTTTGCGGCCAATTGCGCACGATAGACAAGCGACGACTGGTCGGCGCGCCCATGGGCAAGCTTTCTCAAGGCGATCTCGAACAGGTCGAAAAGAGCGTGAGGCAATATTTCGGGTTGTGAGGCGGGACCGGCCTCCCGGCCCCTCTGACTTGAATGCTAGTCGCGATTGGGGAGACGTTTGCAGATGGGCTATTGGGCGTTACCTGTTCGCATGACCGCGACGCCCGATCCGCGCGAGGCCGCGCAAAAGATCATCCGCGACCTCGACCTGCAATCGGCGCTGCCGCGCGGCGACGCCGAGGTCGAGCCCCCCTTCCGGTTCGACTTCCACCTCTCGCCCCTGAGCGTCGAGCTCCTGTTCTGGACGCTGATCGCCATAGCCGCGGCGGTGATCCTCTGGACGCTGCGCGACCGCCTGCCCTGGACCAGCCGCGACTCGCGTCGGCCGGCGCCTGCCCCCGCGCCGCAAGCGCCGGCGGCGCGCCGCCTGGACGAGGCGCAGACGCAGGCCGACGCGCTCGCTGCGGACGGGCGCTTCGTGGAAGCGATGCACGTGCTGCTGCTGCGCGCGCTCAATGAGATGCGCAATCGCCTCGGCTTCGCCTTTCGGGATTCGGCGACGAGCCGCGAAATCTTAAGGAGCGCGCCGCTGCAGGATCGCGGGCGCGGCGCCTTCGCGGCGATCGTCGCCTCCGTCGAGCGCGTCTATTTCGGCGGCGCCGGCGCGAGCGACGCCGATTACGCCGACTGCCGCGCGAATTTCGAGGCGTTCAAGGACACGCTGAACCCGGACCCGCAGCCGTGAGCAACGGCGCCTTCTCCAGCCCCAGGACGCTCGCCGCGGTCGCCGGTTGCGCCGCCGTCGCCTTTGTCGCGTCGATGCTGCTGACGCTCGCCGGCGACGGCGGGGGCCTCGAGCGCGCCGGCGCGAACAGCTCATCGCGATCGGCGGTCGGTCATCTCGGCTTTTACGAACTGCTCGGCAAGCTCGGCTACGCGGTCTCGCGCGACAGCGGCGACAAGCTCGCCGACGACGCGGTTTTGCTCCTGCTGGAGCCGGGCGCCGACGCCGCGAGCAGGGATTTGCTCGAAAGGCTGAAAGACGCGAAACTGATCTTCCTCGCGCTGCCCAAGCGCCGCGTCCACGCCGATCCCTTGCGCGCGGATTGGATCGACGCCGCGACGCTCGCGCCGATCGAAAAAGCGCAAAGCGTTTTGTCGACCTTCGTCAAAAAGGCGGAAGTGCTCCGGGTCGCAAAGCCGGCGCCGTTCAAGACCAATATGCTTGGCCGCGAGGCGTCGGTCGCCGGCGTGACACAACTCGTCAAAGGCGGCGCGATCGAACCCATCGTCGCCGCCGACGACGGTGTTCTGCTCGGCGAGATACGCCAGGGCGGACGACGCGTCGTCATACTCGCCGACCCCGACCCGCTCGAGAACCACGGCCTCGGCCTGAAGGAGAACCCGGAGTTCCTCGCCGCGCTCATGCCAGCGCTCAGCGGCGACAAAGCGCGCCTCATCTTCAAAGAGGCGATCCACGGCGCCGGCGCCAAACCGCCCGCCGATCTGCTGCGGCTCCTTACGGAGTTTCCCTATAATCTCACGCTGCTGCAGCTTTTCATCGCGCTCGCCCTGCTGCTCGCCGCGACGACGCGGCGCTTCGGCGCGCCCTTGACGCCGCCGCCGCCGCTTTCCGCCGGCAAGCGGGCGCTCATCGGCAACATCGCGCGGCTGCTGGAGTTTGGCGGTCATCGGCGGGCGCTGTTGCAGCGTTATGTCGAGATCGAGGTCAAAGACGCGGCGCAGCGGCTGCGCGCCCCGCGCGGTCTCACGGAGAGCGCGCTGATCGACTGGCTCGCGCGCATTGGCGCCGCACGCGGCGTCACGGAGGACTGCGGCGCGATTCTGGCGCAGGCGCGCGGCGCGAAGCGAAACAATTCTGCACGCGCGTTCAGGGCGGCGCGCGCGATCCACGATTGGAAAGCGGAGATATTGGATGGGCGTTTCAGACATTCGCAGCCTCACTGACGATATTCTCCGCGAAGTGAGGAAGGTCGTCGTCGGACAGGATCAGGTCATCGAACTGATGCTGACGAGCCTGTTGAGCGAAGGCCATGTGCTGCTCGAAGGCGTGCCCGGCACCGCGAAGACGCTGCTGGCGCAGGCCTTCTCCACCGCGCTGTCGCTCAATTTCGGGCGCGTGCAATTCACGCCCGACATGATGCCGGGCGATCTTCTCGGCGCCGGCGTGTTCAATTTCCAGACCAGCAGTTTCACGCTGACGCGAGGGCCGATCTTCACCGACATTCTGCTCGCCGACGAGATCAACCGCACGCCGCCGAAGACGCAAGCGGCCTTGCTGCAGGCGATGAACGAGCGCAGCGTCACCATCGACGGCGCGACCTATGATCTTGGCCCGGACTTCATCGTGCTGGCGACGCAAAATCCCATCGAGCAGCAAGGCGCTTATCCGCTGCCGGAGGCGCAGCTCGATCGCTTTCTGTTCAAGATCGCGCTGACCTATCCGAGCCGCGACGAGGAGCGCGAGATCGTGCAGCGGCACGGGCGCCGACCCTCCATGCCGCGGCTCGCCGATTTCGCGCTGAAACCCGTCGTCTCGCGCGAAAGGCTGAGCGAAGCCCGACGCGCCGTCGCCGAGCTTCGCCTCAGCGACCCGCTCGTCGACTACATCGTCGACATCGTGCGCGCGACGCGCGATCATAGCGCGGTCGAAACCGGCGCCTCGACCAGAGCCGCCAATATGCTGGCCTCCGCAGCGCGCGCGCATGCGGCGATAGAGGGGCGCGACTTCGTCATTCCCGACGACGTCAAGTTTTTGGCGCCGCCGCTGCTGCGGCATCGCATCGTGCTGTCGCCGAGCGCCGAAATCGACGGACTCAGCGCCGACGCCGTGGTGCGCGAAATCCTCGATCAGACGGCGGCGCCGCGATGATCCGGCCGACGCTGCGCGCAGCGTCTGCTTTCGCGGCGACGCAGTCTTTGGCGCTGCCGCTGCTGTTCTGGCGCCGGGAGACCTGGCCGCTCGCAATCGGTCTCGCCGTGCTCGTGCTGATGCTGATTGGCGTCGACGCGCTGCTCGGCGCCTCGAAACGGCGGCTCCACGTGACGACGGCGGCGCCGCCGCGCATGTTCGTCGGAACGAGCGGCGAAATTCAGGTCGCGATTACGCAAACCGGCCCGCCGGTGGAAACCCGCTTCGAGATTCTGCTCGAATTGTCCGGCGACGTCGAGCCGCCGAAAGCCGTCTTCGCCGTAACCGGCGCAGGCGGCGAAGCGCAGGCCAAAGTAGGTTTCGCGCCGCGCCGGCGCGGGCGAGTCGATCTCGACGCGGTTTGGCTGCGCTGGACGGGACCGCTCGGCTTCGCGCAGCGTATGACGCGCGTTTCTGTCGGCGAGCAAATAGACGTCGTTCCGGACGTGCGCGGCGTCAGAAGCGTCGGACTGCAGTTTCTTGCTCAGGAAAGTCTCGCCGGCGTCAAAGCGCAGCAACAACGCGGCGAAGGCGCCGAGTTCGAATCCTTGCGCGACCACGCCTTCGGCCTCGACGCCCGCTTCATCGACTGGAAGCGCTCGGCGAAACACCGCAAGCTCCTGTCCAAGGAGTTCCGAACCGAGCGCAATCATCATGTGATCCTCGCCTTCGACGCCGGGCATCTGATGATGGCGCCGATCGACGGCGTGACCCGGCTCGATCACGCCATCAACGCCGGCCTGCTGCTCGGCTATGCGGCGCTGCGCAGCGGCGACCTCGTCGGCGCCTTCGTCTTCGACGCCATCCCGCGCCAATATGTCGAGCCCGGACGCGGCATGCCATGGTTCGCGCGGCTGCAGAGAAGCGCCAGCGCGATCGCCTATCGCGGGCTGGAGACCAATTTTACGCTCGCGCTCGCCGAACTCAACGCGCGGCTCAGGCGTCGCGCGCTCGTCGTTCTGTTCACCGAATTCGTCGACGAGACGACGGCGCAGCTGCTTCTCGACAATCTCGCGGCGACCGCCAATCGTCACGCGGTGGTGTTCGTGACGCTGCGCGACACGGAGCTCGGCGCGCTGTTCGAGGCGCCGCCCGATCGCTTCGAAGCCGTGGCCGAAGCGGTCGTCGCGCATGATTTTTTGCGCGAGCGGGCGATCGTGCTGGAGCGTCTGGAACGGCTCGGCGCGCATTGTCTCGAATGTTCGCCGCGGGCGTTGCAGGCGCAACTGCTCAACCGCTATCTGAGCCTGAAGCAAAGGGGCTTCATATGAGCGCGCCGAACGGAAGGGCCGCTCCGCTCCTGCGCAGCGCGGAATTCCGCAAGGGGCGCGAAGCCGCCTGGCGGCGGCTCGACGACATCGTGACGCGCAGCGAGAAACAGGGATTGCGGCGGCTGACCGCGGAAGAATTGACCGAGCTCCCCCTGCTCTATCGCACCGCGATCTCCTCGCTCTCGGTCGCGCGCGCCATCGCGCTCGACCGCAATCTCATCCTCTATCTCGAGAACTTAAGTCTGCGCGCCTATTCCGTCGTCTACGGCCCGCGCATCGGCGTGTTGCAGGCGCTGGGAGACTTCCTCGCACGTGATTTTCCGCGCGCCGTGCGGGCTTCGGGGCGCGAAATCCTCATCGCTTTTTTGGCGCTCGCCGTCGGCGTCGCCGCAGGCTACGCGCTGGCCGACGCCAATGAGGCGATCATCGAGTCGCTGACGCCGGCGAGCCTTGCCGGCGACCGCGGCCCCTCCAGCACCGCGGCGGAGCTGCGCGATCATGAAATCTTCGCGCCCTGGCCGGGGCTCGCCGAATCCTTCGTCGTCTTCGCCAATGCGCTGTTTCGCCACAACGCCACCATCGGCCTGATGACCTTCGGCCTCGGCGTCTTCGCCGGCGTGCCGACCGCGCTGCTGCTTGTCTATCAGGGGCTCATCTTCGGGGCCTTCATGGCGCTGCATCAGCATCGTGGGCTGCTCGTCGACTTCATGGGCTGGGTTTCGATCCACGGCGTCACCGAATTTGGCGCGATCGTCCTCTGCGGCGCCGGCGGCCTCGTCATCGCCGAAAAAATCCTGTTCCCGGGGCAATATTCGCGGCTTGAAAATCTGGCGCAGGGCGGCAGGCTCGCTGCGCAACTCGCCGGAGGCGCGGTCTTCATGCTGTTCGCCGCCGGCCTCATCGAGGGCGGTCTGCGCCAGCTCATCGCCGACACGCCGGCGCGCTATCTTTTCGCGCTGACGACGGCGGTGCTGTGGCTCTCTTATTTTTTGCTGGCGGGCGATGGCGATGACGCAAGGGCTTGAGCGCGTCAACCGATTTCTCGACGGCGCCGGGCGCGATGCGCGGACGATCGCGACGCCCGAAGGCGTGCCGCTCGAGGTCGAGATCGCCACGGCGGGCGAGCGGCTCGCCGCCTTCTTCGTCGACATGACGATCTGGGCGCTCGCCACCGCCCTTCTGTATCTGCTGATCGCGCTGGCGATCTCGCGCGGGACGGCGGCGGAGATCGCGATAACCCTGATCCTGTTCCTGTCTTTCCTGCTGCGTAATCTCTACTTCATCCATTTCGAGCTCGCGCGCAGCTCGACCCCCGGCAAACGCATCGTCGGCCTGCGCGTCATCGACCGGCGCGGCGGCCCGCTCACCGCCGGCGCCATCGTCGCGCGCAATCTCACGCGCGAGGTCGAGACCTTTCTTCCGCTCGGGCTGCTCTTCACGCTTCCTTTCGCGGAAAATCACTGGCTGTCGCTCTCCTATCTTTGCTGGATGCTCGTCGTCTCGGCGCTGCCGCTGTTCAATCGCGACCGGCTGCGCGCCGGCGACCTCATCGCCGGCACGATGGTGATCGCGCTGCCGCGGCGCGCGCTGCTCGGCGATTTGGCGCAGGCGCACAAGCCTCAGGCGCGCTTCGTCTTCACGGCGCGGCAACTCGGCGTTTACGGGGCCTTCGAGCTGCAGGTGCTGGAGGAGGTGCTGCGCCGCCCGCCCTCGAAGGAGACGCAGGCGCTGCAAAGCGACGTCAGCCGAAAGATTTGCGCCAAAATCGGCTGGAACGCGCCGCTCGCGCCGGAAGAGGCGCTGGATTTTCTCAACGCCTTCTATACGGCGGAGCGCGGCCAGCTCGAACGCGAGCGGCTGTTCGGCAAATTCCGCGAGGACAAGCAGAGTGGCGCGAGTTAGTCCGCGACGGCGCTCACAGCGACCGCGCCGCCTTGCCATAGACGCGACATTCGAGGATGTTGCATCCAAATTTTGAAGCTTACCGGGAACGCCTGCGCATGCCTCAATATTTCGCCATCATGGGAATTCTGGCCATCTTGTCCGCGATTTTCGCGATGAAGGACATCGCCACGCTGGTCATGTTCGTGACTTTGGGTTTCGGCTTCCCGTTGATTTACAGCGCGACGCTTTTTGTCTACGGGCTTTGCGCTTTTCCCCTGGTCGCCAACGGATCGCTCGAGTGGCGCGATATCAGGGCCAGCGGCGTTCTTTCGCTTGCTCTCGCCGCGGCTGTCGCTTTCCTGCCGCACGTCCTGGGGATGGACTCCGCCAAGGTCCTGGCTTCGCAAATGACCCGGGAGGATAAGGCCCCGCAAGCCCCGGCGACTGCGACGGGGCTCGAAATTCGCCGCCCGGCCCAGGATTACGATGAGTTTTACTCCGGCAATGAGGCGTGCGATCGGGATTGCCGCGCGCTGCTGGCCAGTGGGGCGGCGGACTGGATCCGAATCGTTTTGACCGGCGCCAAGGGGGCGCGAACATCGACCCGTTACAAGCTCCAGCATGGATCGCAATGTTCGGTTCTGGAGCCGCAAAAATCCGACAGCGCGATTTGCGTCGTCATGACCGACGACGATCAGGCGCCGGCCGATCTCGCGATCGTCATCGGGGACAAACAATACTTCCCGTCAGACGAACTCGATCCATTTACACGCCAGAGTGGCCGCGGCGCGCAGCGTCGCCGCCTTCCATCAGGCGAATGGGACAGCAGAAGAAATATTGCGACAGACCCAAGTCGACGTCGATGTGCCGCTCAGCCCGACGATCGTCGGGCCGAAGTTCAGCGGACTCAACAGTTCTGGCGTCGCGCTGATGACCCAGCGCGAAAAATTCAATCGGCAGACGCTTGCCAATGTCCTGGAAAAACTCGGGCTGTCGGCAAATCCGGCGCCGGGCGAGATCGCCGCGAACAGCGGCCCGAAGGATTGGCGCGAAGGCATTGACGAGGCCATGACGCGAGAAGTCGTGTCGGCGCTCGACCTCAAACAGACGACGCCGTTCAACGCGCAGCAGGCGGCGCCGATTTTCAACTGGATCATGCATGCGCGGAATATCGAGCAGTGGACGCCGGCGCCCATGGCTCTGCTGCGGCGGATCGTCAATGATCGCCGGCTGCGGGCGCCGACCGTTTTCGATCAGATTTTCGAGCGCCATCCCGAGGTGACCAGAGCCCTGCTGCCCGACATTCTCGGCCTTATCGAGCAGGAGGGGCTTGGTCCAGATTATACGCCGGCCCGACAGGCCGCTTACACGTTCCCGCGCCTCGATCCCGCGCTTTTGAAGCCCCATGCGGCGCAGATCATCGCCCTTCTCGGCCGCGACCAGGCGACGCACGACATTCTCCTGCCTGCGGTCGGGCGCCTTGGCGTCGATCCCAGGCCCTATCTGCTCCCTTTCGAAGACGACGCGACAAACTCGCAGTTTAATTTCCAACCCCGCGCGCGCGCCGCCTGCTACGCCGAAAAACAATGGGCCTCCGTGCTGATCGATCCGCTGCGGCGCGCGATCGAAGCTGCGCCGCGGAAAAGCCGGCTGCGGCGAGATATCTGGGGCGCTTTGCTGGGGGCGCTCGCCCATCTCGGCAACTCCGAATTCGTCGATCAATGGCTGGCGCAACGCGACGATGCGGAGTCCAAGCGGTTGCGCAACGAAATTCAAAGGAGGCTTGCGGACAAGCGGAGCCCCGACGCCGTGTGTTCGCTGATGTAGCCCTCACGCCAGATGTCGTCCAAAACCGGTCAGCGCTCACTCGAACACCTGCGACAGCCTGTCGGCGCCGACGCCCTCCTTGGCGATGCGTAAATCGTCCAGGACGACGGTGACAAGCACCGCGCCGAACGACGCGGCGACGATCTGCCAGCCAAAGAGGAAGAGCTGCAATATCGGGGACGGAATGCCTGTTCGGGCGAGAACCATGGCGAATCCGCCGAGCGCGCCGAAGACCGAAAGCAGCAGAAACAGCGCGAATATCCGCCAGCGATTACCTCTGGTGAGTTCGCGGCTGCGCTTCAAGCTTTCGGATACGCCTAAGCCCTCGATCAGGCATGCGGGCGAGGCGACATACAGCACTGTGGCGCCGATGAGCCCCGGGACAATGAGCAGCAGCATCCCCGCAAAGACGATCGCGCCATAGGCGACGCCGACGCCCATGATGGGCCAGAAGCGCCGCACCGCCGCCTGAACCGATTGCGCGATCGTGAAGGATTCGCCGCGCAGGCTCTGCATCGCGCCGTAGAAGCAGGCCGCATGGGCGAAAATGCCGAAAGGAAAAGAGACGATCCCAAGCCAGATGAGGGGATTCGCCGCCCCTCTCGGCGCCGGATAGCCGACCGCGGCGCCGCCGACGACGAGGCGCAGCAGAAATATCGGCGCGAGGATAAGCCCGACGATGATCGCGAATTTGCTGAAGCCGCGCGCATAGGCGCCGAAGGCTCGGCTAAGCGCGCCGCCAATCTGCAAAGGCGCGACGCTTCTCATGGCTGCGATCTCGCTCATATTCGCCTCCTAAGGGCATGTTCTCCGCGAAAGTTGAACGCAGGAAGGGTTTTGCTCGCCAAGCGGCGGCGCTGGCGAAGGAGGCGGCGGCGGAGATGCGATGTCGCTCATCTTCCGTCTCCCGATCGGAGCTGAAAACGGCGGCAATATAGTAAATCTTCCGCCTGCTGTCGCGAAAAGCTTTCGCCCCGGGCGGATTAGCCGCCGTGTCGCGGCGTGAACTCCATATGCACGCGCCCGTTGCGGCTGCGGCTCACCGGCGCGCCGCCGACACGCAAGACGCGATGCGGTGCGCGATAACGCGCGCCTCCGGCGCCGCGCGGCGCGGAGGCCTCGGGGTCGCCGTGATAGGCTGGCGCGGACCGCTCCCCGCGCTTGGGGCCGAAGGACGCGAGGCACGCGTTGTAGGCGAGCGGCTCCTTGATCGCCTCGCAGTCGTCAATGCTGCGCGGCGCGGCGGCGGCCGCCGTCGCGAGCGCCAGGTCGAGAAACATGCCGAAAAGCGAGCCGAGAATAACGGCGAGGCGCCTCATCCGCGCAGGACCGCGCCGGTCTTCTTTCCGGCGTCCTCGACGATGCGCTGCGACAGCGCGTCGATTTCGGCGTCGGTCAGCGTCTTCTCGGTGGGTTGCAGCGTCACGGAGACCGCGACCGACTTCTTGCCTTCCGGCACGCCGGCGCCCTCATAGACGTCGAAAATGTCGGCGCCAGCGATCAGCGTCTTGTCGGCGCCGAGCACGACGCGCAGCAGATCTCCCGCAGGCGCCGCGCGATCGATGAGGAAGGCGAAGTCGCGCGACACCGGTTGCAGGTCGGAGAGTTCGAGTTTCGGCTTGGTTTTGGTCGGCTTCGCCTTTGGCGCCGGCAACGCGTCCAAAAAAATCTCGAACAACGCAAGCGGCCCTTCGACGTCGAGTTGCGCGAGCGTCGCGGGATGCGCTTCGCCGAAATAGCCGATCACCGATCTAGGCCCGAACTGCAACGTTCCGCAGCGACCCGGATGCAGGAATCCCGGGCCCGCAGCGATGATCTGCAAGCCGCCCGTCGCGACATTCAAGGCCTTCAGCAGCGCCATCGCATCGGCTTTGGCGTCGAAGACGTCGGCCTTTTTTGGCGCGGCGCGCCAGTTGCGGCCCTCAAAGGCGGTCGTCGCAAGTCCGCGCCTAACGGCCGCCGCCGCGGCGCGCTGACCACTCCCCTCGTCGCTAACGAAGGTCTGGCCGACTTCGAACAGCGCGCAATCGCCAAAGCCGCGCGCGACATTGCGGCCGACCGCGGCGATGAGGCCGGGCAAAAGGCTCGGGCGCATATCGGAGAGTTCCGAAGCGATCGGATTGGCGAGCGTGAGGCACGGCGCGCCGCCGCCGAAAAGCTGCGCTTCCGTGGCGGAGACGAAGGACCAGGTGACCGCCTCGGCGAGGCCTTGCGCGGCGAGCGCCCGGCGGGCGAGGCGCTGGCGGCGCTGTGGCGCGGTGAGGATCGGCGCGGCGACGCCCTCCGCGCGCGGCAAGGGCGTCGAGACGATGCGGTCGACGCCGGCGATGCGCAGCACCTCCTCGACGATGTCGGCCTTGCCTTCAATGTCGGGGCGCCAGCTCGGAACGATGATGCGCGCGCGCTCCGCGCCGTTTTGCTCGACGGAGAAGCCGAGACGCGCCAGAATGTCGCTCGAACTCGTCGGCGGAGATGTCGAGGCCGGTGAGGCGCTTCGTTTCGCTGAACGGAAAGTCGATAGCCCGCCGCTCTTTCGGCTCGGCGCCGGCGATGACGACTTCCGAGGCCTCGCCGCCGCAAAGCTGCATCACCAATTGCGTCGCAAGATCGAGCCCCGGCAGAGTGAAGGCGGGATCGACGCCGCGTTCGAAGCGGTAGCGCGCGTCGGTGGCGATGCCGAGCCGGCGTCCGGTCTGGGCGATGTTGCGCGGGTCCCACAGCGCCGCTTCGATCAGCACCTCGGTCGTGCTCTCGTCGCAGCCCGAGGCCTCGCCGCCCATGACGCCGGCGAGCGACTCCGGGCCGTTCTCATCCGCGATGACGATCATCTCTTCGCCAAGCCTGTAGGTCTTGCCGTCGAGCGCCAGCAGTTCTTCGCCCTCGCGAGCGCGCCTAACGACGAGATCGCCCTTGACCTTCGAGGCGTCGAAGACGTGCAGCGGGCGGGCGCGGTCGAAGGTCAGGAAGTTAGTAACGTCGACCAGCGCGTTGATGGGACGCAGCCCGATCGCCCGCAACCGATCCTGCAGCCAGGCGGGGCTGGGGCCGTTCGTAACGTTACGAACGAGTCGCAAAGCGAATAACGGCGCGAGATGTTCGTCTCCCGCCGAGAGATCGCGCCGCACCGTGACGGGGCACGCAAAGCGCCCCTCAACCTTCGCCGGCGCGGGGGTTTTGAGGACGCCGAGGCCCGCCGCGGCGAGGTCGCGCGCGACGCCGGCGACGCCGGCGGCGTCGGGGCGGTTGGGGGTGAGATTGATCTCGATGATGGGATCGTCGAGCCCGGCGACCTGAGCGAAGCTCGCGCCGACCGGCGCGTCCTGGCTCAGCTCCATGATGCCGTCGCTGTCGCCGGGAAGCTCGAGTTCGCCCGCAGAGCACAGCATTCCCGCCGACTCGACGCCGCGGATGACGCCCTTGCCGAGGGTGATGTTTTTGGCCGGAATGAAGGCGCCGGGCGGCGCGAAGACGGTTTTCAGGCCCGCGCGCGCATTGGGCGCGCCGCAGACGACCTGCACCGGCGCCCCGGCGCCCGTATCGACCGAGCAGACGCGCAGCCGGTCGGCGTTGGGATGCTGTTCGGCGCAAATGATCTGCGCGACGACGAAGGGCGCAAGCTGCGCGGCGGGATCGCGCACATGCTCGACCTCGAGCCCGATATAGGTGAGCTTATCGACGATGTCCCGCAGCGTGGCTGTCGTGTCGAGATGGGTCTTGAGCCAGGAGAGTGTGAGCTTCATTTTGCTTTTTCTTCGCCGCGAGAGTGTCGGCCAAGCCGTTTAGCTGCTTTCGGCAGGCGGTTCAATTTATCGCGCCGCGCCGGCCGCCCTCATCCGACCCTTGCTGCGCAGGGGCCACCTTCTCCCGCTTGGCGGGAGAAGCGGATCGACTTTAGGCGTCGAACTCGCTTAGCCTTTAAACCAACGTGCTCTTTCCCTCAAAACCGCTTCGCAACTTTTTCGAGTATATGCTCCTGGAAATGCAATCATGCAGGAGTTCGACGATGAAAAACATGCTCGGCTTGGTTTCAGCGCTCATCCTTACGACTGCATTGACGCCCCCGGCGCTGGCCTGCTCGCGCGTCACTTGGCTGGGGCCGGACGGAACTCGTCATGACGGGTCGTTCGATGGACTGGCCCTACGCCTTCAGGGCGACTTTCTATGTCCTTCCGAGAGGGACCGCGCAGGAGGGGAGAGGCGGAGCGAATTCCCTGAACTGGACCACGAAATATGGACTGGTCGAAATCGCCGGCGCAGCGACCCCTGGCGGCCCGATCGATAGCGTCTTCGATGGGCTGAACGAAAAGGGGCTGGCGGCGAATTCTGCTCTATCTCGGCGAAGCGGATTTCGGCGCTCCGCCAACGGATAACAAGCCAAGACTATCTGTCGGCGGCTGGACCGAATATGTGCTGGCGAATTTCGCCACCGTCGCGGAAGTCGTCGACAAGTTCAAAGACGATCCGATCTACATCGCGCCGGTGAAATTTGGTCCTGGCGGCGACGCGTCTTCCACGGTCCATATGGCGATTTCCGACGCCTCGGGCGATTCCGCGATCATCGAATATCTTGGCGGCAAACCGGTCATTCATCGCGGGCGTCAATTTCAGGTCATGACCAACAGCCCGACATACGACCAACAACTTGCTTTCAACGCCTATTGGAAGGAGATCGATCGCAACAAGACGCTTCCCGGCTCGATCCAGTCGGCGGATCGCTTCGTGCGCGCCTCCTATTACCTCGAGCAACTGCCGCAGACGAAAGATGCGGCGAAAGCGATGGCCGGCGTCTTCAGCGTGATCCGCAACGTGTCGGTGCCCTGGGGGCAGCCCGACCCGGATCACCCCAATCTGTCGCCGACCTATTGGCGCACCGGGATCGACCAGACAAATCTCGTCTATTATTTCAACTCGGCGCTCAGTCCGAATATCGTTTGGCTCAATCTCAAAAAGATCAACCTCGAGCCGCGTTCGGGCGTGCGCAGCCTTCAGGTCGAAGAGAACGACAAGATCGCCGGCAACGTCAATGCGGTCTTGAGGCCCGCGAAACCGGTGTCGTTCCTTTCGCCGTAAAGAGCGGATCGGTTTTGTTGGTTGGGCGTCGCGGGACGTTTCCTGGCGCCGGCTCAAAAATCGCTCGCGACGCCCTTTTTCTCCCAGTCGCCGTAGCGCGTGGGTTCGGGCCCGGCGCGGCCGCCGATTTCCCGCGGCCTTGGCGCCTCGACCGCCGCGCTTCGTCGCGCCTCCGCCTCGGCGAGCGCGCGCGCGGCCTCTGGCGGCAGCGGCTTGGCCCCGCCAAGCTCGCGGACCCCAACGGTTTTTCCCTCATTCTCGGGCAAAGCTGCAGTCATCGGCGTTTCCCCAACTTTTTCGCCCCGGGTTGTGCTATGATTGGTCTCTCATCAGCCCGGAGAGCGAATCCGCGTGAGCGACTCGAGAGTTCAGCCTAACGGGAGGCGGCGAGCGGCGCCGAAACAAGGTTTCGTTCCCTCAGACGCCGCCCGCGAAGCCGAGGCGATGAAAGTCCCGGGGCTGCCGGCCCGCATCGCTGCAGCCAATATTATCGCCGATGTCGTGCAGGGCGGCCATCGCCTCGACGAATGTTTTTCAGCCCGGGCGGCGCCCTCCCGCATCGGCGGGCTCGAGCCGCGCGACGTGGCGCTGGCGCGCTCCATCGTCACCGTCACGCTGCGCCGCCTCGGCGTCATCCGCAAGGCGCTCGCGACTTTGCTCGAGAGCGGCCTGCCGCGCCAGGCCGCGCGTCTCGAATGGTCCTTGATCGCCGCCGCGGCGCAAATCCTCTTTCTCGACGCCGCCGATCACGCCGCCGTCGATCTCGCGGTTCGGGCGATCCGGCTGGAGCCCAAGAGCGCGCCCTTCGCCGGCCTCGTCAACGGCGTGCTGCGCAATCTCGTTCGCCGACGCGACGAGTTCCTGGAACTCGCCGCCTCCGGGGAATATGACGCGCCGCCCTGGCTCGCGCAGCGCTGGCGCAAGGTCTATGGCGACGCGACGACGCGCGCCATCATCGCGATGCAGATGCTGGAGCCGCCGCTCGATCTGACCGTCAAGTCCGACGCTGCGGGTTGGGCGGGGCGGCTCGGCGGCGTCGTCACGGCGACAGGGTCCGTGCGTCTCCTCTCGCGCACGAAAATCGCCGAACTCGAAGGTTACGCGGACGGCGAATGGTGGGTGCAGGACGCCGCCGCCGCCCTGCCCGCGCGTCTCGTAAGCGCCGAGGCCGAACGCGTGCTCGACATGTGCGCGGCGCCGGGCGGCAAGACGGCGCAACTGGCGCAGGCCGGGGCCAAGGTCACGGCGCTCGACCGCTCGGCGGAGCGGCTGAAAATCCTCGCCGCCAATCTGGAGCGGCTGCGGCTGCATGCGGACGTCGCGGTCGGTGATGCGACCGGCTATTCCGCGCCGCCCTTCGACGCCATCCTGCTCGACGCGCCCTGCTCCGCGACCGGCACCATCCGCCGCAATCCGGACGTCGCCTGGACCAAGAAGCCGGGCGACATCGAGGCGCTCGTCGCGCTGCAGACGAAGATGCTCGACCGCGCCGCCGCCCTCACCGCGCCGCGCGGCGAGATGGTGTATTGCGCCTGCTCGCTGGAGCCGGAGGAAGGCGAATTGCAGATCGCCGCCTTCCTGCGCCGCAACCCCGATTTCAGACGCGCGCCGATCGAGCCCGGCGAGTTCGGGGTTCTTCCGGAATTCGTCAACGCCGACGGCGATCTGCGCACGCTGCCGAATTTCCTGCCTAACGAAGACCCGCGACTTGCCGGCCTCGACGGCTTTTTCGCCGCCCGCGTCGCGCGCCGCGCGTGAGAGCGGGCAATCCGCGCCCGGCGCAGAAGCCGGCGAATTCCGCACTTCTCTTCAGGCCCCTGTTCGAAGCGTCCGGGTTGGTCGCCGCAGGCGCTTAAAGACGCAGCGCTCGGGCGCTCGCATCGCGGCGGCTTAGGCCGATCGAAGCTCGAACAGGCGATTGCGCTGACGCGCGAAGCGCTGCAGGTTCCCGCCGAGCACCGCGTGGGGATCGTGCCGGCCTCCGACACCGGCGCCGTTGAGATCGCGCTGTGGTCGCTGCTCGGCGCCCGTCCCGTCGACGTGCTGGCGTTCGACAGCTTTTCGCGCGACTGGGCGCATGACATCGAACATGAATTGAGGATCGCCGGCACACGCCTTTTTAGCGCGCCTTGCGGCGAGCTTCCCGATCTCTCCTTGATCGACTTCGACCGCGACCTCGTTTTCGCCTGGAACGGCACGACCTGCGGCGTGCGCGTGCCGAGCGCCGAGTTCATTGCGCGGGATCGCAAGGGTCTGACGATCTGCGACGCGACTTCGGCGGCCTTCGCGCAGCGACTGGATTTTGAAAAGTTGGATGTGACGACCTTCTCCTGGCAAAAGGTTCTCGGCGGCGAGGCGGCGCATGGCGTGCTGATCCTGTCGCCGCGCGCCGTCGAGCGGCTCGAGAGCTTCGCGCCGCCGCGGCCGCTGCCGAAAATCTTCCGGCTGACGCAGGACGGCAGGCTCAAGGACGCGATCTTTCGTGGCGAGACCATCAACACGCCGTCGCTGCTCTGCGTCGAAGACTATCTCGACGCGCTCAATTGGGCGAAGTCGATCGGCGGCCTGGAGGCGATGATCGCGCGCGCCGACGCCAATCTGACGACGATCGCGCGCTGGGTCGACGCCGGCGCGCCTTTCGGCTTTCTCGCGAAGGATCCTGCGACGCGGTCCAACACCAGCGTCTGCCTCAAATTCGCCGAGCCCAAGGTTGCGGCGTCGCCTGCGGAGCGGCGCGCGGCGTTGGCGCGGGACATCGTGGCGCGCATCGAACGCGAAGGCGCCGGCTATGATTTCGGCGCCTATCGCACGGCGCCGCCAGGCCTGCGCATCTGGTGCGGCGCAACCGTCGCGGCGGGCGACGTCGAACTCTTAACGCGCTGGATCGACTGGGCCTATCGCGAAGCGCTCGGCTGAGTTGGGCGATCCGGCGGTCGGCTGTGCGACGTCGCGCAATGCGCCGCCGCGGATGGCGTCGCGCAGACGCCCGACCGCGGGGTCTAAAACCGCTTGCAGCGCGACTGTCAGCGCGATGGCGAGACCAAGGCCCGCGACAAGACCCAGATAGGAGTAGCCCGCGGTCGTCGACAGAATGACGATCATCGCATTCGGATGCGACATATACAGCGGATAGGTGAAATCTCCGAGCCGACGATCCATCGCCGCAAACCGCGGGAAGCGCGAGAAGGCGAGCGCCGTCATCAGCGTCAGCAGCGCGACCAGCATGGAAAATTCTGCGCCGACCGCGCGATCGACGCCGGTCGCGACGTCATGCGTCGGCGTCGAGAAGAATTGCGCAAGCACGCCGATCAGCGACAGGCCCGCGATCACGCAGGCGACCCGAGAGCCGCGCGCGGCGACCAAGTAAAGCGCGCAACCATAGATGAAGTGAGGCGCATATTGGAACATCGCAGGCGCCTTGCCGCAAAGCGCGAGCAGCGAGACGACGATCGCGAGACCGAACCCGACCGCGAAGAGATCGGTTTTCGCGAAACCGCGGCGCTTGGCCGCGAGGCTCATCGCGATGGCGAGCGCGAACAGTGCGTAAAAGGCGCTTTCAGACTCTCACCGCCCATCCGGGAACCAAAAAATTATAGGTGATGAAGCGATCCGACAGCGGCAGGAAGCCGATGAGGTTGAAGGCGACGTTGCGGTCGCTGAAAGCCGCAGGCGTCAGCTGCGGCGCATGACGCCAAAGCCGCAGCGCATGTTCGGCCTCGAAGCCATAGCAGAGCAGCATGGCCAGCGCCGCGGCGACAATGAAATGCGGCGCGATGCGCAAGAGGCGATTGAGCAGGAAGGCGCCCGGCCGATCTTCATAGACCTCTCCCACGGCTTCGGCGATGACGAAACCCGAGAGCGCGAAGAACACGGTCACTGCGATCGAGCCGAAGCCGAACGGCAGCGCCGCCGAGGCGAACCGCGGGGGCGCGAGATCTGCGAAAAAATGCTGGCAGACCACGAGCGCCGCTAGCAAAAGGCGGAAGGCGCCGAATGGTCGATAGACGCGGTAGTCCGGCATTGTCGAAAATCTCCCGAGGCGCGTTCGCAGGGCTGGACCGAAGCGGAAAGACTTCGCTCAACTGAACCGTTGGAGCAGGTTCTGATCGCAAAAGCGTCGACTTCCGCGCGGCATGCTCTGAAGACAAATCTATATTTGCAATTCGCAACTTAATCTTGCTTTCACGAAGATTAAGCTTACCCCGGCTGCTCCTCGAACTACGAATTTCGCTTTATTCAGGGTTACCGTCGCCGCGGCTCGCAAATCACGAACTTTGTGCAAAGCTTAAAAGCGGATTGGCGACACGTTGAATTTACAAAAATATGCGTGTTTTCAACCGAGATATGCAACAGGCGCGCCCGAAGGGCTTTGACAAGCTTGACGGGAACATGTCTTGTTCGTGACGTTTTCCTACTGGCAGAGCTGCCCGACCTCTCCGCGCCGACCTATATCATCCACCTTGCGCAGCCTTGATCGACCCGATAGGGCATGTCGCTCCTTGAGCGACCGCCCTATCGCAAGCTTCGCTCAACTTTTGCGGAACACGCACCAAAGCGCAGACGGGTTCGCCCGCTGCGTATTTTTTTGTGAGACTTAAGCTGCGAGGTCAGCGACCACGGCGTCCAGCACCGGGAATCCTTCCGAACTCACACGCAGACGATTTTCCCGCGTCATCTCCACGAGTTCCGTCGGCGACGAGATCGGAGATGCGCGAGGGATGCAGCGTGCGGCCGGTGAGCAGATGATAACGCTGCGGATCGACGCCCTCGGCGAGGCGCAATCCCATGAGCAGGAACTCGTCGCCCTGCTGTTCGGCGTTGAGCAATTCGTCCTCGACCAGGCCGTGACCGTCGGTTTCAACGCAGGTCAGCCACATCTCCGGATGACGCTCGGTCGCCTGCGCGCGCCGGCCGCTCGCGGTGACCAGCCGTCCGTGCGCACCCGGCCCCACGCCGGCGTATTCGCCATAGCGCCAATAGATCAGATTGTGCCGGCACTCGGCGCCGGGCCGCGCGTGGTTCGACACCTCATAGGCCGGAAGCCCGGCGCGCAGCGTCGCCTCCTGCGTCACGTCCCAAAGCGCGCGCTGCGTATCGGGGTCGGGCAGCTTCAGCTTGCCGGCCTCCACCATGCGCTCGAACATCGTTTCCGGCTCGATCGTCAGTTGATAGAGCGAGAGATGTTCGCCGACGTAGGAGAGCGCGATCTGCAGCTCCTTCTTCCAGCTCGCTGCGGTCTGACCAACGCGCGCATAGATGAGATCGAAGGAGGTGCGCTCGAACACCGAATTGGCGACATTGAGCGCAGCGATCGCCTCGGCGACGGAATGTTGCCGGCCAAGGTTTTTTAGGTCCATGTCGTTCAAGCGCTTGGATGCCGAGCGAGACGCGATTGACGCCGGCGGCCTTGAAACTGCGGAAATGCGACGCCTCGACGCTGGTGGGATTGGCCTCCAGCGTGATCTCGGCGTCTGCGGCGAGCGTCCAGTGTTTCGCAACGCTGTCCAAAATCGCTGCGACGGTCGAGGCCGCCATCAGCGACGGCGTGCCGCCGCCAAAGAACACCGAGCGGACCGTGCGCCCCGGCGCGAGCGCGGCGCGATGCGCGATTTCCGTGCTGAAGGCCTCGACGAAGCGCTCCTCGTCGACGTCGCCACGACGCACGTGGCTGTTGAAGTCGCAGTAGGGGCATTTCGACAGGCAGAACGGCCAATGGACGTAGACGCCAAAGCCGGGGTCGAGCGTGTTGCGATTCGAGGCCGTCATGTCCCCTTTATCGCACGGCATGGTTAACGGGTCACTGCGGGTCGTCGCTTATCAAAGCCACCAAAACGGAGTGTTGAGCGGCTCCGGCTGCGGCACGGGTCCAATCCGCATGCGCCGAGCGACGTCGCGCGCGCGATTGAGGTTCTTGAACGCGCGGCGTTCGTCCTGTCGCGCGAGGGCCGCCGTCCGCATCGCTGCGCGCTTTCGACGCCACAACCCCGCCGGCTCGATCCATTGTCCGCGGCGCGCCATCGCGCGTCGGCTCGACTGCGCCTCTTCGCTTTGCACCTGAGCGAGATCGCTTTCCGCGGCCTGGAACGCGCGCCGCGCCTCATGATATTTGCGCTCGGCCTGGAGCACGAAAGCCGGCTTGGCCCGCGTCGCGGCCGCAGGCGCCGCTCCGACCATTGCAGGCGAGAGAAAAACGCCGATAAAAAACAGAGTGATGATGTAGCGCATGCCGCCGCTCCCCGGCGGCCGCTATTTCGCGGGACTATATTTGCATCCCGCGCCGCCGCCGCCTTCCTGCTTCACCTCTTCCGGGTCAACCGCACAGTCGAGCGCCGAGACGCTTTCGAAAATCGAGCCAGCGGCGCCTTCCGAAGCAACGCCAATCTGCACGAGCGTCGCATAGAGCGCCTGCGCCTTGTCGCCCGGAACGGAGACCTTTTTCGCGCCGAAGGTCAGTTCGCAGCTATGCGCGGTGATGTCGACGTCGCTGATCCTGCAGGCGACGGCGTCGGCGGTCACGGTGATCTTTCTTCCTGGCGGAAACGGCGCCTTGGGCTGGCCTTCGAGATATTTCGCAAGCAGAACTTTTTCGGGCGCCTTGAGCAGCGGCGAATATTGCGCGACGCGCGCGGCGAGCGCCAGCGCGCCATTGCCGGAGGCTTCGCCGGCCAGCGCCGGCGCGGCGGCCACCGGCGACAACAACGCGATAAGGGCGATGCGTTGCATGGCGAAACTCCCTTGGTCCGGGGCGGACAAAGCCGCCTAGAGCAAAATCCGAAAAAGTTGATAGACTTTTTCGATCAGAATTTGCTCCAGCATTTTGATTCTGGAGCGATTTCTTGTCGACCGAATGATTCCATTCGGTCGGAAAGCGCTCTCGGTCGGAAAGCCGACGCCGAAGGAGACGGCGAAATCAAAAATCTGTCAATGCGCGGCATTTGTCTTGAGTCCGCATAATACATCTGTTATTCCGGATATATGGATGATTTAGAAACCATCGCCGCAATGGCGGCGCTGGCGCAGCCCACCCGGCTCAAGGTGTTCCGGCTGCTGGTCAGCCGCGAGCCGGAGGGTGTGCCGGCTGGCGAATTGGCGCGATCGATGGAGGTTCCGCAAAACACCATGTCGGCGCATCTGGCGATCCTTTCGCGCGCGGGACTGGTGCGGGGAGAGCGGCATAGCCGCTCCGTCATCTACCGCGCCGATCTCGCCCGCCTGCGCGAGGTCGCGCTGTTTCTCGTCAAGGACTGCTGCGGCGGCAGGCCCGAGGTTTGCGGGCCGATGATCGCCGAACTTTCGCCCTGGCGCTCTGACCTGGAGGAGCAAGACCATGAGTGACAAAAAATACAACGTGCTGTTTCTGTGCACCGGCAATTCGGCGCGCTCGATCATGGCCGAGAGCGATCCTGCGCAAGGAGGGCGGCGACATTTCAGCGCCTTCTCCGCCGGAAGCCGCCCCAAGGGCGAGGTCCATCCGCTCGCCATCAAGGTTCTCGAAAGCTTCGACTATCCCAACCGAAGGCATGCGCTCGAAATCCTGGGACGAATTGCTGGCGCCGGCGCCCCGAATCTCGATTTCGTCTTCACCGTCTGCGACAACGCCGCCGGCGAGGTCTGCCCGGTCTGGCCGGGCCAGCCGATGACGGCGCATTGGGGCATCGAAGATCCCGCCGCCGTCGACGGAACCGCCATCGAGAAAGAGCGCGCCTTCGTGCTGGCGTTCCGCTATCTGCGCAACCGCATCACAATCTTCAACGCCCTGCCGATCAAGCGGCTCGACAGGCTGGCGCTCAGCGCGAAACTTCGGGAGATCGGCGAGGCCGAAGGAGCCTCGCTTGGCGCCAAGGCCAACGCATGAGCGCGGATACGCACATCGTCATCTATCACAATCCGGCTTGCGGCACGTCGCGCAATACGCTCGGCCTCATCCGCAACAGCGGCGTGGAGCCGAAGGTGATCGAATATCTCAAAACGCCGCCCAGCCGGGATGAACTCGCGACATTGATTCATCGCATGGGCGTTGCGCCGCGCGATCTGCTGCGCCGGAAGGGCGCGCCTTACGACGAATTAAAGCTCGACGATCCGGCGCTCACGGACGATCAGCTGCTCGACGCCATGATGGCGCATCCGATCCTGATCAATCGTCCCATCGTCGTGACAGACAAGGGCGTGAAGCTCTGCCGGCCCTCTGAGACCGTGCTCGACATTCTGCCGGCGCCGCAGAAGGGCGAGTTCCGCAAGGAGGACGGGGAGCTCGTCGTCGACTCCTCGGGTCGGAAAGTCGTTTCGGCATGAGCGACGAAGCTTGAACAAACGCCTCGCCGCAGAAGCTCTCGGCGCGGCCTTCCTGCTCGCAACCGTCATCGGTTCGGGCGTGATGGGGACCAATCTCGCCGGCGGCAATGTCGCCCTCGCGCTCCTGGGCAACACGATCCCGACCGGCGCCATTCTCGTCGTGCTGATCCTGATCTTCGGCCCGATATCGGGCGCGCATTTCAACCCCGCGGTGAGCCTCGCCTTCGCGTGCGGAACGAGCTGCCGTGGCGCGACGCCGGCCTTTATGTCGCCGCGCAGATCGCCGGCGCGATCTCGGCGTGTTGGCAGCGCATCTGATGTTCGACCTGCCGTCTGGCAGATCTCCGACAAAGTCCGCAGGAGCCGGGCCAATGGTTTGCGGAGTTCGTCGCGACTTTCGGACTGCTGCTGACGATCTTCGGTGCGTCGCCTGCACGCCCTCGGCCACGCCCTATGCCGTCGGCCTCTATATCACCGCCGCCTATTGGTTCACCGCCTCGACGTCCTTCGCCAATCCTGCGGTCACGATCGCCCGTTCGCTCTCCGACACATTCGCCGGAATCGCGCCGTCGAGCGTTTTGCCCTTCATCGTAGCGCAAGTCGCGGGGATGGCTTTGGCGGTTGCGGTTGCGAAGCTTCTAT
>CAWFZD010000047.1:0-30144 GCA_963820145.1 uncultured Alphaproteobacteria bacterium
TATGTCTCATACCTTGACTCGACGTATTGCTATGAATATTGCGGTCAAGCGAGGCGTCGAGCTTGCCCCGAACAAAGCGATGAGCGCACAGGACAAATCGTCGCAGCTAGAACCGTTGTTGATCCGCGACGCTTCTCGTCGCGAGCGCGAAACTCCACTCGGCCCGGCTAATCGAAACCGGCGCGAGAAAAGCGGCGGGCTGCGCTTTCAAGCGCCATCGCGGGCGCTCCAGGCTCCCGACGATGTCTTTCGAGGCGGCGCCGCTTTGCGCCGCGGCGCTGATCGAATGCACGGCCTGACGTAGACCGACGAGTTGCGCTTTCGAGGCGACGAGGGGCGCATCCGAAATGACATCGGTTGCGCTCGCAAGCCGCCAAATCATATGCGCGGCGATGCAGACCAGGACCAAAGCGATTGCTCGATACTGCATGTTATAAGGTCTCTACGCTGAACGCTCGACTTTAAGACATGACGCTATCGTTAAGCCCGGCTGCGAAACGCGTCAACGAAAAATCGACACGGCTCGCAACGTCGTCCTGTTCGCCTAGGGTATTGCGTCGAGGTCGCGCAACCATGCGTCGGCCTCGGCGTCGCTCGGCGCGCGCCAGTCGCCGCGCGGCGACAATGAGCCGCCCGAACTCACCTTCGGACCGTTCGGCGACGCGCTGCGCTTGAATTGGCTCGTTGCAAAAAACCGCCGCAGAAATACGGCGAGCCAACGCTTGATTGCGGGGAGGTCGTAAGCGACGCGCTTCTCCGCTTCGAGACCGCTCGGCCAATCGCCGCGCGCCGCGTCTCGCCACGCGTGCAAGGCCAGAAACGCGATCTTGGACGGTTTGAAGCCGTAGCGCGTCACATAATAGAGGTTAAAATCCTGCAACGCATAGGGCCCGACGAAATCTTCGGTGCGCTGCGCGTCCTCGCCGTCGCCGGGTACGAGTTCGGGCGAAATTTCCGTCGCCAGAATATCGAGCAGCACCGCGACGGCCGGGGCGCCAAAACGCGCGTCGCGCGCGCACCAGCGGATGAGATGCTGGATCAGCGTCTTGGGAACCGAGGCGTTGACGTTGTAATGCGACATCTGGTCGCCGACGCCATAGGTGCACCAGCCAAGCGCAAGTTCCGACAGATCGCCGGTGCCAAGCACCAGCGCATTATGCAGATTGGCGAGTCGGAACAGCAGCGAGGTGCGCGCGCCGGCTTGCACATTCTCGAAGGTCGCGTCGTACAGCGCTTCGCCGCGCGCGGCCGGATGGCCGATGTCGTCAAGCATCTGCCGGCAGGCGGGCGTTACGTCGATTTCATGCGCGGCGACGCCGATCGCCTCCATCAACTTCAGCGCATTGCTCTTTGTCCGCAAAGTCGTGGCGAAAGCCGGCAGCGTATAGGCGAGAATATTTTTGCGTGGGAGACCAAGCTGGTCCATCGCGGTCGCGGCGACCAGCAAAGCCTGCGTCGAGTCGAGGCCGCCCGAAACGCCAATCACGAGCCTGTCGATCTTCGCGGCGCGCAGCCGCTGCGCGAGCCCATGCGCCTGGATGTTGAAGGCTTCAAAACAGAGTTCGGCGAGGCGCGCTTCATCATCCGGCACGAAGGGGAAACGCGCGACATTGCGTTCAAGGCCGATGTCCGTAACGGAGGGCTTCAACGCGAAGTCTATGCGGCGAAAGATTTTGCCGCGCTCGACATCGGCGCAGTCGGCGAATGTGCCCTGGCGCATCCGCTCGGCGGCGATGCGGCCCAGATCGATGTCCGCGAGCGCGAGTTGCGGCTCTTTGGCGAAGCGCTGCAGCGTCGCGAGCGGCGCGCCGAGCTCGAAGATCAACCCCTCGCCGTCCCAGGCGAGATCGGTCGTCGACTCGCCCCGCCCTGCGGCCGAGTAAAGATAAGCCGCGAGACAGCGCGCCGATTGCGAGGCGCACAATAACTTGCGCGCGTCCGACTTGCCGACGATCGCATTGCTCGCGGAAAGATTGAGCAGCACCGTCGCGCCTTGCATCGCAGCTCTCGTCGACGGCGGCGCCGGAACCCAGACGTCTTCGCAGATTTCGGCATGTAAAGTGAGATGCGGCACGTCGCTGGCGCGGAGCAGGATGTCGGCGCCGAAAGGCGCGCGCATTTCGCCGATCGCGATCTCCTCGCCTCCAATGTAAGCGCCGGAGGCGAACTGCCGCCGCTCATAGAATTCGCGGTAATTCGGCAAATAGGTTTTCGGCGTCACGCCAAGGATTTCGCCGCGCAGGACGAAGACCGCGCAATTGAACAGCCGCTCGCGCCAGCGCAGCGGCGCGCCGACGACGATGAGCGGTTCGAGATCATTCGATGCGGTTGCAAGATCGACGAGCGCGGTTTCGACGTCGCCGAGCAGCGCGTCCTGGCCCAGAAGATCGTCGATGGCGTAGGAACTGATCCCAAGCTCCGGAAATAAGACGAGAGATGCGCCCTGCGCCGCGGCCCTCCTCGCCATCTCCAGCGTTTGTCCGGCATTGAAGGCGGGCTCCGCGACTTTGAGCGCCGGCGCGCCGACCGCGACGCGGATGAAGCCATGCGTATGGAGCGAGTAGAAGGGGTCGGTCATGCGCTATCGTGCGCCGAAGCGGCGCTTCGAGTCCAGAACCAGCCCGGCGAAGCCGCGCGCGTCGCCGATCCCGCGCACGAACAGCCGGTCCTCGCCGCGGGTCTCGACGTCGATGGTTCCAAAGCCCAGCAGCCGGCCCAGCACCGTCTGCGTGACATTGACGCCGACGACTTCGCCGATCTCGACCTGCGTGATCGCCCGCGCCAGAATGCCGCGGCGGAAGATGATCTGCCAGCCGTCGACTGTGATCGACGTCGAGGCGCGCCGGATCAGGGCGCCGAGCAGCGGCAGCCCAAAGAAGAGCGCCAAAAGCGCGATCGAAAGCGGCTCAGCGGATTTCAAGAGCGTCCGCGTTCCGTCTTCCCCGAGCAAGGGCTGCGCGGCGCGGATGAATTCGTCGATCAGGCTCTCTCCGTGTCGGCTCGTCGCGAATTGGCGTCCGAAAATGAAAATTGCGACGCCGATCAGCGCGAAGAGCAGCGGACGGACCAAAACCACCCAATGCGGCCTGAATTCCCATACTCTCGTCGCGTCCCGATCGGTCATGGTCTTGGCCCCTGTTCGCGTGCGCCGCGTTTTACGACGCCGGCGCTTGGCGCGCCACAAAGGATTTGAGGCGAGTTACGAAACGCCTTTAGGAAACTCGCGTTGCGCGACGATTGGAGCTATAGGAGCGGCGCGGCCGCAAGGATGCGAGGCGGCGCGACATCCTCAAATCGCAAACAGCGGGCCCCAGTCCAAAATGGCAGGTTTTTCACGCGTCGCCGACTATGAAGCCGCGCCGTTCCCCGGCGCGAAAATTCTCGTCGTCGCGGCGCGGTTCAACGCGAATATCGTCACGCTTCTGCGCCAAGGCGCGCTCGCGGCCCTCGCCAAGGCGCAGGCGCAGGCGGATGTGATCGAAGTGCCGGGGGCGCTCGAAATCGCCCCGGCGATGGCGATCGTTCTCGATCTCGCGGAAAAGGCCGGCGCGGCCTATGACGGCGCCGTCGCGCTCGGCTGCGTCATCCGCGGCGAGACCTATCACTTCGAGATCGTCGCCAACGAGAGCGCGCGCGCGCTCTCCGATCTGTCCGTCGCGCGCCGTCTGCCGCTCGGCAACGGCGTCTTGACCGTGGAGAACGAGGCGCAGGCGATCCTTCGCGCCGACCCTGCACAAGGCGACAAGGGCGCGGACGCCGCGCTTGCGGCGCTCGCGCTGCTGCGTTTGAAGCTCGACGCGGAGAGCGTTTCATGAGCATCGAACGTCGCTCCGCCGCGCGTCTCGCCGTCGTGCAGGCGCTCTATCAAATGGAAGTCGGCGGCAAGGGTCTCAACGAGATCTTCGCCGAATTCGAGACATATTGGATCGGCCGCGAGATCGAAGGCGATCAATATAAGCCCGCCGAGGTCGGCTTCTTTCGCGACATCCTGCAGGGCGTGCTCGAAAATCAGGTCGTGCTGGATCGCGAGATCGACGCCGCCTTGCAGGGCGGATGGCCGCTGCAGCGCATCGAGGCCGTCATGCGCGCGATCCTGCGCGCCGGCGCCTATGAGCTGCGCGAGCGACGTGATGTGCCGATGAAGGTGGTCATCAAGGAATATGTCGACGTCGCCGGAGCCTTCTTCGGTCCGACGGAGTTGGGGATGATCAATGCGGTGCTCGACCGGCTGGCGCGCAGCGCGCGGCCGAAGGAAGCCGCAAAAGAGCAAGCCGCGAAGGAGTAGGCCATGTTCACCGGCATCGTCACCGACATCGGCGAGATCGTCGAAGTCGAGCAGCGCGGCGCGGTGCGGCGCCTCGGCGTTGCCTGCGCCTATGCGCGCGACAGCATCGCGATCGGCGCCTCCATCGCCTGCTCCGGGCCGTGCCTCACTGTCGTCGCGACCAGGGCGCGAGACGGCGGCGCGATCTTCGAGATCGAAGCCGGGCCGGAGACGCTGGCGCGCACGACGCTCTCGCAATGGACGGTCGGGGATAAGATCAATCTCGAGCGCGCGCTGAAAATCGGCGACGAACTCGGCGGCCATCTCGTCACCGGCCATGTCGACGGCATTGCGAAAATTCTCAAACGCGAGGACATCGGCTCGACGTCACGCTTCGCGGTCGAGGCGCCGCTGGAGCTGGCGCGCTTCGTCGCGGAGAAGGGATCGGTGACGCTCGACGGCGTCTCGCTGACCGTCAACGGCGTCGAAGGTCCGCGTTTTTCGGTGCTGATCATCCCGCATACGCTGAGTGCGACGACCATCGGCGCGCGCCAGGTCGGCGATTATTTCAACATCGAGGTCGATCTGATGGCGCGCTACGCCGCGCGGCTCGGGGAATTTGGAGGATAGCCGACTGGCGGTTCGGCCGCCGGCCACGGGGGAACTCGTCATCGCAGCCACGCCCTTTATCGCTCCCTACCGCGTGCGCGGCGAAGGAGTCGAAATGCTGGCCGTCTTCCACGGCGCGCAACGATGAACCCGTTTTTCACCGGAAAAAAGGCGGGGTTTCCCCCGCCCTTTCAACATTCAACCACCCGTCAGCTTACCGCGCCAGCACGGCCAGCAGCAGCAGTGCGACGATATTGGTGATCTTGATCGCCGGGTTCACCGCGGGGCCCGCGGTGTCCTTATAGGGGTCGCCGACGGTGTCGCCGGTGACGGAGGCCTTATGCGCGTCGCCGCCCTTGTAATGGACGACGCCGTCCTTGTCGGTGAAGCCGTCCTCGAACGACTTCTTGGCGTTGTCCCAGGCGCCGCCGCCCGAGGTCATCGAGATCGCGACGAAAAGCCCGTTGACGATCACGCCGAGCAGCAGCGCGCCGAGCGCCGCAAAGGCGTTGGCCTTGCCGCCGAGCGGCCACACGATGAGAAAGACCACGATGGGCGCGAGCACCGGCAGCAGCGAGGGGATGATCATCTCCTGGATCGCCGCCTGCGTCAGCATGTCGACGGCGCGGCCATAGTCGGGTCGCTCCGCGCCCGCCATGATGCCGGGCTTTTCCTTGAACTGCCGGCGCACTTCCTCGACCACCGAACCCGCGGCTCTGCCCACCGCCGTCATGGCGATGCCGCCGAAGAGATAGGGGATCAGGCCGCCGAAGATGAGACCCGCGACGACGTAAGGGTTGGAGAGGTCGAAGTCGACCTTGTCGATGCCCTTGAAGAACGGCACGCCGGTTTCGGTGAAGTGCTTGAGGTCGTTGGTGTAGGCGGCGAACAGCACCAGCGCGCCGAGGCCCGCGGAGCCGATGGCGTAGCCCTTGGTCACGGCCTTGGTCGTGTTGCCGACGGCGTCGAGCGCGTCGGTGGATTGCCGCACTTCCTTCGGCAGACCGGCCATTTCGGCGATGCCGCCGGCGTTGTCGGTCACCGGGCCGAAAGCGTCGAGGGCGACGATCATGCCGGCGAGGCCGAGCATCGACGTGACCGCGATCGCCGTGCCGTAAAGGCCGCCGAGATTGTAGCTGAACAGGATGCCGAGCACGATGACGAGCGCCGGCCCGGCGGTGGACTCCAGCGAGATCGCAAGGCCCTGGATAACGTTGGTGCCGTGGCCGGTGACCGACGCCTGGGCGATCGAGACGACCGGGCGTTTGCCGGTGCCCGTGTAATATTCGGTGATGTAGACGATCGCAGCCGTGACGAGCAGGCCGAGCACGCCGGCGAAGAACAGGCCGTAGCCGTGGATGGCTTCGCCATTGACCTTGCCGATCTCGCCCCAGCCGACCGTGAAGGTCGTCGCGATCAGCAGGCCGATCACCGAAAGCAGGCCCGAAGCGATGAGCCCCTTGTAGAGCGCGCCCATGATCGTGTCGGGCAGCCCGATCATTTCGAAATAGGGGCGGACTTTCCGGCTCAGCTCCGATTCGTCGCTGTTCAGCTTGACGAAATAGGTGCCGGCGATGGAGGCGACGAGCGACAGGCCGCCGATCGCCAAGGGATAGACCACCGCGCTGGCGAGGCCGTTTTGGCCGGCGAAGAAGATCGAGGCGAGCACCATGGTCGCGACGACGGTGACGGCGTAGGTCTCGAACAGGTCGGCCGCCATGCCCGCGCAGTCGCCGACGTTGTCGCCGACATTATCGGCGATCGTCGCCGGATTGCGCGGGTCGTCTTCCGGAATGCCGGCTTCGACCTTGCCGACGAGATCGGCGCCGACATCCGCGCCCTTGGTGAAGATGCCGCCGCCAAGACGCGCGAAGATCGAGATCAGCGACGCGCCGAAGCCAAGGCCGACCAGCGCGTCGACGACGACGCGATCCGCAGGACTGTGGCCGCCGAACCAGGTCAGGATCGCGTAATAGACCGCGACGCCGAGCAGCGCGAGACCGGCGACGAGCATGCCGGTGACGGCGCCGGCGCGGAACGAGATGTCGAGCCCTTCAGCGAGCGATTTCGTCGCCGCCTGCGCGGTGCGGACATTGGCGCGCACCGAGACGTTCATGCCGATGAAGCCGGCGGCGCCGGAGAGCGCGGCGCCAAGCGCGAAGCCGAAGGCCACCCACCAGCCGAGCAGCAGTGCGAGCAGCACGAAAATGCCGCCGCCGACATAGGCGATGGTCGTGTACTGACGCTTGAGGTAGGCTTGCGCGCCTTCGGCGATCGCGCCGGAGATCTCCTGCATCTTTTGCGAACCTTGGTCCGCGGCGAGCAACTCCTGCGAGGTCCTAACCCCGTAAACGATGGACAATAGTCCGCAGACTATCGTTAGAAACAAGATCATGGCAGCTTCTCCCTATGCATTCGGGACCGCTGGAGCGGCTTTTCTTCTAAGCACAACACCGGCGCGTTCCGGCGCGAATCGGGAAGAATCGCGGCGGAACGCTTCGCGAGGCTTCTTGCCAGAAAGCGCTTAGGCCGGCAATGGCGGCGGTCTCGCCAAAACTAAAAGTGATTGAAGGACAACGCGCTGAAAATCACCGGCTTTCCCTCCGCGTCGAGGAAAGTCGGCGCCGCCCCGTATTTGAGAATTTCACCGATTTTCGTGCAGCGCGCGCCGCAAGCTTGCGCAAGCCGCAAAATTTCAACTTCTGGAACAGTTGAGCAGAACAACAACTCATAGTCGTCGCCGCCGGTCATCGCGCGTTCGAAGAGCTTTGGTTCGAGCGCCAGAAGCTCGCGCGCCGGGTCGGACAGAGGAACCCGCGCGAGTTCGACGCAGGCCGACGCGTTCGACGCGCGCGCGAGCTTGGCGAGATCGCCGCAGAGGCCGTCGGAGACGTCCATCGCCGCGCTGGCCGCCGTGCGCAGCGCCGGCGCGAAGCCGAGGCGCGGCTGCGGCGACAGATAGCGGCCCAGCAGGAATTCGCGCGCGGAGGCCGAGAGGCGCGCCGCGAGCGAGGCGTCCCGCCGCAGCAAGAGGCCGAGCGCCGCGTCGCCGATCGTCCCCGTGACATAGACGCTGTCTCCAGGGCGCGCGCCGGTGCGCGGGACGAAGCGCCCCTGCGGCGCCTCTCCGATCGCCGTGATCGACAGCGTCAGCGGCCCCGGCGTCGCCACCGTATCGCCGCCAAGCAGCGGACAGCCGTAGGTCTGTGCGTCCTCCGCGAGGCCCTGCGCCAAGGCGGCCAGCCACTCATTGGTCCAGCCCGGCGGAAGGGCGATCGTCAGCAGAAACCCCTTGGGCTCGGCGCCCTTGGCGGCGAGGTCCGAGAGATTGACGCGCAGCGCCTTTTTGGCGATCGCCGCCGGCGGGTCGTCGGGAAAGAAATGCACGCCGGCGACGAGCGCGTCGGCGGTCAGGACGATGTTTTCGGCGCCGAGCCGCAGCAACGCGGCGTCGTCCTTGAGGCCAAGGCCGCCCTCCCCCGCGATCGGCGCGAAGAGCGTTGCGATGAGTTCGTCTTCGGTGAGGCGCGTCGTCATTCCCCTGCCCTGGGCGAAGTCGGTTCACGTTGCGGCCTCGCCAGCGTATAAGCGGAGCCGTTGCATAGCGCGAATTTGGCCGGGGCGACGCATGAAGGATGGGTTTGCAGGAGTCGTCGCTGTTTTTGGCGTCATCGCAGCGTTATTGTACGGCCTGCACAATCTCATGGAGTGGACCGGGGTTCCGGCCTATATCGCCGCGACTTACGGCGAACCCGTCAAGATTTTGGTTTGGGTCGCAGCGATCTTGATGGTGATCGCCTTCGGCGTCGCGTTTGCGTTCCAATATGAAATGCTTGGCGCCGCGCGCCGAGCCCGCGGGCACGAGCCTGCGCGACGATTTCGATGCGCTGCGGACGAGCCTTGCGGCGCACCGTAACGAGGACGACGCCTATGCGCGGCGGCTTAAGAAATTCCTCGCCTGGCTGGACTGGTTTCTGACGGACACGGGCGATCCGACACAGCGCGCCCTTGTGCTGCGCGAGCAGGCGCATTTATGGACCGCGCCCGCGCTCGACCGCTGCCTGCTGCTCGCGTTGATCTACCCGGTGATGACGATTTTGTTCGTGTGGGCGATCACCGGCGAGGCGGAAGGGCCGGCGGAGCAGGCCTGGGCCTGCGCGCTGCTGAGGGACCGCATCGGCTGCTGGCGATGGGCTCATTGCTATTCACGGCCTTCGCATATTGGCGCACGACGCGGAGCGAAGGCTGGCGTATATTTGCTTGGGGGCTCGCCGCTGGCGCTGGCGCTGTCGCTTTCGTTGGCGCTTTCGGTGGCGCTGGCGCTTTCGCTGGCGCTGGCGCTGTCGCTTTCGCTGGCGCTTTCGCTGGCGCTGGCGCTTTCGCTGGCGCTGGCGCTGTCGCTTTCGCTGTCGTTGTCGCTTTCGCTGGCGCTGTCGCTGTCGTTGTCGCTGGCGCTGTCGCTGTCGTTGTCGCTGTCGTTGTCGCTTTCGCTGGCGCTTTCGCTGGCGCTGTCGCTGGCGCTGTCGCTGTCGCTGTCGCTGTCGCTGTCGTTGTCGGTGTCGTTGTCAGTGTCGTTGCAAGCTCCTTGAGCGAAGTATCGATTCGCGGCGGCTGGCAAGGTAAATTTCTCGCAGCGTTCATCGTCCTGATGTTCGCGCTCTGTCTCGCCGCTGCGAGGTTTTTGCCGGCGCACGGCGACGTAGTTGAATGGGTGTGGCATCAAGTAACCGGCCCGCTGCTGCTCTTCCTCGGCCTGCTCACCCTCGTTAACGCCCCCTTCGACTGGTTCTCGCTCGGTCTGACGCGGCTGCTGCTGCGCTTTGGAATCGAATGGGGCGGCCCTTGGCCCTGGGTGCTGGCGCTCATCGACGCGCTCGCAGCCTCCCTCCTCATCATCCTGCTCGCCGTCGGCATGGTGGTCGCGACCGACCTCTTCAACCATCTCGCCGAACTCGGCGGCGGCGAAAACGCGCGCATCCTGCCGCCGATGCAATTTTATCTCGCCGCGCTGCGCACCACGCCGCGCGCGAGCGAATTCTGGCGGCTCTACGTCACTTTGTTCTTGACCATGCTGCCGAGCATCATCAATCTCTGCATCGCCGGATTTTCCTTCCTGCGCGGCCTTCCGCAAACGCGCGCCTATCTGCTGCACGCGATGCGCCCTGAAGAGACAATGCCCCCGGCGCGCCGCCTCGTCGCCGCCCTGATCCTGACCCTGCAGGGCGCCGTTGCAATGATCTTCGCGCTCGCCGCACAAGGGCTGCTGGCTTATGGCGTGCTGTGGAAGTTTTTGCCGTGGCTTGTCGGCGATATCCTCGACATCGCCGACAAGGTCGCAATGTGACGCACGTCTCGCAGCGCGTTATCCTGCCGAGCTTTCGCCAAAAGCCCTTGTTGCTTTTCCGCCGTTGGAGCTTATAAGAAAAAGATCGGGTTTCGGCCGAACGATCTTACTTCCTTATGTTCGCTTTTGGCGCGCCCTGGTTGTGACTTCCTCTCCAGAACTGCGATTTCAAGGGGGCCCGCGCAGAGCGGCGTCCTCGCCCCATCCTGGAAAGGACATCTTATGCAAACAGGCACGGTCAAGTGGTTCAATTCGCAAAAAGGCTTCGGCTTCATTCAGCCGGAGGGCGGCGGAAGCGACGTTTTCGTCCATATCAGCGCGGTTGAACGCGCGGGCCTCAATTCGCTGAACGAAGGACAGAAGGTCTCCTTCGAACTCGCCGTCGACAAGCGCAGCGGCAAATCCTCCGCCGATCGCCTGCAAATCCAAGACTAGAGCGAAATCCGAAAAAGTTGATAGGCTTTTTCGATCAGAATTTGCTCCAGCATTTTGATTCTGGAGCGATTTCTTGTCGACCGAATGATTCAATTCGGTCGGAAAGCGCTCTAAGCTCCTGCTCCATACGCTCGCATGTCCGCATGCGAGCGATCCTCGTTCAAGCAAGAAGGGGCAAGCCCATGGCCGATTTCATGGACGCGCGCGAACGCTATCGTACCGCGAGGCGCACGACCGCCGCGACGCATAAATTCGCCGTCGGCGCGCTCGTGATGCATAAGGACGGCGTTCGCTCGGAGAAGGCGTCCTTCCGCATCACCCGCCAACTACCCGACAGCGGCCAGGGTCTGCAGTATCGCATCCGCAGCGACCGCGACGGTCTGGAGCGCGTCACCATCGAATCCTCGCTGGAGCGCCCGGCGCAGGATTGATGATTCTGCAGCGAATTCTTATCGCTCGAATGCTTCCATTCGAGCGGAAAGCGCTTTAGACCCGCTTTTCATAGCGCGTCATCGTGTCCGGGCCGAGTTTCACGCGCTCGACGCAGGTAAATAGCGCGACATCGTCCAGCGTCGCGCGCGCGGCTGGTCGAAGCGCGACCCGCCCCGCTCCGCCGAACGGCTTTGCGCCCGTGTGCAAAATCACCGCATCGGCGAAGCCGCCGCAGATGAGGCTTTCTGCGACGCGCGGACCGCCCTCGCAGAAAACGCGCGTCACGCCGCGGCAAGACAGCTCGGCGAGCGCGGCCGGCATGGCGACGCGCCCGAGCATGTCGCCTTCGACGCGCGCGACCTCGGCCCCCGTCGCCTCGATGAAGGCGGCGACGGCGGCGTCATCGACGTCACGCCCGGCGATCACCAGCGTCGGGACATTGCGCGCCAGCGACGCAAAGCGCGACTTTGGCGACAGCGACAACTTCGAATTGAGAATGACGCGCAGGCGCTTTTCGTCCTCGAGGCCCGGCAGACGCACGGTCATCAGCGGATCGTCTTCGCGCACAGTGCCGACGCCGACCATGATCGCGTCATGCAGCGCGCGCTGCATATGCGTATAGGCGTCCGCGAGCGGGCCGGTCACATGCAGGCGCCGATCATGCGCAGCCCCGGCGGCGAAACCGTCCGGCGTCTGCGCCAGTTTCAGCGTCGCCATCGGGCGATTTTGCGTCACGCGCAGAATATGCCCCAGATGCGCCCGCCGCGCGTCTTCGGCGAGCACGGGCGAAACCACCTCGATCCCCGCGGCGCGCAGGACCGCATGGCCGCGCCCGGCAACTCTGGGGTCTGGGTCCTCCATCGCCGAAACGACGCGCGCCACGCCCGATGCGACGATCGCCTCCGCGCAGGGCGGGGTGGCGCCCTGATGCGAGCACGGCTCCAGCGTCACATAAAGCGTCGCGCCGCGCGCCGCCGCGCCCGCGGCGTCCAGCGCCAGGGTTTCGGCGTGCGGGCGTCCGCCGACGCCGGTGAAGCCTCTTGCGAGCACGACGCCGTCCTTGACGACCAGCGCGCCGACGGCGGGGTTGGGCGCGGCGCGTCCCAGATTGCGTCGTCCCAGCGCCAGGGCCGCGGCCATGAAGGCGTCGTCTTGCATCCTAGTCCTTCACGGGTCGTCGTCGGAGTCATTCGCTGCAGGAGCTGCTTTGGGACCGGAGACGAGTTCGTCGATCAGCGTATTGAAGTCCTTCGCCTCGCGAAAGTCGCGGTAGACGGAGGCGAAGCGCACGTAAGCGACAGGATCGAGCGAACGCAAGCCCTCGATGACGAGTTCGCCGATCTGATGGCTCTGCACCTCGGCTTCGCCGAGATTTTCGAGCTGGCGCACGACGCCGTTGATCATGCGCTCGACGCGTTCGGGCTCCACCGGGCGCTTGCGCAGCGCAACTTCCACGGACCGCGTGAGCTTGTCGCGGTCGAAGGGGGCGCGGCGACCCGATTTCTTGACCACGATAAGCTCGCGCAGCTGCACGCGCTCGAAGGTCGTGAAGCGCCCGCCGCAGTCCGAGCAGACGCGGCGCCGGCGAATGCAGCTATTGTCCTCGGCGGGACGCGAGTCCTTCACCTGGGTGTCGGCGGAGCTGCAATAGGGACAGCGCATGGGGCGGGGCTTTCGGTGAGCTTGACCGGTTCGACGCGATAGGGGCGACTGATCAAGGCTCCAGGATCGCGCAGAGCTTTGCCATAACCTCTTCGAGAACGCCAACAGGGACGCTTTCGAGCAAGCGACCCTTGCGGGCGCCGATATCCAGCGCGCGGGGTTGATCGCATCGCACGACGCCCGTCGTGCGCGTTCCGGCGCCCGTCAAGGACACCGCAAATCCCGCAGTGCGGGCGAAGCTGCCGCCGCCGGTTATCGGCAGCACGATCGGAACTCTCGTGAGCCGGTTGAGCGCGCTCGGCGATACGACGAGCACGGGCCGCATTCCTTGCTGCTCATGGCCGGATGTTGGATCGAGCGAGACGAGGTAGATATCCCCGCGCTCCATTACAGAAGTTCGCCGCCCAGGCGCGGCGCTTCGAGCCACTCCCGATCCTCCGGCGCGCTCTCGGCAGAGGCGTCGCATTGCGCCAGGAGCTCTTCGAGCGTGTATCTCCGCCGCCGGGCCTGCGGCTCGACGATGAGACGCCCCCCCTCCACCTCGAGGCCCACTTTGGCGCCCGCACTGAGGCTGAGAATATCGAGAAGCGCGGGCGGCACGGCCAACATGATCGACCCGCCGACCTTTCGCAGATTTGTGATGTGCATCTTGGCCTCAAAGAGTGTTATACTAATATATAACACCGGGCCGCTTAGGTCAAAGAGTTTGCCGCAACGCTGAACTCTACTGCGTCAGAATCCGCGGCGACCATGAAGCACCGTCATTGCGAGCGAAGCGAAGCAACCCAGAGCCGCTCCAACGGGTTTCGCGTCGAATGCGGCGTCTATCCATACGAGGCGACGATATCCATGGAGCCCGTGGCGCTGGATTGCCGCGCTTCGCTCGCAATGACGCGCGGTAAGTGACGCAGCAGAAACGCGATAGGCTCCTGCGCGCCGCGCGGATGGCCGGGACAAGCCCGGCCATGACATCTCGGATCAATAAATCGGGAACTTCGCCGTCAGCGCGTGGACCTTCTCCTTGACCGCCGCCTCCGTCGCCGCATTCTCGGCTTCGCCCTTGGCGGCGAGGCCGTCGAGCACTTCGACGATGAAGCCGCCGACTTGGCTGAACTCCGCCGCGCCGAAGCCGCGCGAGGTCGCCGCCGGCGAGCCGAGGCGAATCCCTGAGGTCACGAAGGGCTTCTCCGGATCGAAGGGGATGCCGTTCTTGTTGCAGGTGATGTGAGCTCTGCCCAGCGCCGACTCCGCCGCCTTGCCAGTGAGCTTCTTGGGGCGCAAATCGACCAGCATCAGATGGTTGTCGGTGCCGCCGGAAACGATGGCGAAGCCGGCGTCGACCAGGGACTGCGCCAGCGTCTGCGCATTGTCCTTGACCTGTTGCTGATAGGCCTTGAACGACGGCTGCAAAGCCTCGCCGAAAGCCACGGCCTTGCCGGCGATGACATGCATCAGCGGGCCGCCCTGCAGGCCGGGGAACACCGCCGAATTGATCTTCTTGGCGATGTCTTCGTCGTTGGTCAGCACCATGCCGCCGCGCGGGCCGCGCAAGGTCTTGTGCGTCGTGGTCGTCACCACATGCGCATGCGGGAATGGCGAGGGATGCAGGCCGGCGGCCACGAGGCCGGCGAAATGCGCCATGTCGACCATGAAATAGGCGCCGACGCTGTCGGCGATCTTGCGGAAGGCCTCAAAATCCCAGATGCGCGAATAGCCCGAGCCGCCGGCGATGATGATCTTCGGCTTATGCTCCTTGGCGAGCTTCTCGACCTGCTCCATGTCGATGCGGTTGTCGTCCTTGCGCACCGTATAGGGGACCGGCTTGAACCACTTGCCGGAGAGGTTCACCGGCGAGCCGTGCGTCAGATGGCCGCCGGCGGCGAGATCGAGGCCCATGAAGACGTCGCCCGGCGTCGCCAGCGCCAGGAACACCGCCTGATTGGCCTGGCTGCCGGAGTTCGGCTGGACATTGGCGAAGCCGCAGCCGAAGAGCTGTTTGGCGCGGTCGATGGCGAGGTTTTCAGCGATGTCGACGAATTGGCAGCCGCCGTAATAGCGCTTGCCCGGATAACCTTCGGCGTATTTGTTGGTGAGAACAGAGCCCTGGGCCTCCAGAACGGCGCGCGAGACGATGTTTTCCGAGGCGATCAGCTCGATCTCATGGCGCTGACGTCCAAGCTCCAGCTCGATCGCCTTGGCGACCTCCGGGTCCGAATTAGCGAGCGAGGTGGAGAAAAACGCGGATTGGCTCATTAGGGTCCTCTATGCCGATGGGCGCAAAAAGCCTTGCGCTCGCCCGCTGGGCGCGCGGCGCAGTCGTGAGCTTTGAGCGTTATCACGGCTATGGCGGGACGAAAAGAGCGCATGGCGCCGCAAGACCCGCCGCATGAAATCCGAGCCGGACGTCTCGCCGCAAAAAATCAACCGATCGACATCTGCTCCGAACAGCCGCCGAGGATCGGCGGGATTTCGCCGGTGCGGCGCGATCTCTCCCGGCTGCGCGTCATAGCTTTTCCTGGACTTCGGGGATCCGGCGCTCTCGATAGAGCTGCTCGAATTCTTTCGGAAAGGCCGTGTTGTCGTGCGAATCCAGACCGAGCTTGCGCAAGGCCGCGAGCAAAGGCTCTTTCTCGGCATGTTCGATGCAGAAACTCTCGACGACGTCGTCGCCGACGCGGATGCGATCGAGCTCGGCCATGACGCCCTCGAACATGAACTGGCGGCGCTCCTTGGCGACCTGAACCGGATGGAAGGCCGGATCGCGCGCGACGATCTCGGCGAGAAACTCCCTCATCGGATAGCGCTCGCGCTCCAGACGCGGCGGGTTTACCCGCAGCTGCTCGAAGGCGAATTCCAGCGCGGAGGCGGATAGAGGAAACGGCGCTTGAAACGCCACCGTCCAGCGTTCCAGATCGTTGACGTCGACATCCCGTAATTGCTTTACTTCAAGCTTGCCGCCGCGAATCTTTGCGCTGTGCGGCGTCTCGAAATTCAGAAGATACGTCTCGCTGCTGCGCACGGGCGCAACCTGCGCCGGACAGCGGAGCCGTCCCTCCAGCCACGCGAGCGAGGGTCGGAATATGCGGTATTCCCAGCGCGGCGTCATCGTCATTCGCAAGTCGTTCACGCCCGTCGACCTTTGTAAGAAACGCCTGCGGGCAAGGCGCGCAGGCGTTGACCAACCTATTCTGCGGCGACGCGAACCTTGAGGGATTCATGCCGTTTCCAACAAGTTAGGGGGCGCTCGCAAAAAGTCACGCAGCTTTCTTATTCACCGCAGACTGCGCAATTTTCGTCAGTGTGGCGTCCGCGTTCTTCTCCTGCTCCAGCGTCTCCTGCAGCAGCGGAATCGCGTCTTTCAAGCCGAGTTCCTTGCCCCATGCGATGAGGGCGCCATAGCGCGCGATCTCGTAATGCTCGACGGTCTGCGCCGAACCGACGATGCCGGCGTCAAGCACGGTCTCGCTCTTGATCTCCCCCATCACCTCCTCGGCTTCGCGGAGGATGCCCTCTATCGCCTCGCACTTTTTGCCGCGCTTGGCGAGTTTGAGCTGGTCGAAGATTTGCTCGATGCGCTCGATCTGGCCTTCGGTCTCTTTGCGGTGCTTTTCGAGCGCCTGCTGCAGTTCGAGCGAATCCGCCTTCTTCACCATCTTCGGCAGAGCGCCCAGGATCTGCTTTTCCGCGTAGTAGATGTCCTTGAGCGTGTCGACGAACAAATCGTCCATGGTCGTGATCGTCATGTCTGTCTCCAGGGTTGACTGGCGAGCGGTTAACGACCCGGTCCTCGCAAGGTTCCCTCTCTTGCGTCGGCGTTCTCAACGCACGGCTTAGACCTCGAAATCCCTTGCTCTGCATAGCTTTCGGCGAATCGAACGTTCAAACCACCAAGCTTGGTTAACGGATCGCGCGACCTATCTGTCAGCGTGAATCGAGACGACTCATTTGACTTAAAGGCGACCCCATGGCGCAGAGCAAGGCGACCGGCGAAGACGCGCAGCACGCTGCGAAAACGCAGGGCAAGAACTCAAGTCTCCGACGAGGAGGGGCAACTCGATCCGCTCGCCGAGATCAAGAAGATTCGTCGCGAGGCGGAAGAGCTTTTCGACAGTTACGAGAAGGCTACGCGCCGCTCCGAGCGGAACAGGATCGTCGAGAAAATCGCGGCCGCGCTTTGCTCGGAAGCCGCGCTTGAAGCCGATGTTCTCATTCCCGCGCTGCGGGAGAAGATCGACGACAGCGATCTCGACGTCGTCGACGTGGAGCGCGACTGCGCCATGGCGCTGATTGCAGAAATGAGCGAGGCCAGCGACGACCATGATCTCTTGATCGATGCGAAGGCTAAGGCTCTCGCCAAGTTCTTCTCAGCTCGCATGCAGCAAATCGAAACATGGTTGCAGTCGCTTGCCGGCAAGGGAGCGGAATCGGGCTGGGACGGCAAGGCGATCACGGAAAAATTGCGATCGAGAAAAGCCGAACTCTTGTCGGAAGGGGACGGCAGGCTTTGGTCGCAGGCGCTCACCCGCAAGGTCATTCGCGGGCGACAGGAAAAGGAGATGGATATGGCACAGGCGTATCGAGGCGAAGGACGCGGCCGCTATGACTTCGGCGAACGCGATGAACGCTCGGGCGGCCATCGTGAAGAGCGCGACTATTCGGGACGGCGCATGCCCGAGCGCGACGAGGAAGGCCGCTTCATGAGCGAGGACGAGAGCGGGCGTTCGGGCGGCTCGCGCTATCGCGGACATGAAACTCCTCCGCGCGACGAATACGGCCGCTTCATGAGCGAAGACGAAAGCCGCTCTTCACACGGCGGCGAGTATCGCGGTCGTGGATCATATGAAGGCGAAGGCCGCTACGGACGCGACGAAGACTATCGCGGACGTGGACGCCACATGCCCGAACGCGACGAGCAAGGCCGCTTCATGAGCGAAGATGAGCAGCGCGGCTCGCGCTCGCGTTATTCGCGCGACGAAAACTATTCGCGCAGCGATCGCGACCGCGAGGGCCGTTCTTACGCCTCGCGCTATGAGGAGGACCGTCGCGGCCGTCACATGCCCGAGCGCGACGAACAGGGTCGTTTCATGAGCGAAGACGAGCAGCGCGGCTCGCAGTCGCGGTCGTCGCGCGAGGACGACTATCCGCGACGCGGCCGTAATTACGAGGAGAGCGAATCTCGTCGTGATCCGCGCTATTCCCGCAGTGACGAGGATGAGAGAAGCTCGGGCCACGGCGGCTGGTTCGGCGATCCGGAAGGTCACTCGGAAGCTTCTCGCCGCGGCTGGAGCCACCGCCGCTGATGCTTCGGGAGGCGCCGGCGCGTGATGTCCGGCGCCTCCCGATCGAGCCGTTTCGAATTCTTGATCCCCCGCTCTGAACCGGGCATAGAAGCGAAAAGGAGAGCGCGCCGCTTGGCGGTCGCCAAACTCCTCTGGGGGATCATGTCGGAAGTCTTGCGCGTCGGCCTCGCGGGGGTCGGCACTGTTGGGGCCGCTGTGGCTCGTCTTTTAAAGCGTCAGTCCGAGGCGTTGCGGCAGCGCACAGGCCGGAAAATCGAGTTGACTGGTTTTTCGGCGCGTGATCCCGCGAAAGAACGCAACGCCGATCTCGCGGGACTTGAATTCTTCCCCGATCCCGCGGCGCTCGCGGCGTCGCGAGGCGTCGATCTGTTCGTCGAGTTGATCGGCGGCGCCGAAGGCGCGGCGCGGCTCTGCGTCGAGACCGCTCTGTCGCACGGCAAGTCCGTCGTCACCGCGAACAAGGCCCTGCTCGCGGCGCACGGCGTCGCGCTTGCCGGCTTTGGCCGAGGAAAAACACGTCGCGCTCACCTTCGAATCCTCGGTCGCCGGCGGCATTCCGATCGTGAAGACGTTGCGCGAAGGCCTCGCCGGCAATTCGATCGACCGCGTCTATGGCGTGCTCAACGGCACCTGCAACTACATCCTGTCGCGTATGGAGCGCGAGAAATTGTCCTTCGAGGTCTGTCTCGCCGAGGCGCAGCGACTAGGCTATGCGGAAGCCGATCCGACCTTTGACATCGGCGGACACGACACCGCGCACAAGCTGGCGATTCTATCCTCGCTCGCCTTCGGCGTGAAAATTTCGCCCGACGCCATCGACGTCGAAGGCATTGAGCGCGTCTCGCTCGCCGACATCGAGGCGGCGGACGAACTCGGCTTTCGCATCAAACTGCTCGGCGTCGCGCAGCGCACCAGGGAAGGCGTCGAACAGCGCGTGCATCCGACGATGGTGCGCAAGACCAGCGCGCTCGCGCAGGCGATGGGCGTGCTCAACGCCGTGACCATCGACGCCGACGCCGTGCATGAACTGACGCTGGTCGGGCCCGGCGCCGGCGGCGACGCCACCGCCTCCGCCGTCGTCGCCGACATCGCCGACATCGCCAAGGGAGTGCGCTCGGCGCCGTTCGGACTGCCGACGTCGTCGCTCATGGAGCTCAAGCGCGCGCCGCTGCGCCGACATGAAGGCGGCTACTACATCCGCCTCTCGGTGCCGGACGTCGCGGGCGCCTTCGCGGGGATCGCGACGCGCATGGCGGAGCGCGGCATCTCGCTGGAAAGCATCATGCAGCACAGCCCCCACAAGGACCAGGGCGCCGCAGCGCTCAATATGAGGGCGGCGGCGGTCGCTGCTCCGCGCTCCGACCCCGCCGTCTGCGTCATCCTCATCACCCACGCGACGAGCGAACATCTCGTCCGCGAGGCGCTCGACGTCATTCTCGCCGACGGCACGATCGACGCGCCAGCGCAGGTCATCCGCATCGAGCGCGAATAAACCCGGCCTTAACGCTCAGCCCGGCGCCGCTTCCCGTTGGAGGCCGAATCATGTCATCGATGGATGCGTGCGATCATCGCGCCGGAGCCCAGCCGTGAGCCAAGAGACGGAAGCCGACGAACTTCATATCGAGCGCTCGCTGGCGCTGGCTCTGGTTCGCGTCACGGAGCGCGCCGCGGCGGCGGCGGCGCAGTTGCGCGGGCGCGGCGACGAAAGGGCCGCCGACCTCGCCGCTTCGCGCGCGATGCGGGCCGAGCTGCAGCGCCTGCCGATCCGCGGCCGCATCGTCGTCGGCGAAACCGAAAGCTCGGACGACGAGGCGCTGCTCCTCGGCGAAGAGATAGGCGCCGGCGACGGGCCGTCGTTCGACATCGCCGTCGCGCCGCTCGAAGGCTCTAATGTCTGCGCCAAGGACATGCCCGGCGCAATTTCAGTCGTGGCCATGGCCAAACCCGGCGCGCTGCTGCAGACGCCGCACGCCTATATGGACAAGATCGCCATCGGCGCGGGCTTTGCGCCCGGTCTCGTCGATCTCGACCGCGAACCGGAAGAGAACATCGCCGCGCTGGCTCGCGCCAAGGGCGTGCCGCAAAATGAGATCGCCGTCTGCATTCTCGACCGCCCGCGCCACGCGGAACTCATCGCGAAATGCCGCGCCGCGGGGGCTCGCGTGCGGTTGATCGCCGATGGCGACATCGCCGGAGTGATCCTCACCGCGCAGCCCGCGAAAACCGGCGTCGACATGTATCTTGGCCGCGGCGACGCGCCTCAGGGCGTGCTTGCGGCGGGGGCCCTGCGCTGCGTCGGCGGTCAAATGCAGGGACGCCTGACCCGCGAACGGCATGGCGGCGGCGCGGTTTCGCTCGGCGCGCTCGATCCGCGCAGAAAATTCAATATCGAAGACCTCGCGCGCGGCGACGTCGTGGTCTGCGCCACCGGCGTCACCGACGGGCCTCTGCTGGCCGGCGTCAGCCGCTTCGGCGGCGCGGTCGCCACCGAAACGCTGCTGTACCATTCCTCGGCGGCGATGGTGCGCCGCATCCGCGCCGAGCACGCGGCTGAATAAAGAACCTTAATGCGGGCTGCTTTCGAGCTGCGTCTTCGGGTCGAGCTTAAGCGGCGGCGGCGTGAGGTCGGGCGGCGGAGGCTGCATGGGGCACGCCGCGACGGCGAGAACGAGCATCAAAGCGATCGGGCGAAGATATTTCATTGCGGCCTCCCGAAAAGATCAAGGCCTTGTGCACGGCAAGCAAGGCGGCCTCATGGCGAAAGTTCAGCCAGCGAGTTCCTTGAGGCCTCGGCAAATCAACGCGGCGGCGTCCGCGCCCTCGCCCAGCGCCTTCGCGCCGGCGGCGACGGCGGTCGCGGCTTGCGGGCGGCCATAGCCGAGATTGCACAGCGCCGAGATCGCGTCGCGCATGACGGAAGGCGTCGCCTCGCTTTCGACTGAGGCGGCCGCCAGCGTCAGATCGCCAGCGCCGCCGGCGGGCGCCTTGTCCTTGAGTTCGGCGACGATGCGCGCCGCGAGTTTGGGCCCGACGCCGGCGGCGCGCGACACCATCGCCTTGTCCTGCGCGGCGATGGCGAGCGCAAGATCCGCTGGCGGGAGGATGGAGAGGATCGCCAGCGCGACCTTGGCGCCGACGCCCTGCACGCTCTGCAACAGGCGAAACCAATCCCGCTCGACGTCCTGCTGAAAGCCGAACAGCCGGATGGAGTCTTCCCGCACCTGCGTCTCGATGGCGAGCGTCGCGGCTTCGCCGGGCCGCGGCAGATTTTGCAGCGTGCGCGTCGAGCAGGTCACGACATAGCCGACGCCGTGCACATCGAGGATGAGAAAATCCTCGCCGATACTGTCCACGACGCCTTTGAGTTTGCCGATCATGTTCGTTCTTTGCTCGCCAGCTTCGCTTGAACCCGCTCTCGCGGCTTGCCTCCCGCGCCCTGGCAGTTTATCTTACCTTCGTCTTACCGCAAGGCGCGAGCGAGTCCAATGTCCCCCGCCGAAAAGACGACCATCACGGTCTCCACCAAGGGACAGGTGATCCTGCCAAAATCGATCCGCCAACGTCGACAGTGGGACGCGGGCACGACGTTGATCGTGGAGGATCGCCCGGACGGCGTGTTTTTGACCGCCGCGCCGGTCTTTGCGCCGACGAGGTTCGAGGACGTGTATGGCATGTTGAAACATTCTGGCCCGCCAAAGACGATCGAGGAAATGGACGCCGGCGTGCTGGCGGAGACGCGCCGCCGTCATGCGCGCGATTGATACGAATGTCGTCGTTCGTTATTTGACGGGCGATCACCCCGAACAATCGCCAAAGGCCAAGGCGTTTCTCGAAGCTGGAGACATATTCGTTCCGACGACGGTCCTGCTTGAAGCCGAATGGGTCCTTCGCGGCGTTTATGGATTTGCCCGTTCCGACGTCGTCGCGTCGTTGCGGGCTTTCAGCGCGCTGCCGGGCGTGACGCCGGAGCATCCCGCACATATCGCCAAGGCGCTGGATTGGGCAAGCGACGGCATGGACTTTGCGGACGCGCTGCATCTGGCGAAGTCGCTGGGCTGCGAGGCGATGGCGAGCCTCGACCGCAAATTCGCCAAGACCGCCAGGAAAGCCGGCGCGCAAATCCCGGTTCGGTCCCTCTGACGTCGCCGCGCCGCTTCTCCGTCTTTTGACTGTTGGACAAATTTCAAGCGCTACGAGAAGATCGCTCAAGCCGCCGCCCGGCCCTATGCTGTGCGTGGCAGATCGCGACGGCCAGAGCGTCAGCCGCGTCCTTGCTCGCCGCAAAACTCGCCGGCAGCAGCACGCGCACCATCATCGCGATCTGCGCCTTGTCGGCGTGACCGTTGCCGACCACCGTTTTCTTGACGAGATTGGCGGCGTATTCCTCAATTTCGAGTCCCGCGAGCGCCGCGACGGTCAGCGCGACGCCGCGCGCCTGCCCGAGTTTTAGCGCCGATTGCGGGTCGCGATTGACGAAGGTCTCCTCGACCGCGGCCTCGCCCGGGCCATAAGTCTCGATGACCTCCCTCAGCCCCTCGTGCAATTGCCGCAGGCGGGAGCCCATGGCCTCGCCCGCGTCCGAACGCACGCAGCCGGACGCGACGAATGTCAGTCGCGCGCCAAAACTGTCGACGACGCCCCACCCCGTGTTGCGCAGGCCGGGATCGACGCCGAGAATGCGAAATCGCTGAAACTGTCATTCCGCCAGTGTAGCGACGGACTGGGCCTTGAGAAGGCGTTCGCCTGGTTTAAATCTCACCAAAGCCCAGACGGAGATAAGTCATGCTTAAGAAATCCGCTCTTGTCCTTTTCGCGCTGCTTTTCGCGCCGGGCGCCGGCCTCGCCGACGACGCCTCGAAAAAACAAAAAGTCGAGCAGCTCGTGCAGGCGATGGGCATTCAGGACAGTTTCGCCAATATGAAAAACGCACAGCGCGAGCAGGCCAAGCGCATGGTGCAGCCGCTCGCGCAGCAGGTTTCGCGCGAGGCTATCCTCAACTCGCAGGAACAAGCGCGACTGCAGGCTTCCTTTCAAAGCTTCATCGACCACGCCGGCTCCAACATGACCGCCGAACAATTCGCGGCGACCTACGCCGATCTCTACGGATCGCATTTTTCGGAAGCCGAGATCGACCAGATCCTGAAATTCTACACCTCCGACGTCGGCAGGAAGGGAGTCGCGGCAGGACGCGAGATGACCGCGGAACTTTCCGGCAAAATGCAAAAGGACTCGGTCGAGCGCATGACCAAGGCGATGGCGCAGTTGAAATCCGAGATCGTCGCCATCGTCACCGCAGCGCGAGCGCGTCAGGAAGGAACCGAGGGCCAAGGCGCCAGAGGCGGCGCCGGCGTCGGCAAGTAAGGAAGACGCGCGTCGAATCCTATTTGCCCGGGCGCGAGGTCTGTGCGAGAAAAAGAGAAAACAGGCGAGGACAAATGGCGGATGTGACTTTTGCTGGCGCGGCTGCGGCGGGGCTGCTGTCGTTTCTCTCGCCCTGCGTATTGCCTCTCGCCCCGCCCTATCTCGTCTTCATGGCCGGCGTCACGCTCGAGGACCTCTCCAGCGAAAGCCGGCCGCAGGCGCGTCGCGACATTTTCCTCGCCGCAATCTTTTTCGTTCTCGGCTTTGGCACCGTCTTCACCATGCTCGGCGCGACGGCGAGTTTTTTCGGCCAGGCGCTGCACGCCAATATTCAAATCCTATCCTACATAGCGGGCGCGATCATCATCGCGATGGGCCTGCACTTTCTCGGCCTTTTTAGGATTACTCTGCTCTATCGCGAGAAACGCGCCCAGGTAGAAAAGCCTGTCGGCCTGCTCGGCGCCTATGTGATCGGCCTCGCCTTCGCCTTCGGCTGGACTCCCTGCATCGGCCCGATCCTTGCGGCGATTCTGGCGGTCGCCAGTTCGCAGGAGTTGGTCGGGCTCGGCGCGCTGCTGCTTTTCGTGTATTCGCTCGGACTGGGCGTGCCGTTTATATTGGCGGCGCTGGCCATGGAGCCCTTTTTGGATTTTATCGCCCGCTTCAAACAGCATTTCGACAAAGTGGAAAAAATCGTCGGCGTGCTTCTCGTCGTCACCGGCCTCGCGTTTCTCACAGGCGCGGTTCAAAATGTCTCGTTCTGGCTGCTGCAGACCTTCCCTGGACTTGCGAGCTTAGGGTAGTCTGAAAAAGCAAACGCCGGGCGTGACATCCGGCCCGGCGCTCAAACCTTCTTGCTTCGCGTCGCCGCGCGCCTCAAAGGTTCTATTTTTACCTTAATAATTGATTATGACTTTAGAATGTCGTCCGTAAAGAATTCCGACCTCGCGTTGCTTTCGACGCCGGCGTTTCGCGCCTGACGACGCATTGTCGTGAATACGTCTAAAATCTGTCAGCTCCCCCGTCTATTGGCGCAAGCTCGGCGTTCCGGAATCGGAAGAGCTGGAGCGAAATCTTGTTGCAAAGCCGACCGGCTGCTTCCAAGAGCCTCCAGCCCGTCGCCGAGGCGTCAAACTTTGCGGGGGGTTCACAATATGAACGGCGTTCTCTTCAAGACTTCGGGGGCACTCGCCCTGATCATCGCCGCGACGACGCCCGTCGCCGCGTCCGGCCCGAAGATTTCCTACATCAACAACAGCCTCGTCGAATTCTTTGATCGACAAGGGCCCCTGGACGCTGCACGAGACCGGCGACTTTTACGCGCACGACGCTTCGGGCACGATTGCCCCCGCGGGAACGCCCTACGCCGGTTTTTGCAACCAGTACCGGCAAGTTCGCGGTCAATCACGCCATCAACAGCGTGATGCAGCCCTATTACTTCCCTTTCGTTCTGCGCCATTCCAATCAGCTGCAGGGCTTTTTCGACTATCGCCCGCGCAATGAGCAGGAAGCGGTCGTCGAAGCTGTTTCGAACGACTGGGGCGCCTCTTGGACCTACAGAAGCAAAGGCCTCGCGCTGAACCCCTATTGTCCCTGGGATCCGACCGACCCCAACAACAACAGTGTGAGCGTCGCGGGCTATAAGACGGCCTATGGCTCGAACTCCAACAACGCCGCCGACAACGGCCTTGGTCATCCTTTCGTCATGACCGTGAACGGAGTCGAGCGCATCTACAGCCTTAACCGCGCCAACGGCCACATCAATTCAGACCAGCTCGTGACGCATCCGCTGCCGTCCAATGGCTCGCTCGTTGATCTGCCGACCTACGGCTATGTCAGCCCGCTCGTTTCCGAGGGCTATCCGACGCTCGAGGCCTCCGCCGTTCCGACGACTGGACTGCTGAGCCCCGACGCCATTCTTGGCGCGACGAATGTCGGCGGTCTGACAACGATCGTTTATGTCGAAAAGCAGCTCAACGCGGACAATACGGGCAACACCGCTCTGCCGACTGCGGAGCAATGCTCGCCGACCCCGGCCTTTGCGCTGACCAATTTGATCAACGGCAAGCCGCGCGCGGCGAACCACGACATCACCACAATCCGTATCGCGACGACGTCGGACGGCCTCAACTTCACCGACGTGGGTCCGGCGAGCGGCCTCAATGATTCGACGACGGTCACCTTCTACGGCATCCGTTGGCTCGGCAGCGGCAGCATCCTCAAGCTTTCGAACGGCCATTACGGCATGATCTTTGGCGGCGGCAACTGCCTCGACAACGACTCGGACGCTTTCCACTTCATCGGCTACGCCGAAACGGTGAACCCGGTCTATCAGCCGAGCGATCTCCAAAAATGGACCGTGATCAATGGTTTGGACAATCCGATCCTGTCCACCGACCCCGTCGTCGATCCCTCGACCTCGCGTCGTTATCCGGCGCTGGCGCCGCTGGTTAACGTCTTCGGCGCTGACGACCTGACGTCGTCGCAGGTCGCCCCCTGGGTTCCGGTTCCGGGTGGCTATAATTCGAACTTCTTCAGCGGCCGCGCCTATGGCCCGCAGGCGCTCTACACGGACGAGCGCACCGTCACGGTGGTGTTCGCGGGTTACAACACGCCGCAGCCGTCCAACAATCTCGGCGACTATCGCACGATAGGCCGCTTCCAGCTGCGCTTCCCGGCAGGCTACGTCGCCGCGCAATAAAGACGATCACGCTCGCCCCGGCCTCCGGGGCGAGCCTGAACCATAAAGGCAAGGAGGAGCGCTTGCGCCGAAACCGTCGTCCGTGAGGAACTGCGACGCGGCTCGACTTGAGCGAAACCTGAAACGAGCGGTTTAGGGGAGGTCCCGGGGTGGTCTGAAACGCCATAGGCGGCGAAATATGGAAGGGCCGCACCCCCGCGCCGGCGACGCGATCGATCCCTGCCCAGCCTGTGAAGCGGCGTGACCGTCAGATTGAAGACAGGCCCGTCCATGCGCCAAGCCGCCACCATTCTAGAAATCGATACGAAGGGACAGGGGTTCCATCCCTTCACGGACGAAGTCGAACGTTTCGCGCGCGCACAGGCCATGCGCTTGGGTCTGCTGACGCTGTTCTGCCGCCACACCTCGGCCTCGCTGCTGATTCAGGAAAACGCCGACCCGAGCGTCCTTTCGGACCTGCAGAGTTTCTTCGCGCGGATCGCGCCGGAAGATGCTGGGCTTTATCGGCACGGCGCGGAAGGGCCGGACGACATGCCGGCGCATATTCGCGCCGCGCTGACGCAAACGCAGCTCTCGATTCCGCTCATCGACGGTCGGCTGGCGCTCGGCGTCTGGCAAGGTATTTATCTGATCGAGCATCGCCGCCGCCCGCATCGGCGCGAAGTCGCAGCGCACCTGTTCGGCGCCTGATCTTGCGACAAAGGCTGCGTCATATCGGCACGCCCGCGCAAAGACGCAAGTAACCGCCCCGCAAGCCTAATCCACGATAACCATGGTTGGAGCCCGCGCTCTCGCTCCGAGCGCGGTCGCCTGCTCCTTCTTTGGTTTTCGTTCGGACCTGCGAGCGGGTCGCCGAAAGCATTGGCGTAAAGGTCGGTGAGGATGCGTCGACGGTCTAATGCGCGTTGGGTGTTTGGCGTCATCGCGCCCTGGTGGCTCGCCGCCGGGGCGCTCGTTTCTTTCACCGCCTCGGCGGAGCAGGATCCCTCCAGCGGCTGGAGCCGCGCGCCGCGCCTTGCTCGGACGCTTCCGACATTCGCGCCGAGCCCAACCGAGCTTTCGGCCGGCGCCGAGCCGACGTCCGCGACGGTGGAGCTCGCCCGGTTGAGTGAAGGCTCCATCCTCGATCTGCACGCTTTGCCCGATGAACGCGAGCCGCATCCCGACCTAAAGCCGAACATAAGGGATTTTCCCGCAGTGGACCGCACGCGCAAGGGCGATCCCGTGGTCGCGATCCGGCCCTCCATCGACGGACGGCTGCGCGGCCTGCCGGTCATCAAACTGATGAAGTCGGAGAGTCTTTCCTTCGACCTCGCCAAAGGCGAGCCGCGCCTTCTCCTCGCCCCGCGCGTTTCCCCGGACAGCGCCGAATTCGCGCAACGCGCCGCGGAGGAATGGCGCTGGCCGCAGCAGTTCGCAAGCTCCCGAGCGCTGCCGGCCGCGGTGACGCCGCAGCCGCCGGCGATCTCGGACCAGACGCGCGATCGCGCCGCGCATGGCGCGACGCCGGTCACGCCGCGCGCCGTCGCCTTGAGTTCCTCGACCCCGGCGCAGCCCGACGCCCTGCCGATCGAAGTCGCCGCCATTCCACGCTCGCCGTTCTCGCTGGCCGGCCCCAACAAGCCGGACTATGCGGCGATGATCCATCCGGACAAGATCGACGCGGAGAAACGCTGCCTTGCCGAGGCCGTCTATTTTGAAGCGCGCAGCGAGCCGGAAGCCGGCCAGGCGGCGGTCGCGCAAGTCGTGCTGAACCGCGTGTCGAGCGGCCTCTATCCCGACAATATCTGCGGCGTCGTCTACCAGAACCGCCACCATTACCACGCCTGCCAATTTTCCTTCGCCTGCGAGGGCAAATCACTGCAAATCACCGAGCGCGAATCTGGGCGACGGCGCTGCGCGTGGCCGATGAGGTGCTCGCCGGCAGGACCTTCATCCCCGGGGTCGGCCTCGCGACGCATTACCACGCCAATTACGTGAGGCCGCGCTGGGCCCGCAGCCTCAAGAAAAACGAGGTGATCGGCCACCATATCTTCTATCAGCTGCACCCGGGCCAGACCTGAGCCGAGTAGCGCGCATTCCTCCCTATTGACTAATGCCCGCCGCCCAACGCCTATTGCCGATCTCGGACGGGGGGACGCGATGGGCGCAGTTATCGCCTTCGAAAATGTCGGACTGCGGTATGGCGACAGCCCGGAAACGCTGCGCGATCTGAATTTCTCCATCGAGTCCAACTCCTTCCAGTTTCTCACCGGCCCTTCGGGGGCTGGCAAGACATCTTTGCTCAAACTGTTTCTGCTCTCGCTCAAGCCGACGCGCGGGTCGATCACGCTTTTCGGCGAGGACGCCGCCAAGCTCGACAAGGACGCGGTGACCGCAATCCGCCGCCGCATCGGGGTCGTGTTTCAGGACTTTCGCCTGCTTGACCATTTGACCCTTTACGAAAACGTCGCGCTGCCGCTGCGCGTTCTCGGCCGCGACGAGCCGAGCTATCGCGCCGAGGTCGTCGAGCTTTTGCGCTGGGTCGGGCTGTTCGAGCGCAAATATGAATATCCGAGCGTGCTCTCGGGCGGCGAGAAGCAGCGCGCGGCGATCGCCCGCGCGGTCATCGCGCGGCCCGAACTGCTGCTCGCGGACGAACCGACCGGCAACGTCGATCAGACGCTGGCGCGCCGACTGCTGCGGCTGTTCGTTGAGCTGCACAAATCCGGGGCTTCGGTGGTGATCGCGACCCACGATCTGCAGCTCATGGACCAGTTCGACAACGCCCGCCGGCTCGTGCTCGGCGACGGACGCCTGCACGTCTTCGAGTGAGCGCGATGACGGAGCTTTTCTCGCGCAAGACGTCAGCCGCCGGGGAAGGCGAAACGCCAACGGAGGCGCCGCCGCGGGAGCATCCGTTGGCGCCGACGGATCCATCGCCGGCCGTTCTCTGGTCATCGTCATCGCGATCATGACCTTCCTCGCCGCGCTTTCGGCGGGCGCGGCGCTGCTCGTGGCGCAGGCCAGCGTCGACTGGGGCGCCGAAGCGGCCCGCGAGGTCAGCGTACAGGTCAAACCGTTGAGCGGCCGCGACATCGAAGCCGACGTCGCGCAGGCGGCCGAAATTGCGCGTGGGCCCCGGGGGTGCGCGACGTCGAGGTCTACACCAAGGCGCAGTCCGAGGCCCTGCTCGCGCCCTGGCTCGGCTCCGGCCTGGACCTCTCGGAATTGCCGACGCCGCGCATGATCGTGGTGCGGCTGGCGAATGAAAACGCGGTCAACCGCGCCGAGCATCTCACCAAGTTGCGGGATAGGCTGACCCTCGACGCGCCCGCCGCGACGCTCGACGACCATAGGCTTTGGCTCGAACGCTTGGGCCAAATGGCCGGCGCCGTCGTCGCGGTGGCGGCGCTGATCTTCGCGCTCATCGTCGTGGCGATGGGTCTCGCCGTCGTCTCCGCGACGCGCGCCGCCGTCGCGACCAATCGCGAGATCGTCGAAGTGCTGCATATCGTGGGGGCCGCCGACGACTTCATCGCGCGGGAATTCCAGCAGCGCTTCCTGGAGCTCCGGCTTGCGCGGCGCGGCCATCGGCGGCGGCAGCGCGACGCTTTTCTTCATGGTCGCCCGGCTCGTGCAGCGCAATATGACCGCGACGCCGGGCGGCGATCAGATCGAGGGCATGTTTGGCGGCGTTTCGCTCGGCTTTGGCGGTTATCTCGTGATTGCGGCGCTCTCGGGAGCGATCGCGGTCCTGACCGGATGGATGTCTCGCATTATCGTGCTGCGCAGCTTGCGCGAACTGGACTAAGCCCGCAAAAATCCTCTCCCCATCCGAGGAAAAACGCGGCACACTGCCCAATCTGCGTCATATGATGCGGGGAACGCGGCCCATGAAGGTCGAGAGACTTCTTGGCGACGCCAGGGTTCGAATTTCGATTTTGGGCGATGGTCAGCTTGCCGACGAGACCCTTCCCTTCGCGCCTGTCAAATTCTCCCGCGGTCAGAGCGCTGGGGGCGACGCTCGCATGTCTCGTCGGCTTCCTTGGCGCAG
>CAWFZD010000048.1:0-30884 GCA_963820145.1 uncultured Alphaproteobacteria bacterium
CGATGATCCAGGCTGTAACTCAATGTTATACCGGGTAGGATTTCTACTGAAAAATTTTCAGCAAGGTGTCAGCAAGGTAGGGGATCAGAAATCTTGGTTCCTGCCAGCCAGGTCGTTTGGCGGAAGAGGGCACAGGGGTCGTGTGGCAACTTACCATGGTTGAGCCCGAGGGTTCGATCCATTCTCAAGTCAAATCAGAAGTATGTGAACGGACGCCGAGAGGCGATTTTTCATTTTGGCTGCCGGTCCGCACTGGAAAGGATCGATTGCGAGCAAAGTTAACGGGAAAAAAGCTGTCGAGTTGCCCCTAGGCGAGCGCCGTCAGGCTGAACTCGGCGCGCACCTTTTCGAGGCCGCGCATCAGGAAGGCTCCCTGGTTCATCCATTGTTTGATCGTGCCGAAGGGATGCTCGACGGTCTCGCGTCGCAGGTCGAGAATCTCGGGCCTCGCCTGTAGTCGCTCCGCCATGCGATCGAGCGCGTCTTCGTTTTCGAGGCGCGAGGCGGCGCGAAAATCCTTCGTGCAACGCGAACGCAGCGCGCAATCGCGGCAGGCTTTCTCGTTGCCGTAATCGACCTTCTTCAAGTCGCGCGGCTTGCCTTCGCGGATCGGCGTCAGCGACTGCCCGGCGGGACAAACATAAGCGTTGCGCGCGGCGTCGTAACGAAACTCGTCCTTGCTGAAAAAGCCGTTGTTCACCGCCGGTCCGCGTTGCGGGCGCGGCACATAGGGCGTCAGGCCGGCTTCTTCGCAGGAAGCGATGTCCTCTGTTCTGAAATAACCCTTGTCGGCGACCACGTCGATTTTTCCGACGTCGAGAATCTCTCGCGCCGGCTCCGCCGTTCGTTGCAAAAGGCCCATGTCCAGAACATCGTTCGACACCGCCTGTTCGACGATCATCTTGTGCTTGGCGTCGACGGCGATCTGAATGTTGTAGCCGACGCCGACCTTCGTATAGGCGGCCATGGCGCGGCTGTCAGGATCGGTGAGGGACACCTGGCTTTCGCCGCTCTGCTCCAGCACGGCAAGATGCGCCGCGTATTCACCGCGCTTATTTTTCAGCGCCTCGATCTTCTCCGCCAAATTCTTGACCCGCGAGCCCGTCGTCGTGCGCTCCTCGGCGTCGCCGGCGTCGAGCCGTTGCAGATAATCGTCCAGTTTCTTGTCGGCGGCCGCGATGAATTTTTGCAGCGATCCCGTGGTGAAGTTCCGGTCCTTGTTGTTGACCGCCTTGATGCGCGTGCCGTCCACCGCCAGCAACTCGCGGCCAAACAGATCGAGATGCCGGCACAAGATCACGAACTCTCGAAAGACTTTTTTGAACGCGGCGCGGTTGACGCTCCTGAAATCGGCGATGGTCTTGAAATCCGGCTTCAGCGTCCGCAACAGCCAGATGACCTCGATATTGCGATGACATTCGGCCTCGAGCCGCCGGCTCGAGCGCACCCGGTTGAGATAGCCGTAGATGTAAAGCTTCAAGAGATCGCCCGGCGCGTAACCTGGCCGGCCCGTCGCCTTCGCCTTGACCCGCTCGAAACCGGCAGCCTTCAAATCGAGCCCATCGACGAAGGCGTCGATGAAGCGGACCGGTTGTCGGCGGCGACATAATCATCGATGGCCTCGGGCAATAGCGGGAGTTGCGAGCGTTCGAAGCCGGAAATGTGCGTCATGCCAATTCTAGCCGGGCGCCACCCCCCAACGGAATCCCGTCAGGCCGACTTTTCACACCGTCTGAGAGAGTTACGATCAGGACAGGACCGCTTGACGCCAGCGACCCCAATCGGAGAAGACTCTCAGAGAGAACAAGCTTTGCGCAGTACGACCAGGGAGCCGATCTGACCAGCGAGGGTCCAATCGCCGCTGGGGAGCAACTCATCGACGAAACGGCGGACGCCTGGGAAATAATCGGCATAGTCATGAAACGCCACAGTGGCGTTCGGCGCGAGTTTGTCCGAAAAAGCATGGAAATCCTGCGCTACGCTCGCGTAGTCGTGCAGACCATCGACGAGGATCAGATCGACCGGCCGCTCGCAGACAGCGATCGAGGCGGGACCGACCGAGATTTCGATCCGTTGCGTCAATTGCGTTTCCGCCAGCATCCGCTTGAATTTTTCAAGCGTCGGCCCGCGCCGTTGGAGATCCCCATCGAGCGCGCCGACGATGCCGTCGAAGTTGTCGACGGCCAGGATGCGCGTTCGGGGATCGCACGCTTGTGCGACGGCGGCGAGAACGTATGTCGCCTTTCCGCAATGGCTGCCAATTTCCACGATTTGCTTCGGCTCGGACCCATTGGTTAGAATCTCTCGCGTTATCACGGCGAGAAGCTCGGCTTCCTCATCATCCAGCCACCCATCGATTCCACGCATGTGACGGAGAATCGGCGTCAATAGGAGCGGAGCCGCCGACGCGAGCTGAGCTGGACTCGACGCCTCTGAGCGGTAATCGTCGTGCGTCCTTCGCAGCCGCGTGCGGATCGGATCGGCATATTCGCGCGCCACAGGATGCATGAAAAAAGCATCGGGGTGCGCGAGCGCCTCCTCGAGATCACAAATGGCGAATTTCGCGCGAAATTTGACGAAGTCACCTGCGCAAGGGTTCCGCTCGATCCGGAAGCCTAGAAGAGCCGCGAGCGTCGGGAATAGAATTTCTTCAGTCGCCCAAAGGCGCGAGGCCTCGAGCAGTTTCGCGAGCTCCTTGTCTTGGTCGAAGAGGTCGAGCAGCGCGATGCCGGCGTCGGCTGAGATAACCGTTGAAGGCCAGAATGACCAATGCACGAATTTGGCCTCTCCGTCCGGGAAGCGTTTGAGGAACGGCCGCCACAATTCGATTTCCTGATGCGCGCTAACGCAGGGCGCGATCTTCGTGTGACGTTCTTGGACCTCGGGCTTCGGCGAGAGCAGCCCCAGCCCAGAGCGGCTCCCGAGACGTCGGGAGAGGAACTCGGAGTAGCCTGGGCGCAGGGCCAGTTGATCTGAATCGACGATTGTCATCAAGTCGAAGGCGTCGGCTGAGCCTAGATGCCGCAGGCAATCGAGGGCGAACGCGTGCAGACGTCCCCACGTCATCGGCCTCGGGTTTGCGACCACCTCCGCGCCCCAACGCGCCCATGGCAGGCGCTGATCGAGGAGGCCGCCGCCGGCGCCTCCGTCATAGAGGACGATACGCGATTGGGGGTCCAGCCGCCGCAGATTGGTTACGAGATCGATCACACATTCCGGCTTCTCGTGTACGAGGCAAGCGAAGACATTGCGCAGCGGCTTTGTGGCGAGGCTCGGCGGCGAGGCGGGCGTGGCTTGCGTCCGGGGGCGCGCGTTTGGCGCCGAGCGTATCTGTCGGTCGTCCAGTCGATAGAACGCCCAATCCTCGCCCATCGCGCGCGCAATGTCGTCGGTGGGATGCGGGCACCAATGGGCGCCGTTGACCTGCTTAGGGCTGACATTGGCGGAATGGATCATATGCACCGCGAAATCGCGATTTTCCAGCGCTTTGATGCGATCCCGCTCCGCGCTCCAGCTGAAGATTCCGTCCATGCCGACGTCGATTTCGGCGAAACGATGCGTACGCCAGAACAGTTTTGTGTAAACGAGGTCACTGCCGATCAGCCAAGTCTTCCGGTCTGGGGGATAGCGGTATTCGTAGCCGCGGCCGTCGCGCAGATCGTAGTAAAGCAACTGGTTGATGCCGCAGAGGTCGGCGTGGGAGCGCGTGAGAGCCTCGACCTGATAGGTCAGTCGCCAAGGCGCATACCAATCGTCGTCGTCGAAATGCGCAATGATGTCGCCGCGCGCCATTTCGCAGGCGAGGTTCAGCTTGGCGCCGAGGGTTATTTTTCTCGGCAGGCGTTCATAGCGTATCGAGGAATCCGCCGGGATCAGGTCGACGATCGAATCCTCGCCGTCATCGAGGATGATGAGTTCGCGATTTTCGTAGGTTTGATGTTGGAAATAGGCGATAGCGTGCGCGATGAAACTACGCCGGTTGTAGGTCGGCATGAGGCAAGAGACGAGGGGCGTGGTCATGGACTGACACGCCCGCTGAGAAGATTAAGCCGACGCCAAGAATGCCTTTTCAAGGTACCCACCGCTCGCGTGAGTTTGATCCGAAGGCAGGCATGCTGCCCGGTTCATTTGTCGACAATCCACGAGTTCCGCCTGTGCCGGAGGGCAGCCACGGAGGTCGTGTTGCGCGACGAAATCAGTGACGACGTGACCGATGAGCTTTGCCAAGGCGTTGGCGCCCCCGTTCACCGGGACGTCCCACATATTACCCACCCTTCCGGCGTAGCTATTTCCTCCGCAACGCACGCCCCAAATCGCTCAAGATTGCTTTCCCCACGCAACGGCCAACCAAAGATCATCCATTGAGTTATCATTGAAGTAGAACGCCCAAGGACCAGTGGGCGCTGGTAGGGCAATATTCTTCAGAGATCCAGAGCGTAGGCCGCCAAGTGCATCGTTGCCAGACAGCGAATCCGTATTTCCGGTTCCGTCTGCGGCGTCTGAAACCTGCAAATCCTTCGTGGACCTAGCATAGAGCATCACGCCGAGCACCGCTTGCAATCGTCCCTTGCTCCAATAGGGATAATGTTCGGGGCGTATCGTGAATGTCAAAGGCGCCAAGGAGCCAGGTGTAGCGACGGTCGCCGCTTTGAGTTTCGCCCAATCAGATGGGAATTCATGGCGCATTGAAAATAATCGCACCGAGCCCGTCGTTTTGGCGCTGCCAATTAGATCCTCGAGATTTGCTGTGGCGAGTTTCTTGAGGCCGTCTCCTCCCTCACGTGCCGTGTACCGAATATGCAAAATGACGTCGGAGATCGTGTCATAGTCGAACGTGCGAATGCCGTTTGGTAAATCGAGTTGCCACTGACTTATAGCGCCGGACCACTCGAAAGGCAGCTTCCTCTCGTCATGGAGATTTGTTTCGAACAGTCCGCTATCGTTTTGTCCACTGCTCGTGACAATCGATTGAATGGCGCCTGAGAACTCGCTGAACCGTGGGTCGTCGGATCCGCCGCGAGCGTAACCATTGTCCCCGCCGGCTGAAGGACTCGTCCGAATCGCGCTCTTCGCCAGCGTAAGACGACAATTGAGGCTCGTGTACGGGCCGACGACGCAGGGAACGCTAATGGCCACAGAGCGAATCCTCCGGAAGTAATGTCCTGGAGCGTCAAAATCGAATACCTCCTCGTGTAAATCAAAAGTGCAGCTTCCCGTCGCGCGCAATTGTAACAATGCAACTGGATTTACTTGAAGCAGGCTGACGTGCTTGGTGAGTTCGTATTCCCTTCTGTTCAGTTCGACGTAGGCCATCTCCATCCGTTTGATGTCATGATAGAGCCGTTCTCCGGCAAGGAGCCCTTCCTTCCCGGATAAATAACCGAACTGGATGTAGGAGAGCTTCGAATCACCCAGCTCCTGTTGCAAAGCGAGCTCGGCTTTCTTGGCGATTTCGAACGCGAATTGAAACGAGTTGTTATAGAGGCCTTTTACTTCCCGCTTCATCCAGGTGTAGAGCGCCTGATTGCTCGGCTTGTCGGCGAGAAAGTCGTCGATGGCCTGCGATTGGGCGATCTGCTTCTTATGGTTCTTCCAGTCGCGTTCGGCGATGGCTTCGCGAATTTCTGCAGCCCGAATCTGTTTGTATAGCTGCGATATTTCGCCTGCGGCAGCGTTGGCTTGGAATTGGTAGTCCCGCAAACGACTAGCGAAGCCCCCCATTTTTCCCGCCTTGCTCGCGGCATAGGATAGTTCGTCCGCTACCACCCCAAGGATATCAGCGGCAAGATCCGCATAAGCTGCTAACGCCGTTCCGCCCGGGACTGTAACATCCCCACCAAGCCCCCAATAGTGGAGTTTAAGCTTTGCATCTGGGATCGGCCTCATAACTCCAGCCGTCGCTCTGGCGCCATGAACGCCCTGCTGCGTGTCGTGGGCCGCTTCGAGAAAGTCCATTTCCTGCAATTCGTGCTGCGTGATTACGACGCCGCCCGTATCTGGACTGTTCGAATAGTCGAAGCTGATTGGGCCCTGCGAGACTTCAGGCTCCTTCGACTCAAATTGCAACTTGTTAAGCCCTTGAACATCAAGCGACGCCCATTTCTCGAACTTGACGTCGCTGCCCTTCGCCCCCTGGAGCCGCTGATAATACGTATATTTGGCTTTGGCGTTCGCGAGCGACTGCTGGAGCCCCTCGAGATTTTTCTTAGCCTCCTGATAGGCCGCATATTTCACCATTTCTGCAAGCTGCAGCATCGCCGTCTCATGCTTTGCACGCATTACAGAAAGCGCCTCGTTGTCGTTCTTCTCCATCGCCGCCAATAGACTTCCACCAAGGCTTTTTACCTCCTGGCAGGCCTCAGCCGCCTTTTGCAACAGGTACGTGAAACGCACGAGCGGCAGCGGCTGATTGATGCCGGCCACGATATCTGCGATATCCAACCCTTCGGCGGCGGCGCGCACGAGCAGCGCGGGATCGATAGGTGGATCGAACAGCGGCACGCGCTGAAATACGCCCTCGATGTTCAAGCTATTGTGAATCTTGAATAATCGGTCAGCGACCGTGTCCCAGTATTGCAGCATCTGCTGGTTCTGCGGCGTGCAGAAATACAGCGCATGGCCTACGCTACTAACAGAGTTCAGCTTGGTTGTCTTGGCGGCTTTGCGCGGATGCGGTGCGTTATGGAAGGGAATTTCTGTCTCTAGATCAACCATTGCATTGCCGAAAGCGTCCATGTGCGCCCGCATCGATGCGTAGGTCTGCGGCGCGGTCTTACTTTTGTTGGGAACGACCTGTGGACGCGGTCCCAGAATATTCGCCGCCAGTATGTATATCTGGGCGGCTTCGTTGATGGATTCGCCAGTATATTGCAGAAACAGGCTATCTCCCCACGCAATGAGGTTGTCGAGATAAGCCATGACTGCTTTGAACTGAAAGGCGGACTGGCGGTAGCGCGCGACGAGAAACGGTTGAAAGGGATCGTTCTTCCAGGCGTCGATTGCGCTGATGGTCTCTTGCGCAAGTCCCGGATTGCTCGAGGTCGAGAGGTTGACCAAGATCTGCTCGACCATTTTGATATCGGTGCATTGAAACGGACGAACTTTCCAGAAACGCTCGGGCGTTGGCCCGTCGCTGTCATCCGTCGGATCGAACACATAGTGAAACCACTTCTGCGCCGCTTCGAACCGCTGGTTCTTGCTAAGGTGGACGGCAATCGTCATGGGAACGTGGTAGAATAATTCCCAGTTATAGACGGAATACGCGCCGCTGGAACTGAAGTCCAATTCCTTCACAGGATATGGATGTTCGACAAGCGGCCCGGGATCGTAACTCTGTTTGGTGAACATCTCCTCAAACAGCAGAGGTCGCGGCACGATCGAACCGTCAGCGAGCTTCTGGACTTTGCCGGCGTCGTCGCGCAGCGGCAAATGCCGTCCGTCCTTGTCGATTTCGTAGTCGATATCGGCGCCTAACAGTCCTGGGATCTCATCGATGACGAGCCTACTGACCAACGAGGGAACGAATGGATGCGCGTGCAGCGAGAACCTGTAGCTGAGTTTGCGATCCTCCGTCTTGGTGTGCTTAGAATGTTCCCGGTAAGTCCAGCCGGTCTTCGGGTGATAGACGCGATGTGCGCGGACTTTCTCGTCGATATACCCATGGAAATTAGACGGCCTGCGCGGGCTCATTTGCGGCCTCCAGGTTGTGCCGAGGGCTTGCCGGCCGGCTTCATACCCGTACGGGGTTTACTAGCGCCCGTGGCGCCTTGCGCGTCGACGGTCGAACCGCCGAAATGCAGTGCGGACGCCGTGTTGGTGATGCCGTCCGTATCGACGTGGACCTTGTAGCGGCTGCTCGGATCGAACGCGCCGTCAAAAGCCTTGACGCCCTTCGGCAAAGCCTTCGGTGGTCGAAACCGTGGGAACGCGGCCGCAATTTGCGCGCCGCGCCCGGCGCCGTGGCCGCTGGCGCGCGGCACCGGAATCGCCCAGTGCTCCCATTTGTCGATCGTCGTTTCCGTCAAGGCCGGTTCGACAAAGAAGCTGTTTTGGTTGTCGGCGAAAAAAAAGGGGCTGATGAGGGTTCCGATTTCGGGCAACTCCGCGTTGAGCGGTGAACCCAGCGCGGTCAGCGAGTGGCGTGTGCTCGCGCCGAATCCCTGCCGCTTGAATATATCTTGCCGAGCCAGTGTGACCTTCGGCGACCGACCGTCGACGCTCTGAATCGACTCGACATACTGAACCTGGAAGGCGCGCGTGCCGACAAAATGATCCGTCGCAGCCGTGATGCCGGGAAACGGCGGGAAATCCTGCGGCATCCCAGCCTCGACCGCGGGCGGCGCATGTTTGCTGACGATCTTGAAAGCAAATGTCCGGGGCCGGTATTCGGGGGCCGGCGAACTGGCGTGCGAAATATGTGATTTCTTGCCATGTTTGCCTTCGGCTGGATGACGGTACTTCGGCAAAAACAGCGCTTCCGGAAAAGTCACTGAGACGCAGGCGGCGTGCGGATCGCTGTTCAGATCGACGGTAGTGTGAATTGTCACATCGGAACTATCAAATGCAGCATCAACGACGACGGTGACTGGATTGCCAACAGCGCCGGGCGGCGGCCCATCGCCGCTGGAATCGCCGCCGGAACCGTCGTCTCCCGAATCGTCATTGCCGCCCGAGGTCGAGGGCGTCGACCACTTTCCCTGGTAATATTCCGCCCAGTTGAGCTGCACCTGGATGACTTTTGGCGGCACACCACCCTGCCTGCCTTTTTTCTGCATCTCGGAGAGCTTGATATCCGCGAGCTTCGGTTCCTCTTTCTCGTCATCATCGTCGCTGGAGGAGTCGCTCGATGCGGCGTTGTCCATCTTGACCTGGTGAATAAAACTGAGCCAAAAAACGTTCAGCCGATCCTGCCAGACGACAGCCACAACATGATCGCCGTCGAAACTCGTCGTGACTGCCTCCCAGGCTGTCCACATCTGATCGACGTAGCGGCGATAGTAATAGCTGTGCGGCGCTACCCGAGTGCGAGCGATCACGTGTATCGCAGTGGCATCCGGATCAGCGGGGTTTTGCTCCGCACAGATTGTCACGGGTTCCAGGTTCGCGATCTTCTCCAACTTGCTCAAATAGGTGAACAGCGCATCCTCGGCCAAATCGGCGGTGATGTCGTTCTGCAGGAGCGCGCCTTCGAGCTCTTGAAATAAATCGGTCTTGTCGTCGCGAAATTCCATTTCCATGAAATTTTCCGGATGCAGGAAGATTTCGCGCCCCGCCTGCCACACCCTGTAGCGCTTCATCCATTGCCACTGATCAGCTTCCAAGGCCGCGGGCTGCACATCGGGCTCCAGATTTAGCAGACATCGCTGAATGAACGTTTGGACGCACGAGATCGCAAGACGCAGTCTCGAGGTCTGAACGATTGGCTCCATGCCGGGATCCACGAGGAAATACTCGAACAACTGATCCCGGCTCTCGAACTGGTTGCGGTGCATGATGAAGGCCACGAGCGCATCACGTTGCTGCCGCCGGAGCTTGTCGAAAATTGTCGGGCCCACCGTGAGCCAGGTGTCATGGTCATAGCGGGCCTTGATGGCGTTACGGATATCGTGGGCGACCAGGGCGTCCGGAGCCGGCGTGGCCCATCGCGCCAGCACGTCCGCGCCGACGCCAAACTTTGCTGTGAGCCGAAGCACCCGCCAGAGTCTCTTAAGCCCCGGCGCGTTGCGTAGCGCCGGCACACAGAGCACCGCGCCTCCGGCAGAGGTCGCGGGCAGCACACTGAACCCTAACTGGTTCATCGCGCCGCGAACGGTCGCAATGTCGCGACGCGCCAGTTGGGCGAGTACCGCCGCGAGATTCTCGAGGAGATCAGGGGGCGTCGCGGTCGCTGGAACGGATGCGGATGGCGGCTGGCGTTGCGCGCGTTCGAAGAGACCGATCAATTCGTCGCTGCCCCCGGCGATTTCCGCGCGCAGCCGCACGTAAGTCGCGAGATTCAGGAATCGTTGGAACAAAGCCGTCGAACTCGCCGGCGTGACATCGGTCGCATCGGCGGGCAATTGACTGAGACTCAAGCCAGCGGCGGACGTCGCGCTGGGTTCAACGAGAAGATACCTCAATTCTCGCTCGCTGAGCGCGAACTTGGCCAGGATCTCAAAGCATTTGATGAGGAGTGTCCGGGCGCGCGCAGCGCCCTCGAGCGCGGCCTTGGAATAGAGCGATAGCTTCGTGATCGAATCCTTCGGCAGTGTTTCTCCTTGAACCAGCAGCGTCATGGCGCCGCCACCGAGATTGCCGCCATCGAAGCGGAGCAGGTAAAGGGTCGCCGCCTTTAATTCGACCGCGCCATCGACTTCGCCGCCGTCGTTGGAGACGGCGCCCATTATGACAGGATCGGGCATGGGATCGATCGTCAGCGTCGCTTGTGCGCCCGCCTTATCGGCTTGGGCATAAAAGCGGTACGGTCCGGTGACAGGCACCTCAAAGTAGCCCTCAAGATGGATGGCCGTCGTGGGCTGGCCCGTCGATGAACCGCTGGCGTCCAGTGTGTTCTGAGCCACCAGCGCGAAGGTCGCTGCGAGCGCCACCCCTGGCCGCGTCGCGTCGCTGAGAATGGTCGGATGAACGATCAGGGCCTGCACGAGCTTGTCGTCCGCGCCCAGGCTCGTCGTAAGGGTCTGCGTGACAAACTGCCAGCTGAGTTGCTGCTGAATGTATGGAAACAATTTAGCGGCAAATGGCGCGAGACGGCTCGCCGATGGCGTGAGAATCAATTGGAAATCGGCGAGTGCGAGGAACGGACTCAGCGCTCGGTCGAAAAATGCGCGCTGCGCCGCCAGCAGTTTGGAGATCAATGCGGCAAAGATCGGCGACGCATTCGCGGCCTGCAACTCGGCCGCATGTGCGTCTGTCAATCCTCCGAGGTAAGTCAGGCCTTGCGCTTGGATGACCGGATCATACTGGAGAACCACTTCCGGAAAATTGTCGAGGGGGCCGGTGGGCAGCGCTGCAGCAGGCTGAACGCCAGAGACCTCGACCGACTGTTTCAGCGTTCCGTTCCAGAACCCCATGAAGATTACGGCGTCATTCGCTGATAAGACCAGGGCAACCTTCTGCTGCAGCAACTCGTTGGTGAGGCTTCCAAGATCGGCCGGTATGGCCTGCGCGGACTGAATGGCCCGCAGTCCCGCCGCCAAGCTTTTGGCGAAGCTCAGAGTACGCTTTCGGATCGTCGCGATATTTTCCGACCGGATCGAACTGATGACTAAACAGGTAGTTCAGATCCTCGACATCGAAGCCGCTCGCCCGGACAGCCTCGGCGATCTCGACGAAACGCAGCGTCTGGGTAAACGGCGCATCGTCCGCGATCTGAGTAATAGGGTCGGGCTTCAGCGGCGCAAAGGGGTCGACCGCCGATAGCGCTTTGAGGGCAATCAAATCGACAACGGATAATTTGAGCGCCTTGGCGAGTAGACCGTAACGGTGCAGCAGCGACAAGTTATCCACGGACAGAATGGCAGTCGTCGGATCCTGGCCCGCATCGACGAGGATATTGGTTATGTCCTTCGCGGTTAGATTTAGCGCGGCCTGGATCGCCGTCAGATGGTTGGCGATGGGTTCGGTCGAGTTCGACAGATAATTACCAAAGGCGTCGTCGAACACCGCATCCGCCTTCAAAATACTGGGCTGCAGGAACAGGCGCGCATAGAGCGGGCGCTCGCCGCGCGTTGGCAGCGCGGTCCAGAGCACCGGCAATTCAACCAGGCCTCGATTTCCCAGCGATAGCCGGTCCGTCAAAGACTTCAGATGAGCGAAATAAAGAAGACAGGTTCCGAGGGCGCCCCCGAGCGTCGCCCGCGTTACGGGTTGCGCATTCTTGGGCAACAAGGCCTGCAACGCCCGATCCAATTCCTCCAACGTCCAACCGAGCTTGCGCCACAGCCGTACAAACACGTTGATGCGTATGAGCACGGCCGCGTCTGCCGGGGCGCCGCTTACGGTCCGCACAAAGGTGTTTCCAAAGTCACTGCTGCCGTTCTCGGGAGCGGCCAGACGCCAGATCCCGCCGATGTCGCCCCGCTGCCGAGCGTCAGTGAGCCAGGCTCGCACTTCGGCGGCGCTGGTTTTGAACCGCGCGGCCTTGCGCACGAGGCGCTCCTCGAATGCCGCCATATTCTGCGCCGATATCGCAACGCCGCTTTCGATACCGACCAGTTCGTCGACGTCGACGCCCACGCTCCAGAGCAGGCCCATCGCATTCAGCGCTGGATTTACGAAACCTGTTCCGAGTACCGCGGCCAGCTCAACGTAGCTCAGATCGAGACTGCGTGAGAGCGTCTTGGCGCAGCTTACTTCCTTCAGCGCTTCGCCTTCGTTCTCGTAGCCGTAGAGCTTGAACCAGTGTGCCGCCAAAGAGAGCTCGGTTAGTAGTTGGTACTCGGCCCGCGAGAACCCAAGAGATTCTATAAAAACATCGGCGTAGCCGTAATGGCGGGCGTTCTTGGAATTTGTGAAGAGATCGTCCGTCGGGCGAAAGACGTCAAGAATCTCCGTCAAGCTTGCGTCGATATGACTCAGGAAGCGCCGAGACGTTTCGTGCCAAAGGTCGAATGGCAGGACCAGGGGGTATCGAGCAGCGCGCAATTTTTCATAGGCAAGCGGCAGTATGTTTTGTGGCTCGGCGAGCAGATCCTCGGTCCTCGCCTTTCCAGTGTCGTGACCGCTCGTAGGGCTCAACGAATCGTGAGCGACGAAATACTCCAAAATTTCGTTCACGATGTCGATATAGGGCATGACCGTATTCGTGTTCTCACAGGTCAGCGGCAAATTGGGCAGATCAGGCCGTCTTTCGATCAAGATCTCATATGGATTCGCTTGCGGATTCTCTGGCCCTTTCCTGCGTTTGTGATCGCGTAATTGCCTTTCGCTCTCCTGCATCTGGGCACGATCCCGGAAGGGATAAGACGCGCCAAAATGGTTCGATTTCCACGTTTCCAGGAATTGACGCCACTCAGCCTTGTCGCGGTCGATAAATTGCAAGATGTCGACGAAATAAGCGGCCGGACCGAGCACAGACCGGCATTCGTCGCACTCACAGAAATCGAGTGAGCCGAACAGGCTATCCATCGAGGGGAACTGCTCCACGAGCTTGTTTTGGCTTGCCTGACGCGCCGCAGGCGGCGCCGACAGCGCGAAACCGCCCGATGAATTCGCGGCTTTCTGCGCGATGCCGGAGATGCCGAACGTGGTGCTATGGACTTGTTGCGCTTTGCGATAGACCAATTCGGCTTCGCCTGGCGGAAACTTGTGTTCGTAGCGCGCCAGAAAGGAGCCGTATGGCATCCTCGATACATCATGCGCGGACTTGAGCCCCGTATCCACTAGGCTTTTCAGGGCTTCGTCGCTCGGTGTGATCTGGTGCAGACGGTGCAAATGCTTGAGGTGCTTTTTGGCGATCTCCACGTCCGCGTCTTTGATCCCAGCGGCCAATTCCTTTCCGTGGTCCCGAAAAAACTTCTCAACCGGCGTCTCGCCCATGCGATATCCGAGATCTGCGGCTCGCTTGATGAGCTTGGCGATCGCAGCGGCGTCGCTTCCCGCGAGACCGGGGATGGAAAACGCGCCGGTCTCGAGCATGCGCGCGGTGACGTGCGTGGGATAACTCATGCGCACACGCCGGGCTAAATCCCCAGCATACGCCTCGAGACGTTCGTCCGTCGCGTCGGCGCCGTAGGACTTCGGGATCAGCGCGGCCAGCTCTTTGTCGTTGTGTCGCGCGATCGTCTGCAAGCGGGTCTTCCAGCCTTCCGGTTGGTGAAGATCCGCGTCGATCAGCATGCCGAGTTGCTCCAGCGAACTCACTTCGCGCTCCAGGACCTCGGCGAGCTTCGCGTTGTTAACGGTCAGCTGAAACAGACAGCCCTGCAACTTCAGGTGGTCAATCTTGTCCTTCGGAATTCCCAGCGCGGCCGCCTTCTCCCATAGCCCAGCGGGATCCTCGCCATGCGCGAAATAGAGTTCGGCGAAGCTTGCCTGTTGCGCGCCGGACAGCCCCGAATGGGCGAGCAGTTCTTCGTAACTCGACACCGCCCCTGGCGTGTTGGTCGCTCGCAACTCGGCGAGCGCGAACCTCTGAAACGCTTCCTTGGCCGCGGCCTGCTGTTGGGCCGTCATACGCACGATGTCCGCATGCACGGCCGCGGCAAGTCCGGCCTCAATCTGGGGAGGCTGCACGCGGGCGAGTTGATTTGTGTTCGCTGGAAAGCCGGCGCGCAAGAGCGCGTACACGAGCTCGGGCGTTAATTTGGATTCCCCCGCGATCTGCAACGCGCTGGCCAAGAGCCCAACGAGGCGCGCGTCCCACTGCGTCGAACCGGCAAGAATCGTGAGATCCTTCTGTTCCTCGTCCTCGCGACAGGCCGCCAGCTTTTGCAGCCCGCCGATCTCTTTGGCGACGTCGGCGGAAATGCGCGTGAATTCCGGATCGATTGGCCGCAGATCGTTGGGTGCGACGAGGTTCAAATTCTCGGCCCGAGCGGCCGCATGGATGGTGTTGCAGAGCTGCACTTCGTGCCCGCTTTTGTCGACAACGCGGACTTCAAGATTGCGCTGCGTGGACTTGCTGTCGTAGGCAATCGCATAGTATCCGTTTGTATCGGTCGTGATCTCGCCGAGCTTCGTCAAGGCGCCGCCGAAGCCGCGCATGTACAGGCGTGCGATCACGCCGGTGGCGGGAAGACCGTACTCATAAAAAATATAGCCGGATACGCGATAAGGCCCCTTGCCGGCGGTCGCCCCGGTGGCGGCCGGTGCGGCCGGAGAATTCGCTGCTTTTTGGGCGGAGGCCGCTGCGGTCGTCGTCGGCGCGCTATTGGCTGCTTGCCCTTGTGCCGCGACCGTGAACGACGAAGGGAAAGTTGCAGCGTCGCTGGGAGAGGGAACCTGTCTCCCTGGCGAGCGCGCGACCGCGATGTAATCGACCCGGTCTCCAACCTTGAGCGAGGGCAGCTTAGCGGAGAAATACTGTATCTTTTGAACAACATCTTGACGCACCTGTGTCGCCGTGAGCGGGGGCTGCGGAGTGCCGTTCAACCGGAAACTAATCTGAACGCTATTGCTGGCGCTGGGCGGTTGGACCGCGACCGTAATGGTGACGCTGCTTTGTCCGCCCGACGAAGGCGTTACAGAATCTGTCGGCGCGGGCGCATCCGAGGTGCCATACCACAACACCATGTTGTCGTAATCAAAGCGCACACCCGCTCCTCCCCCGCCTACCGCCATTCAAATTGCGAAAAACAAGAAACGTGTCGATCTAAGTCCGTTGCCCTTTCTCAATTGAATTGAAGCACTTGGATCGCGGAAGAGTCCAGCACCCTTAGCGCAAATCGCTCCAACACCCGGAATCGCCAGAGTTGGTTGATATCCTGCTGCATGAAGACAGTTGTCGCGTGTAGCCCGACGACAAGATCCATCGTGTCGCCGCCGATTGAGACGAGAACGCCGTAGTAGGGAGGGCCTACAAACAGGCTTGGCGGCGACAAGGGTGGAGAGATCGGCGGGGATGTCGGAGGCCGGGTTGGGTCCGGCGGGATTGTACCCGTTCCGAAAAGGCCGGCTTTCACCAAGGGTTCGACGCGGTCCGCAGTAATGACGAGCGACCCGCGCCCAACCGCAGCGTAAAGATCGGCGTATGGAATCGTGTTCAATATCAAGGCGTACGGGCCTGGGTGACCTTGCGCGGTCAAAACAGCGTAGCCCTTTGTAACTGCGTCAAGCGTATTTTCGCCATACCTGACGCCAGGCTCACCGTCGCCAAGCGGGGGCACGGCCAACACTGGGTTAGGCGACGAATACGGAGGAGGCGGACTGCTACTATAGTAGTTCAAACCTATACTCAACAGGCCGGCGTCCGCCGGAAGCGGTGCGCGATACCTCACGTTTTGAGTAAAAAATGGTGTCGTATAGCCCTGGAACCCTTGGAATATGACAAAGTCCTGAGCCAGCGCGAGATATTGAGCGGCGCGTCTGGCCAGGGCGACCGCGCTGGTGTGCGCCGGATTTTTCGCTTCCGCAGTCTCATGAACTTGTTGCGTTGTAAGAGCGAATTCCGTCCAGATTTCGTTCAGACGGATGGTCACGCCTTCATCGATCGTCAACGTGTTGTTCGGCTCGTTGTTGACCGGAGCGTTTATGATCGTGTCGGGCGGCACGCTTGTGGTCTTTGGATGGACGCGGCGATGGGGCAGAAATTTCGACCCAACCCGAACGCGCATGGTTTCGTCATGGACCGTTCGGTGAATTGCCTTCCAGATATCAGCGGACCAAGGCACCTTCTCGTTTTCTTTGTGGTGAAGGGATTCGGACTGGTCTACTTCCTCTTCATTAGCGGACGTAGACGTAACTCCTTGGTCTGGATCCTGCGTCGCCATATCCTTTTTCCCCAAATCTAAGCTCGTCTAACCCTCGTTTGGACGAGCCTGCCCAATTATGAATGTTTCCGACTACCCCGATTTGAATATGCTTGCATTGCATCTGCTGAATTGCAAGAAAATTGCGCGCCAAAACCAACGAAATTTCGGCGTTCCCCCATTGTTCGATTCGATTACAGCGCGAGGCGCAATCTAGGGTTGCGTTGCGTTTCGATGTTTTCCCGAGAGGCGACGTTTCAGTCGCGCAGATGGCATCCATAGTTGGATCACTGATACTTTGTGCGGAATCGATCGCGGATACTTCGATATCCGGGTTCAATAAGCATTCTGCGACCCGACCGTCCTCAGTCTCGTTGCCGGCGGGAGACAGATCAGACGCGTCCGCAGGGCTATCCTTTGACGAGAGCGCTGAGGGTAACGGCTATCAAATAGCCTGGGCGCGGCCAATGGCGATGGGACGATAGGAATATTGGGCGGTGAGCGGCGGAGCGAAGAGATAGGCGATGGGGCGGCCCACGCCGTCGACCTTGAAGTTGAGAAAGCCCGAGCCGACGCCCCTCGTTCCAGTGGCCGAGGGTTGCCCATCGGGCATGCGCGTGTCATCGAAATGCGCCTCGGCGGCGGAATCATAGACGCGCACCACGTAAAATTCTCCGGAAGCATCGAGCGTTGGCGTTTCCGCGAGGGTCACCACATGGCCTGTGTCGACATGTGGCTCGACGGTCGGATAGCGCCACGCCAGAATGTCGCCGCGACCCGCGTCGGACAGCAAATCCACGCGGCTCCAGCCGCCCGTCGACTGAGGGGTCAGCGAGACGAAGAAATCGTAATATTCAAACGCGCGGGGCCTCGACTCCACGGAACCCACTTGCGTGTCGATCGGGATCTGCTCAAAGTTCTGCAGCGCCACGGCCTTCAGGACGAAAGCCGTAAATCCGTTGCAATCGCAATCATAAACGCCGGTGCTGGAATCGATATGGTCGACATGTTGGTAATCGGTCTGAGTAAGCGTGTTGACGATGGATTCGGCCATCGCCGCTATGTCTTGGGGCAATGTCATGACGGCGCTCCCGGTTATTTTTATGGGAGCGAGACTAACACGAACATTGCCGAACGGCGAGACCGCGCCGTGAAAACTTAGCGATGTCACGCTATCTCTGAAATTCGATCGATGATCTGGCGACCGCTTGCGCTTGAGCGGCGGGGAGGCCACGCAGCCGAGCTGGCGCGCGACGGCCTGCATGGACTCGCACGAGCCGAGTGGGCGGCTGATCAACTCGCCGCGGCACGGCCCGATGAAGACGGTCTCGTCGGAACTGACGTCGAGAGACTCGGCGTAGGTCGGTGCGCTCAAGGATGGCCGCACCTTCGAAGCCGTCGTTGCGGCCTGGGAGGCGTGGAGATCGATGATCCGCATGGATCCCGACTATGGGTTACTACCTTCGAGCTCGCTCGTCGGATCTTTGATCCCGCAGACCTGCGTGGGGACCGCCGGCCAAAGACAACACGGCCGCGATAGTGCTCACCAGCGTGTCCTGGTCGTCGTCGGCGGCCAGCTGCCAGATCATGATGCCGCCGAGCTGATTGGCCAGCACATAATTCGCCTTTGCGTTCACGGAATCCTGATCCTCATAGCTGATCATGACCCCGGGGGTCGGCATTATAAAGCCAAGGGACCAACGCCTGATTATCCCAGCTGCGCGTGTAGGCGGGAAGGTAGTTGTTTTCTATGTCCTGAAACCCGATGCTACCCGGCACTCCCCAGCTGCCTGGCGCGGGCCCGCCATTATCTTGATAGAGTCCGTTATTCGCCGACGGCACCCCCTGCCAGCCGGTCGCGACAAATCGCACGCCCACGACGATCTTGGCGGCCGGTACGCCCGCGGCCAGGTAGGCTTGCACCGCGAAGTCTACGTTATGAGTGGCTTGACTTGCTATCGCCCGGTCATAGGCCCTGAGCGGCCCCACAAAGTCTGCGGTCTTGCTCGAAACAACGGTGAAGTTATAGGTCATCAGGTTGATCCAAGCCAAATACGGATGGATCTGTGAGAGCTGGATATTTTTGTGATGGCTTTGCCCCGCGGGAGCGGCGATGGTCAGCGGATAATACTGTCCGTCAGCGTCACCTTGGGCGTCGAGCTGGTTCCGCAGCTCCTGTAGCATTGTGGTGAAGTTCGAGCTGTCTGAGGCCGCGGGGAATTCCCAATCGATGTCGATGCCATCAAAGCCATTTTGGGTCATGAATTGCACGGCGGTTTGAACAAAATTCAAGCGACTTGCTTCGCTTGCGGCGACACTGGAAAAGAGCGTTCCCGGTCATCCCGCCAAAAAGTCCGGCAACTGCTGCTTGAGCTGAGCGAGCAGCGGGAAATTGGTGTTGTGGTCGCTCGTATCAACGGAAACGCACGTGCCATCCGCTTGCAACCCGGCGAAAGCGTAAATGACGTGGGTCAACAAGCCGGCCGGGATGTCGTCCACGTCATAGTTCTGTTTGTTAGCCTCCGCGGGGAAGTAACCGACGAGCCGCATGCTTTGGTCTTGAGAAATGTCGCTCATGTCCAGTTCCTCGTGGTTTGGCGTGAATTGCGCGCATTGCGCGATGTGCATGCAATTGACCCGGGCGCCGAAAGCGGTGATGGCGAAGAAATGTCCTAGCCTTGATCTTAATAACTGACGTCATGCGTGGTTATTTGACCCTGTCATGCATCGATCGATCGCCCCTGACACTTCGGACACCCGCGCGGTGCCTATATCAAAGGGTTGGGCGCCAGTTTCTGAAACTTCGCGTGACCCGGCCGAAAAAGGATCACGCCCGTTGGACGCGGGTTTCTTGGATAAGCGTGCCGAGGCTCACGTCCCATGCAGGCGGGACGCGCTCCGGACACGACCCTCAGTTACGCTCGGCTGTCACAATGCCAACGGCCCGGGTAATGGATCATTGGCCTTGTTTGAGTACTTGCTCACTTGGCCATCTCACAAAATCTTTATCTGTAGGGTCGGATGACGCCTGACCCACTGCACTCCCACCGCTTCCAAGAACATACCTGTCCCCGGGGTTACTCTGGGAACTACCGTACCAGGATCGTTCCGCGATATCTGGGTGATCTTTGACAAATTTGTCGATATCTTTGACTACTTCCTCTTCCTCGTCGAAACCAGGATCGTACTCTGCCCCCTTTGGAAAATCTCCAGCAATAAATTCTTTGTTGTAATGCTCTAGCTCATGGATAAACTGCAATGTTGGTCCCAATGCGGCTTTTCCTTTACCCGTGCCAGTTAGCGATTCAACATAGTCGTTACCATCTTGCTTAAACCAGGTGAACGGGTTCACCTGCAGACTTGAACTCCAAAAGCCCCGGACCGTCGCCATCCCGGTTAAGATTTTCCCAGATTGTTTTGGATCTGCCATGATATTTTCTACTTTGACAGAATAAGCAAATGTCTCCTTTAGCCTATCCATAACAAAATTTCTCACCGTGTCAATTCTATCCATTCTAACGTTAACCTCGGTCGAAATTGCCTGTTCCGACTGCCCAGCAAATTTTGTTCGTACGTCTAACTCGATTTTACCTTTCAATTCTTCCCTTGCTTTAGTTTGGGCGTCTTTATCTGATAGGCTGAGTTTGACGGATACAAGTGGCCCTCTGCTTGGAGCAGTTGCAACGTTGTTATTGACTCGCGTCTCATACGTTCGATCTATCTGAGTTGCGATTCCGAAGTAACTTCTTAGCTCGCCTTGCATCACACCGACCATTCGATCAGTCGCTGCCATCAAACGTTCTCGACTTGCGGTAACGCGGCTTTGGCTGCCGAGCTCGAACTCTACGCCGGACATTCCTTGATCGTCAATTTGTCTAGTCGGAACGTTACCTACATAGACATAGGTACTTAAACCATCGGCGATCCCCAATGGATCACAACTCGTCCACCGCCCCAGCCATGGTGCAAAATACCGCGCGCTGTGATACGTAAACCCATTCTCCTCGTCACGCTCCTTGCCCGTATAGCGATAGCGTTTCAAGCTTATCTCAGCGGCGCTGCGCCCCGACTGATAGCACGTATTGCCGTAAGGGCTATATCCCTCAAAGGAAATCAGCCCTCCTGCACCATCCAGCTCTAGGCTCGCCGAGCCGAGATGATTGCCCAATTGATAACGTTGCGTCGGGTTTGTTGACGGACCCCCGGCGCCACTGCCGATTGTCTGGGTCTCGATCAGCGCGGTGCGCTGCTTGTCGTCCATCACATGCAAGGTCTGGCGTTCCAGAGAGGGGGCGCTGGCTGACCCATATTCGCGATAGACTTCGAAGCCGCCCAGGTAAAAGCGCTCGTTCTTCCGCGCGCCGTTTTGGCTTTCGGTGATCTTTCGCCCACGTTGGCCAGCGGCATCATAAACATAATAGGTCGTCGCCGCCGCGCCCGCACTCACAATTTGCCGCGATGTCGCACTGAGCTGGTCCCTGTAGTTCCATTTCATCATAGGCAGATGCGGCATCCGCGTCATATTGCCGTGCCCGTCGTAAGAATAGGGTTCGACAGGCGGATTGACGCCCGTCTGCAGCGCGGTTTGGCTCAGCCGGTTGCTTTGTTTGCCCGGCTCAGTGAGGCTGACCTCGTTATAGGCATAGGCCCGGGTCCAATTGCCGTCCACCGCCTGATGCGCCATCGTGAGGAAATTGCCGACGGGATCGTATGCATAAACCTCGGTGTAGTTGCGCAAGGCCTGCAGATCGCTTTGCTGCGTCGCACCGGCAAAGGGGTAGTCGCGGTAATTGCCGTCCGGCGGCGCGAAGGCGAAAGCGGATTGACCGACGTGCTCGCGGCCCGTCGCCTGGATCAGCCGGTAGAGCGGATCGTAAATGTAATCGGACGCGGAATCGACCTGCTGATTGGCGTTGAAGACGGTTTTCAGCGCCGCGTCGGCGATGCGCGTGATGTTGCCAACCGGATCATAAACATAGCTAAGATTCTGTACGACTGAGGGATCGTCGAAAATCTGCGAAGCGAGCCCGTTCAGGCCGACCGGCCGGGTCGTCTTGAGGTTCGTGAGTTCGAAACGTCTTGGGATCATAGTTGTAAACCGTCGCTGCGCTATTGCCGTATTGGATCAGCGTCCGCTGGTTCTTCGCGTCATAGGCGATTTTGGATACGAACGAGGTCCAGACCGGTTGCCCATTAACAACCGCGCCGCGCAGATTGATGTCGACCATTTCCAGAAGGCTTGCTAAGCTAAACGTCGGGCGGTAGACGCTGCCGTCGGGCATTGTGACCGCGATCGCGCGATTGAGGGCATCGTAAGCCGTGGCCCTCGAAAAGATCTCGGATTCCAATGCCGGCGATTGCGACCAGTCCGGCGGGTTCTTGTAGTCGCTAGCGAACTGGCGGCTGTTTCGCAGCGAATTCCCTTTGAAATCGTAGAGGTCAGTGATGAGAATTCCCGCGCCGTCACAGTGCCGCAGGATCTTGCCGTGCAGATTGGCCTGTGATTGTTGCGCGGTAAGTCCCGCTTCGGCGCTGTCACCATAGATCGTCTGCTCGACGAGAATTTCGTGCGCAAAGACGCTCGGGTTCTGTTCCGATGGGTCGCCCCCTCGCACGTAACACTTCAGCGGGCGATGCAGCGCGTCATATTCGGTGCGGACAACATAGTTGCGGCTATTCCACCCGCGGATCGGTTTGCCCGTAGCGTCGTTGAGCGTCCAGCGCTCGCCGGCCTCCATGCTCGCCTGATGGATCTTGGCTTTGAGCATGTCATAGTCGTAGCGCATCACGACCCGACCGAGCGCGTCGATCACTTCGGTTTGGTTGCCGACGATGTCGAGCACGGTGCGCGTGTCGTAAAGTTGCTCGGCGCCGCTCGCGTCCTTGCCGTTGTCGGCGATGCTCAAAAAAGTGCGGCCGAGACCGTCGAAATGGGCGACGGTCGGGGTGTTGGCGTGCGCCGCCGCCTTCCGCGCCGCCGCGAGCTCATAAGGTCCGAGCGCGCCGCCAACTCGGCTCTGATACCAGGTCGGCAGATAGTCCGCGTTAGGCAGAAGCGCGAAGAAATCGCCGACATCGGGATCGCTCTTCGGATCGAACGCGACCGTGTCGTTGACGTCGTAGGTCGTCTGCATCCACGGGTCGAAAACCACCTTCTCGAACGTATTGTTGGGATGCAGCGTCGCGACGACGCGCTCGGCGGAATCGTAGAACAGCGTCGAACTAACGCCCCATTTTTCGATCGAAAATTGCGCCGTCGCGCTGAAGAAGGGCTCGTATTGCCGGACCGGCTTGCCCTTGTTGTTGTAAACTTTCGCGCCCGTGCCAACCCAACGCGGGTTTTGCACAGGCGCGTTGGGATCGCTCAGATCAATCGGGCCGGGCTCGGCCGGCGCCTTGGTCTGCGCCTCGCGCCCGAAGCCGTCGGAATAGACGAAATGCATCTGCACGTCGGTCTGTTGCCCCGGCCCGAGCGCGCTGACATGGGTCTCGCGGGCGATGGCCGCGGCGCAGACGGGCGCGCGGTCGAGGTCATAGATGATGCGCGTCGTCGCCGTGCCGAGATAGGCGACCGCGAGCGCGCGCGGGTCGGGCGCGTCGAAAAACGCCGCGATCTGCTCCGTCGTGAGATCGGCGACGAAAGCGTCGAAAGAATCGCCCTCGACCGGCCCGGTCGCCTTGCCCTGTACGGCGGTTCCCGCGAGCATACCCAGCGCGTCGAACATAGCCTGCGAGCGATTGCCGTTGGGATCGGTCACCAAGGTCGGCTGTAGGACGCGATAGTCGGCAAGGGCCGTCGTGATGTTGCCGACTGCGTCGATCGTTGAGGCGACCGCGAGATCATAGGTGTCATAGGCGACAACGGTGTTGGCACCGAAGGGATCGACATAGCGATGCGGCAGGAAGACATGCGCCTGAGCGACGGCGAGTTCCCGCGCGGGTGGGTCGGTCGGCCCCGGCGAGAAAAACGTCCGGCCGGAGGCGATCCAGAACGGGCCGTCGCCTTCGATGTCGCGAAACTGCCCTTGCGGTCCCGCGAGGATCGCCGTGAGGTCCGCCGCCGACGCCTTGGCCTGATAGACCGCGAGCAGGCCCGGCGTGAGCGCGCGCTTGTAGCTCTCGCCGGGGAGGGCGAGCGATTCGACCTGGGCCAAGGGCAAGAAGGCGGAGAGATCGTCCTTGCGGTAGAGCGTGCGCACTTGCGACAGCAGGCGCTTGTTAGCCTGGCTGCCGTCCGGCTGCGGAACTCATAAGCGATGGCGGTCGCGGCCGTCGCGATGGCGTCGATCGTCGCGAAATCGAGCGCAGTGGAGCCCGTTAGCGTCGGCGCGGTCAGCTCGAAGATCTTGACCTCGGCCGGCAGTGGCGTGCGATAGGAATCGGCGGCAAGGATGGCGTTGGTGTATTGGCTTTCTGTGAGCGTAGCGAGCGTCTTGCCTTGCTCGTCGTAGGCGGGCGTTCGCCGCTGATAGCCGATAGCGGCCGATCGCAGCACATTGCCGTAGTCGTCGATAGCTAGCGCCAGAGCGTGGCTGATGCGGGGGTCGGCCGGGTTGCGCTCATAATGATAGTCGATGGTCTCGCAAGGATGGCTGAAGAAGACCGCGTGGCGGTTCGGCCCCTGCGGCTGCAGACAGGTCAGCCGGTAGCTGCGTTCGGAGACGCTATAGGGCAGCCCCGCCTTGGGCGTGCCGTCGTCGGAATAGACCTCCTGACGGAGAATGCTGCCTTTCAGCGCGCGCGCGGCCTCGCGTAATTCGTCGCCGGTGAGGTCCGGCGGCAGCTGGGTGTCGGGCAGAAAGGCGGCTCGAGGATCGCCCGCGAAGAACTCTTGATTGGCAGGGTTTTTGAAATAGGCCTCGAGCGCGCCCTCTTCGAGGAAGGCGCCATTGTGGAACCAGGTCTTGGTCACGATCGCCGGCAGATCGAAATCCCCGACGAGCAATTCCGCGTCGCGCTGTTCGACGTGAGCGAACCCGCGGAACTCGCGCTCTACCCCGTCAAAATAGCCGTGGTGATAGCGGTAAGTGCTGACGAGCTTGGTGTTGGAGACGAGATCCCGGTTCTCCACGCGCTCGATGACGTGGACCGGAAACGGCAGCTTTGTTACCCATGGACGCCCTTCCAGACGGTCCTGCAGATAGAACTTCGTGGACGCCGCGTATTGGACGTCGGTCTCAACGCCCATGTTGTTCGTCGTGGAGACGAGAAGATGCGGTTTCTGGCCGGCCATGAGGTCGATGTAGCGGATCGGTCGCAGGCGGTCGGACGCCAACGGGGATGACCACACGAGACAGGCCGTGCCGTTGCCCAGCAGGTCCGTCGTGGCGATCGAGGTCAGATCGTTCGCGGGCGGGAAGCTCGCGAGCTCGTGGGCTGGACTCCACGAATTGCCAGACTGGTTGAAGTAGAGGCAAACTCCGTTGCCGCTCACATAGATGATGTCTGTGTTGCCGGAGCCGTCGATGTCGGCGAGATGAATTCGCTTGGGGTCGAAAAGCTCCGGCCTGTCAAAAAGCGGGGCATTGTCCATAGCCACTTTGGCGCCAAATCGCCCGTAGCCGAGATTCGGCCAATAGCAGACCTCGCCGCAGCGGATCCTCACGATGTCCGAAAGGCCGTCTCCTTCCATGTCCGCCAGGAAGATCGATTGGGTGGAATCGGCAAAGACGAGCTTCGGACCCATTTCTTCGTCCCAGCTCATCGAAGTGCTGCGCCCGGGGGCGAAGCCGTCCTTGGCCAGAAACTCATACCAAGTGAAAACAGCGTCTTCTGAAATCAAAATATCTGGATGACCGTTTCCAGTGACATCGAGAAAGCGGACATTCGGGTCCTTCGTGTTGAAGTTTGGACGAGAGCGGAAAGGCGTATATCCGTCCCAGCCGCCATCGGATCTTCTCTCTTGGAAGCCGGCCGCTGGGCCGTCGTACTGGACCAGGCTCAGACGACCTTCGCCAGCGATATCTGACAGTTGCTGCTGTTGACCGCCGAGGTCGGCGAAGGAAGGCTTCCGCGTGACCAATTCCATCGGGCCAAACGTGCCGTTGCCGAGATTGCGCTTGTAATACCAGGCATCCGTCTGTTCGGACAGGATCCCGGTTAGCCCCTCGCTGTCCAAATCCATCCACTGAAAAGTGGCTCCGTTGACGCCCTGCGGGAGGTTCTCGATGCTCTCGGGGTCGATCTCTCGGATCGTTTCGTCAACATGGACCTCGGTGTATTTGAATTCCAGTTTCGGGAGGGCTTTCCTGAAATAGCTCCCATCCGGCTGCTGCGCGTAGCCGGCCTGCGTAATGGAGGCGATGAAGGAAGCGACTGCGCTCTCCTTGTAAGCGAAGTCGGTGGAGCGAACGAGATAATCCTCGATTCCGTTCAGTTCGTCGGGGAAGTGATGAAACATCAAGACGCGGCGGCAGAGACGGTATGTTCGAACCTCGAACGTTTCGCGGCATCTCGAGAAGGGATCCTGCCGCGCGATCCAAATCCCAGCCTCCTTTGTCGTCGGCGAAGCCTCGTCGTGTTCGCCGTAGTCAAAGACGACATCGAACAACCAATCCGTGCGTAGCGACAGATCTTCGCCAAATTGTCTTGGGGTGCAATTGCCGTATCGAATAGTCTTCAAGTAGCGCTGTGCGAACTGTACGGAGATCAGCCGGTTTCTCTCGCAGAGGGCCGTTTGGTCGATGCCGGCGGCATCTTCAGCCTTGTATCGGTAAAGGATCGCGTTTCCCTTGTCGTCGAAGCTTTCGCAGATCAGCCATTTGAACACTCTGGTCGGGTCGCTCGGGTCCGCGATCCGCGCTTCACTGCTTCGGCCGTATAAAGTCGTGATGTTGTCCTTGGAAATCGAGCGCCAATGGCTGATCCCCGTCGCCATCTCGGTCCACCGCTCAATGCGGGCGAAAAGGCCTTCGATGCGCGGGCGATAGCGCTGGACCATGTAGGCGGGCGCGTTGGACGGCGAGGCAACCGTGTCGTGCTTCCAAGCCTTCCCTTCGCGCACCAAAGATGGGACCAAATCCTCAGAGCCGGATAGAATAAATACGTCCGTCTCGTCGGCGTCGCTATATTTTGGCAGCCCCCTATCCGTCCGACGAGTTATGGACGGAACGGATAGGCTCCATCCAAAGCCAAACGGGCCGTTGCCGCCGCCAGAATTATATGACAGCGACAGTTGGGGGCCAAACCCAGAACGTCCCGGCGAGGTGAAAATAGGGACTGTCATCGATCCGGTGCCCGTGACCGGATTTGCGGCGAATTTCTCGCCGATCCCGCTGATCGCGCCCCCTCCTTTCGGAAGCGTGATCGACGGAGCGCTCACCGCGAATTTCTCTTCTTTTGATGAGGCGGTTTGACCGTCTGGTGAGCTGTCGCCCTGCACGTTGCACCCCAAAGGACGGGTCACGATCCAATAGCCAGTGCGATCGGAAACCTTCAAAAAATCTCATCGACTATGTTAGCCTCGGGATTGTCGAATTGCAACGCTCTGTTGGCGACACGCTCTGTTGGCGACATCGCTCACCACCCATCAATTTTCCAGCTGCTCAAAAGGGGTGAAGGCGGAATGAAGCGCTGAAGGCTGATCAATCTCGCCCATGGGATCGCGCGTGAAGGCGCGAAGGTCGGAGAGTTCGGCAGCCTCGTCGGGCGCGACGATGAAGCGGAAATGATGCCGGTCGCCCTGGCAGCGCTCGGCGAAGGCGCGCGCGTTCGCCGAGTCGCTCGTGACATCGAACATTTTTCCCGGCGCGCCGTCGCGGGTCACACCGTCACGGCGCAAATAGGAGAGGTGTGTTGCGAGCGGCGCGGCCCTGGGACCTACCTGACGACGCGCGCCTTGACGACGACTCGCGAACTCGGGGCGAGTCCGCGCAGCGCGCCGAGACTCGCGGCGCGACCGCGTACAAAGCTGCCGCCGCTCTCTTGCCGCGCGCGCCGGGGCGATGCAGCCCGCTGGCCTTCCGCATCGCCGAAAGGACGCGCGCGATGAAGCTCTTCCCCCTTACCGGCCGATTCGAGCGGATCCGGCCGGCGCGGATGTTGAATTCGTCGTCACCGGACATGGGCGCAGGCGGACGAGGTGGAATTTCGTGATTCCGAACATGCGCTTACGCAATCTGGCAGGCTACGCGTCGAAAGCGTAGCCTGTGTGAGCATGTTGACGCGCAACGACAAACCGGCCGCCGGACAAGGCCGCAGGCTGTCCCTTTTATCTTCGTCGTCCCGGGCCTTTCGATTCCATATCTTCCTCCATCGGTTGATCGCAGGCAAGCGTGATGTCGCGCGCGAAAGCGCGCGGTGTCGTTCGATGGCGCAGACGATCGGCCTCGACATGTCAGGGACCCTCCGGCGTTGAACGTAGCTCTGAAGGGCCATGCACTCCTCCGTGCTCTGCAACGCCAAAAAAACGCCGCGGCACATGTCGGCATCGGGATCGCATCCACGCCGTCGACCACAGCATAGGCCGTTCCCTTCAGCTCGTCGTCGAGGCCGCGATCGACCAGCCGGCCGACGACGGGCGCGTCGAGGCTCTCGCCGGCGAGGACGTAGCTCGCGGTTGCGCGCTCGATGCCGCGTTCGGTCAGGCCGCGATGAATGCGCTTGATAATGTCGCCGCGCTCACCGAGCTCGCGCAGCGTCGTCTCCGCGGCCTCCTCCATTACCCATTGGCCAAACCCGACTTGGTGAGCGAGGCCGAGGCTCTCCAGACGCCGCAAACGCCCGACCTTGAGCGAGTGGAACGGATCGGGCTGCCTTTCTGGGTCGGGCACCAAGTCGATGACGCCATGCCGGTCGGCATCGCGGACGAGCTGCCGGTCGAGCTGCGTCCAGCGTTCGGCTTCGACCTGGCGCTCAAGCGCGAGCTGGATGTCGCGGTCGGTGCGTGGGCCCAGCTCCTGTGTGACGAGATCCTGGGCGCGGGCGCGCATTCCTTCCTTGATGTAGTCGCGCGATATGACCAAGTCCTGGCCATCGTCGGCGACGCCGCGCACGATGATGTGGACGTGCGGGTGCTGCGTGTTCCAGTGATCGACGGCGACCCAATCGAGCTTGGCGCCGAGATCCTTCTCCATCTGGCCGACCAGCTCGCGGACGAAACCCTTGAGGTCGGCCATCTCCGGCGCGTCCTCGGGCGACACGATGAATCGGAAATGATGACGGTCCTTTTCGCACCGCTCCGCGAACGCCTTCGGATCGGCGTCCTCAGTCCCGGGGCCGAACAACCTTGCCTTCTCCCCGTCCCGGGTGACGCCCTCGCGCCGGACGTATCCGAGATGAACTCCGAGCGGGGCCGAACGCGCGGTGTGACGGACGACGCGCGCTTTCACCGTCACCAGACGGAACCGGCCGGTCAGCAGATGGTTCGCCCGCACGCTGGCGACGCGTCCGCGCCCGAAGGTCGAACGGCTCCCGGACTTCAGCACGCCTTGTTGCGAGATGCCGCCGCCGGCGCGTTGCGCGGCGGCGAGCGCCTGAGCGATGAAGGGTTTGGCGCGCTGACTGCGCGAGGAACGGATGCGGCCAGGCCGGGGCTTAAAGTCGCTCTCTTTAGCCATCGGCAGCCTCGGCACTGTGCGGAAATGGCTGGCAGAGCAACGCGTTGATTTTCGCGCGCACATTGCGCGCCGAGGCCGCACATTGCCGGATCGGAAAAAAACGAAAGCAAAAGCAACCAACCGACCGAGCCGCACCTTGCGCTCTTTTATCTGGCCATAGTTGGGTCGGTTGTTGCCGATATCGCCTGTCCGCTCGCTTGCGTTCTCTCATCTGCGCCAGCGCGCGCTCCGCTGAGCCGTGACGAGAGAATGGGTCTTTCGGCTTCAGAAGAAGTGGAATGCGCGCAGTCATGGCGTCCGCCCTGACGACGAGAGCGCGAAGAACAGGCCTTTGGACTGCGGCGCGATCGCCGACACGTCATGCACTCCGACGTCGCCGAGGGCATCGCGCGAGGATCGGTCCGAAGCCGTGCGATCTGCAGCCTGTGCGCTCTCCGAACATGCATCTCGCGTAAATACGCGGCGCCCGCCAGAATGTTGTCGCGGGGATCGTAGGGATCGGGTCCGAGATCGTAGCGAATCCGTAAGCCAGCCCAGGTGTCGGGCATGAGCTGCATCAGGCCCAGCGCGCCCTTGGGCGAAATCGCACGGCGATCGCCGTGGCTCTCCGCGCGCATGACCGCTCGAATCCAGGCCGCCGGAACGCCGAAGCGCTGCGCCGCCTCCGTCACGAAAGCGCTGAACGGATCGCTCGCCGCCTGCACGTGGATCGCCGCCATCTGCGCATGCGCTGGCGCGACCGGAGCAACGACCGAGATCGCGCCAGCGACAATCAACAACGCAACACGAGCGCATACCCGGTTTCCGCTCCGGCGCGAGCCAGCCATCGTGCTCGCCGCCGTCAAGGGCAAGGCGCGAGCGCCGGCCAAAAGCCGCCCTTGACCCCGTCTGCGCGCGACGGCGGTGGCGTCCTCGAGCGGGGCGGAGGGATGAGACGGTGTTTCCGCGAACAGAGGGATGGAGCTGGGCGCGTCATCACTCGCGCGATCGGGAGCTGCAAGCGCATGGGTTCAGTCCCGCTCTCTGCGCTTTAGCGGCCGGTTCCAGTTTAGGACCCACGCGGACTTGTCGTCGCCCGACTGAAAGAGATTGGCCCGGATAGGCCGCGCCAACGACGGATCTCGGTGCAGCGACCGAACCGCAGCGAATGCTCGATCTTTTTCTCGATCCACGTCAGCTCGACATGGGTGAGAGGCGCCCTGCGCCGATGCGTGCCGGGGCAAAGGCTCGTTGTGGTTCATCAGGACGCTCCTGGACCTGCGAGGAATTCGCACGCGAGGAGGTCGCGCAGCCTGTCGGCGACGGCGACGCCGCGCGGGAAGGCGGCGATCTTGCTGCGGCCGCGCAGCGTTGGCGTGACGTCGATCGTCAGCCCTGCGATAAAGACCGAAGCCATCAGCGCGACGTGCAAGAGCCTCGGAAGCTTTGATGCCGCTCATGTCCGCGGCGCGCGCGAGCTCCGGCGCCTCTCGACAGAGCGTGTCACGCGCGAGTCCAGCGACACCGAAGAGCCGAGACAGATTCGCCCGCGCGCGTTGCTGCGACTCGTCCGGCACCGAGCCCTGCGAGTCGGCGTCGATCAGCGTGACACGTGCCCTGATCGATCATGTCGTCGAGCGACAGAAGGATCGTCGGGCGGCTGCTCGCCTCGTTGCTCCCAACGCGCCGTGAAACGCGATCTCGCGGGCTTAATCGATCCTGGCAAGTGGTCAGAATTCACGTAGGACTTCGGCCTCGCTTGGTGAGTTTTTGGTGCGTAAGCATCCAGAATGCGAATGCCTCTCTGCCTTTCGGAGGGCAACACTGCAAAGCACGCACGTCAAAGAGAGGTTGCTGCCAAGGCGGCCATCGAGATTCAAATGCTTCGGTCCTCAACGATCAGGGGAATTCATAGCCTTGGAGATCTTCGCGCCGATCTCGT
>CAWFZD010000049.1:0-14821 GCA_963820145.1 uncultured Alphaproteobacteria bacterium
AAAATGGGGTGAGGAGGGAAGCAAGAGGCGGCGAGGTTCCTTCAACTCGGAACCGGTTCTTTTGCTGATCCGATGCCGTCAACCGCCGAGCGCCGCCCGCAGCGCCATGTCCCTGGCCGTATCCCCGGCAAGACCCTGCGAGCCCTTCCCGTCGTAATCATACACGCCCGCGGTCACGGCGACGATAAGGTCGAGGCTCGGGATGACATAGAGGCTCTGGCCGCCCCAGCCCATCCCCTCGACGAGGTCGATCTGACGCTCGGCGATCGTCGTTGATCGAAGCCACCAGTAATATCCATACCCCCCGTCGGGCTGCGTCACCTGCCGCGTCGTCATGTCCTTGATCCACGCCGCCGAAACGATCTGCCGCCCGCGCCACTGGCCATGATCGAGCACGAGTTGTCCGATCTTGGCGAAATCTCGCGGCCGCAGGCGAAGCCCCCAGGATGCGCCGAGATCGCCGTTCGCCATCCGCCCCCATTCCCAGTCGGCGACGTCGAGCGGTTCGAACAGCGCTTCCCTGGCGAACTCCCCGAGCGGGCGGCGCGCCGCCCGCTGGATGATCGCGCCGACAAGGTCCGCGCTGCCGTTGTTGTAACGGAACTCCGTTCCGGGCGGCGCCGTCACCGGCTGCTCGAGGATCAGCCGGTAGGGATCGGGCGAGGCGTCGAATTCGCCGCCAGAAACTGAGATAAGGTTGATATATCCAATGCAGCCCCGCCCGCATCGTCAGCAGATCCTGCACGGTGATGCGATCGCGGTCAGGCGAGCGCAGATCGGCGTATTCGGGAAGAAGTTTAGCGCCGGGGCGTCGAGGCTCTTCAGCGCGCCGCGATCAAGGGCGATGCCGACCAGGAGTGCGACCACACTCTTCGTGATCGATGAGATGTCGTGCTTGGTCGTGGCGTCGTGCGGCAGGATCGGCAGGGGCTCGCCCCAGCTATGTTCCGGCCAGCGCTGCGTCGGCGCCCGCGAAATATTGCTCGTAGACCAGCACGCCATGCCTCGCAATCACCACGCCGTTGGCGCTGGCCCCCGACAGGTCCTTCAGGCGCGCGCCGATCGCGCAAATCAGAGCGGGATCGAGCCCCTGTTCCGAGGGCGACGAAACGGACCAGCCATCCGCCATTTTGGCGGGAGCGTCGCACTCGGCCGCCGCAGCCGCGAGACGAATCGACGAAAGCGCCAGACCTAGCATCAACGCCGCGATGCGCCGCATATCGCCCCCCGGTTAAATCCACGCGAGGAATGTGCGGCGAACCTATACAGCTCGTCAAGGACATGGCGGTCGAAGGAATTCAATCGATCGATAAGGCAATCGTCATCCCGCCGCATCGATCCCCGAATGCGCAAGAGGCGCCATTTTGTCGCCTTCGGGGAGCCCGCTTGACCAGGCGATAGGGGCACGTTCAAGTTGGCCAATTGATCGATACAGCTTTGCGGTACGCAGGGCGAGCGCACAATCGATCGGCATAAGCAACCAGGTCTCGCTCTTCTGGAAGCTGCTTGGTGAACAGTCCGACGCAGACTTGTGCGCCGAGCGCCACGTCCGCTGCCGTGAAACGCGTGCCGAGGACGAATTCGCGGTCATGAAGAAGCGAGACGAGAGTATTGACCGCGTCTTCGTAACAACCCCACCCCGCGTCGAATGGTGGGACCTCCAGCTTAAGTTGGTGTAGCAAAAGTGCGGGGTCGACGACTGCCGTTGCGAACACCGTCCAGCGCAGGTAAGCGGCTCGATCAGACTCATCCAATCGCGGGGCGAGCCGCCCATAACTATATCGGTCGGCAAGAAAGAGGCAGATCGCCGGAACTTCGGTGATCACACTACCGCCCACTACGAGCGTTGGCACCTTGCCCATCGGATTCAGGCGCAAATAGTCTGGAGACTTTTGCGCGCCGGTGCGGATTTCGATCGTCTCCATGCGGTAGCGTAATTCCAGTTCTTCCAGCATCCAAATCGCAGCAAACGATCGGCTGGCCTCACAACGGTAAAGGACAACTTCATTATCCATATCTCGTTCCTCAGATTGGTCTCTGCTGTTATTCGCAGGGCTTCCAGACTGAAGCAAGCTTCGGGCTTCAGCTTCACGCGCTGCGCGCTCAAGCAGCGCGCGGCTGACGGGCAGCGAGCGCCAGACCCCTGATGCATGTTCCGGTTTAACCACCACATAACGAGGCAAGCCGGCCTGCTTGCGTAAGCGCTCCTCGACCGGCTTGTCGCCGAGAAGCTCGAACGCGATGCGAGCGGGCGCTTAAAGAGCGGTGGACAATGGGCAAGCGCGATAGATACTCTCGACAACGAACTATAGTCGGAGAGCGTAGGAAAGATGGTTCCAGAGTTCGATTTCGCCTGTCACTGAGGTTTGGGCAAGCTATTCAACCGAGCTGAAACGGCTGGTATCGGGGTCCTCATGCTAACCGTCGACATCGCTGAAGCGCGCGGGACGCCTTTCCAAATCGGCATCGCACAAGCGCTGGCATTCCGTCAGACAGCGCGCGGAATGCGCTATCTGCGGCGGGCCGATCGCACAGCTTCGGATTTTTCGCTTAGCTCTGCGGAACGGGCGTTTCGAGGCTACGCCCCTAATCTTTGGGAAGAGTTCTGCGGGCTCTCAGAAGGGCTCGAACAGCCGCTCGCCAAAACCCTGACCGACTTCGGCAATTGGCGACTTGCTTACCCCATGGGCTGCTCTGCGCTAATGGCCAAGGGGCTTTACGGGCGAAATTACGACTTTCGTCCGCGCGACTATGAGCCGCGCTTCGCAGCCATGCAGCCCCACGGTGTTCATGCGAGCTTCGGCTTCTCACATTTTCTGGTCGGTCGGCTCGACGGCATGAACGAACATGGCCTTTGTGTCGGTCTGCACGCCGTCAACCTCGCGCGGCCGGGGCCAGGGTTTCTACCGACACTAATTGTGCGCATGACGCTCGATCAATGCGCGACGACTGCGGAGGCAGTGGCCTTTCTCACGCGCGTTCGCCATGGCTTTTCCTATAACTATTCGCTGATCGATTCGGCGGGCGACGCCGCAGTAGTCGAGTTTTCACCCCGAAATGTTGATGTACGGCGCGGCGTGGCCATTGTCTGCACGAATCACTTTCAAAGCGCGCTGATGCGCTCACTTAATCCGCCGTTGATCGCGCGTTCTCTACAACGCCTGCCACATTTGGAAACATGGGCGAACGAGGAGCACGGGCCGGAGGAAATCTTCCGGCGGCTCAACGATGCGCACTCGCCCTTATTCTTTCATGCCTATGAGCGCGGCTTTGGCACGATCCACACGGTTGTCGCCGAGACTTCAAAAAGGCGCCTTTTCGTCGGGATCGGCGGCGACGCGACCCCGACTATCCTCGATATGGCGGCTTGGAGGGTCGGCGGGATATTGCCAGCGCAGAAGCTGCAGGGGGTGCTCGGCGGTTTGACAACGCCTTGGAAGCGAGCCGCGCCTCGTGCTCAGAAGGTGAGCACGAGGTGGGGCGAGGCAAGAAGCGGAAATTCTCGCAGATCAAATCAAAAACATGGTCGCTAGAATCAACGCGTCTCGTTCATTGAGCGTCGGGATATTCACTACCACCTTCAGGCTGGTGGCGCGGTACGCGCTCACTTCCTCGAAAAACTCGTAAACGACTTCTGCAAGGGGCTCGAACAGACGCTCAAGTTTGGAGCCGCAGAACGTCCGGTGGGCGTCGCGAACGAAACAGCGAAACCGAAGCCCTGGCGGTTCACGATTTTGACCTCGGGCGTCAGCCGCCTATTTAACCATGGTGTCGTTTGGTTGGAACCGAAGGAACGACGACAAAATGTGCAGCTTGAAGCGCCTCTTCACCGCAGCCGCGCTGCTGATGGTTGCGGACAACTCGCTCGCCGATCCTCTCATTCGAGGCGTCAAAGCGAGAAGGACGCATATATCTTCGCCGGCGGCTCGAGCTGTCGACGATGGTTATTACGTGCCTTATATTGTCGGTCCAGATGGCAAGAAATATCCGATCATGGAAATTCCTGGCAGCGCGACCGTCATTTCGCGGCGCCTCATCGACGATCAGCAAGCGACGACGGTCGGCGAGGCGTTGCGGAACGTTTCGGGCGTCACGGTTCGCGGTCGCTGACGCGACGCCGGTCGGAGGCGACCATTGCTGAACTGCTTGGCCTGCGCATAGCGCTGATGCGCGATCAGCGCATGCTTGGCCATGCGCTCGGACATCGCTATCGCCCACGCTCTGCGCATAACGGCGCCGCATGTCCGGCCAGAGCCCGGGCGTAGGCGAGCGGGCTGAATTTCGCGTCATAGAGCCTGCGGGTGTCGCTCGCCGCGCTCTCCTCTTTGTCTCGTCGCTTCCTCGCTGCGGCGTCTCGCAGCGCCGCCGCAAAGCTCGCGGCGTCGTCGCAGAGCGTGACATTGGCGAGCTCCGCCGGGTCAATCCCCATGCCGCGAAACGCCTGCGCGGTCGCGATCAGCGGCGCGCCGCAGGACAGCGCCTCCACGGTCTTGATCGAGAGGCCGTGGCCCTCGACAGTCGGGAGCAAGATGCGCGCCGCCCCCGCATAGACCGCGCTAAGATCGGCGACGCGGCCGCGAAACAGCGCCGCATGGCGGCTGTAGAGCGCTTCGTCGCGCGCTTTCACGCCAGCGTCGATATTGCCGTAGATCGCGACCGGAACATCTCCCGCAAGCGGCGTCACCTCGTTCAGGAACCAGCGCAGGCTGACGAAATTGGCGTAATTGTCGCTGGCGACGATGACGAGTTCCTCGCCACGGCCGAGCGGCGCCGACGACACCGCGGGATAGATCAGCGCATGGCGCGATCGCGGCAAAAGCCGCTTGAACTCCTCATGTTCTTCTTCATTGAGATGCACGCAAAGGTCGGCGCGCGCAGTCCAGTCGAGTTCGACGGCGAGCATATCGTCATAGCCGGCGAAGGGCGGGATGAAGAAACCGCCCTCGTTGCGAAGCACATATTGCCGCGCCTGAATGTCTTGCGTCTCCAGGACGACCGGAGCGCCGCGCGCGAGACGCAGCGCGAGCGGAAGCGTGAAATAATGATTGGCGTGGATGAGGTCGAAGCGCTCGGCGAGCAGTGCGGGCGGAATCGTCACGCATCGGCTGAGCGCGATGAGCCAGCGCGCCTGATCGCCGTGAATGAGCGGCCACCAGCCGTCGCGCAGCAGTTTTGTCGTCCAGAGCGCGCGCTGCGGCGCGCTAAGATAAAAACGCCCGTCGGCCTCGAGATCTTTCGAAGCGGCGAGATAGGCGGGCCAGCGCCCTCCCCCCGGCGCCGGCGACGAGAGCGCGTCCATCGTCGCGACCGAAACCACGCGCGCGCCGAGCGCCTTATAGGCGAGAAGCTGGCTGACGTTGACCTGATAGCTGCCGCAGGAATGCCATGCGGCGTGAACGACGGCGACGGTCTTTCCCGCAAGAGGCCTAGAAATTTCAGCGATTTCGCTCAACTCCGCGTCGCCCGCCAAACCCGCCCCTCTTGCTAAAAGCCGAACTTTCCAGATAGACGTTTTATATGACCGAGACTTCGATAAATCCAGTCGCCACCTCTCCGGCGCCGAGCGGGAACTATGCGGTCGCCGTCGTCGGCAACGACAAGATCATCGACTGGCTGCTGCCCTTCCTCGAAAGCTACCGCGACACCAACCCGTCGCTGCCGCTTTATCTCATCCCCTACGACGACAACATGGCGCAGACGCGCCGCGCCGCGCAAATTTACGGCGCGACGATCGTCGAAGAGGAGCCGAAGGAGATCGACAGGCTGGCGCAGGAGCTTTACCCCGGCGTGTTCAACAGCAATCGCCGGCGTCTGCGCAAACTCGCCGCGCTGGCGCTGCCGTTCGACGAGATCGCCTATGTCGACGTCGACGTCATCCTGTTTCGCGATTTCGCGCCGCTGTTCGGCAAGCTGAAGCAGGGCGAAACCGAATTCATCGTCGCCTCGCCAAGCTTCGAATATGTCTATAACGAGCGGCGCGAAGCCTATGCTTTCCTGCGCGACGTGCTGCTGTTCAACGACGGCTTTTGGGTCACGTCGAACAGGTTCCTCAAACTTTCCGACTTCATCGAGACGATGGCGCAGGACGCCGCAATCTTTCACGACGTGCGCAAGCGCGGCCAGCTCTTCGCGCAGCCGCTGGTGAATTTCGTCACGCATCGGCGCGGGCTGAAGATCGCGCTTTTGCCCAATGTCGTCGAGAACGCCTCGCATGAGAGCTTCTACAAGGCGCCGGGCGTGACCTTTTCGGGCGAGAAGCCGCTCGATCCCGACGGCAAGGAGATCTACTTCTGTCACTGGGCCGGGCCGTCGCTTTGCCCGCGCGCGGCGTCTTCGACGCGGCTTGGATGAAATATTCGAAAGCCGCCTGGGCGAGGTTCAAGCCGTGAAATTCGCTGCCTGCGGCAGGCGCTGATGCCGCGGCTCCTCTTCTTCTATCTCGTGCGGCGCGTCCTCGTCAGCGTGCTGATCGTGCAGTTCGCGCTCTGCGTGCCGGTGGTGCTGTCCTATCTGCTCGGCAATCTGCCGGCCGCCGCCGTGCGCGGCGGCCTCGTCTTGCCGGCGATGGTCGGCGTGACTCCGAGCATCGCCTATATCGCGCTGCCGATGGCGGTGGGGCTCGCGACGGCGATGGAGTTCTCGCGCATGGCGAGCGAGGGCATGATCGCCGTGCTCTATGCCTTGCGGCTCTCCGTGCTGTCGATCTGCAGACCGGCCTTGGCTCTGGCGAGCGTGCTCGTTCTCGTCGGCTATTTGCTCGCCAATTTCATCGCGCCCTATTACGCCGGCAACATGCAGGACGTGCTCAACGTCGTGCGCAATTCGCTCAACCATAGAATGCTCGAACCGGCGCATTTCTACACCTTCGACAATGGCGTCAAAACGCTCTACCTCGAACGCTGGGAGACGCCCGACATCGCCGTCAATCTCTTCGTGCGGCAATTGTCGGTGGAGAAGAAAGAGGAGCAGGTCATCACCGCGGCGCGCGCCGAGTTCCGGCGCAATCCGTCCGGCGTCGTCGTCGCCTTGACGAAGGGCAGCATTCAGACGCGGCCGATGTTCGGCGGCGACGTGCGCATCAACAGTTTCGACGAATATGCGCTGGCGCTGCCGATGCAAGGCAGCGGCGGCTTGCCGCCGCGCAGCTGGCACGGCGTCTACGAACTCTCCGCGCCGCAATTCTTGGCGCAATATCTCACCGCCCGCGCCGACCCGCGCCAGCTCGCCGAATGGATGACGGAGGCGGCGATGCGGCTCGGCGTGCCGCTGCTCTCGTTCGGTCACACGCTGCTGGCGATGGCGCTGACGCTGCGCTTCGGCAATGTCACCGGACGTCGCGGAGGCGGCGGCTCGTGGACCATTTTCGCGCTGCCGGCGACGCATATCGGCTTTCTCGTTCTGCTGCAGTCCTTGCTGCGCGCCGACGCGCGCTTCATCTTTCTGCTGGCCGCGCTGGCGCTGGCCGAGATCGGCGTATCCGCCTTCATCCTGTTCCGGCTGAACTATGCGCCGCGCCCGCGCCAGATGGTCTACGATTACGGCGCTCAGCCGCTGGAGCAGGAAAGTTTCGCCAACCCGTAATGCCTGGCGAGAATGTTCGGCGGACCCACAAAGGCTCCGATTCATGCTAGAATCATCGCGTTCGAAGAAGGTGCGAGACCAGAGATGACCGACGACCCCGACGCGACGCCCGGCAAGATTTTGGTCGGCGCCAGCGGCAAGACCGCCGCGGACCGCGCCTACACTTACCTGCTGTTGCCGCTCGGCAATCGGCACGGGCTGATTTCGGGCGCGACGGGCGGCGGCAAGACGGTGTCGCTGCAACGCCTCGCCGAGGGTTTTTCAAAGGCCGGAACCGCGGTCTTCCTCGCCGACGTCAAAGGCGACATCGCCGGACTGTCGCAAATGGGTGATTCCCGGCCGCCCTTCGTCAAGCGCGCCGAAGAGCTGGGGCTCCAATACAAGCCCGACAAATTTCCCGTCGTCTTCTGGGACATATACGGCGAACAGGGACATCCCGTGCGCGCGACGGTCGCCGAAATGGGGCCGCTGCTGCTCTCGCGCATGCTCGACCTCAACGAAACGCAGGAAGGCGTGATGAACATCGTCTTCCGCCTCGCCGACGAGCAGGGCTTGCTGCTCTATGATTTGAAGGACCTACGCGCGGTGCTCGGCTTCGTCGCCGACAACGCCAGCGACGTGCAGACGAAATACGGCAATGTCGCCCCCGCGACGATCGGCGCCATCCAGCGCCAGCTGCTCGTGCTGGAGACGCAAGGTGGCGACAAATTCATCGGCGAGCCGGCGCTCGATCTTAAGGACTTCATCGCGCAAGACGAGAGCGGACGCGGCTACGTCAACATCCTTGCGGCCGACAGGCTCATGCGCGCGCCGCGGCTCTATGCGACCTTCCTGCTCTGGATGCTCACCGAACTCTTCGCGCATTTGCCGGAAGTGGGGGATCTGCCGGCGCCCAAACTTGTGTTCTTCTTCGACGAGGCGCATCTGCTGTTCACCGACGCGCCGAAAAACCTCCTGACCGCGATCGAGCAGGTTGTGCGGCTCATTCGCTCCAAAGGCGTCGGCGTCTATTTCGTGACGCAAAACCCGCTCGACGTGCCGGACACGGTGCTCGGCCAGCTCGGCAACCGCATCCAGCATGCGCTGCGCGCCTTCACGCCGCGCGACCAGAAGGCCGTGCGCGCGGCGGCGGAGACCTTCCGCCAGAACAAGAATTTCGACACGGCGGAAGCGATCATGGAGCTTGGCGTCGGCGAAGCGCTGGTGTCCATGCTCGACGCCAAGGGGACGCCGGAGGTCGTCGAGCGCGTGCTCGTCGCGCCGCCCTCGGCGCGAGTGGGGCCGATCGACGCCGAGGAACGCAAGGCGGCGATCGAATCGAGCCCGCTCTACGGGCTTTACGACACGCCGATGGACCGCGAATCGGCCTTCGAAGTGCTGCAGAAGCGGGCCGGAAAGCGCATGGAGAGCGCCGGCGCGGGTCCCGCCAAACCGCAAGACGCGCCGGTTCAGGACGCCTCGGTCGGCGGCGGCTTGCTGGGGTCGCTCGGCGGCATGGTGGGCGGCCTCTTCAACCGCGCCAACCCCAAGCGCATGTCGCCGGCCGAACTTGCGATGCGCGCCGCATTGCAATCCGCCGCCCGCTCCGCCGGCACACAGATCACGCGCGAAGTGATGCGTAATATTTTCGGGGGGATGTCGAGGTAGGGAACACAGTTCACGCGCCCGGGGCGTCTTCCGGCGCTCACGCTAGAGCAAACTTCCGATCTGTTCGACGCAGCGCTGAAAACCGGGCCGCAGAAAATCGAACGAACTGATGGCGAGGCGGTTGTGGTGGTTTCCGAGGCCGACTGGAAGCGGTTTGCGATCGAATATCCGACAGCAGCGGAACTGATCCTGAATAGTCCGCTAGATGACGGTGACCCAGCTACAACTTCACCACCCCAATCCGCTTGATCTCCCATTTGAGTTCGATCCCGCTTTGCGCCAGCACGCGCGCGCGCACCTCTTCGCCGAGCCCCTCGATGTCGGCGGCGGTCGCCGCGCCGCGGTTGATCAGAAAATTGCAATGTTTCTCGCTGACCTGCGCGTCGCCGCGCACAAGGCCGCGGCAGCCGGCGGCGTCGATCAACGCCCAGGCCTTATGGCCGTCCGGATTGGCGAAAGTCGAGCCGCCGGTCTTTTCGCGGATCGGCTGCGAGGCTTCGCGCGCCGCGGTGATGCGCTCCATCTCGGCGAGTATTTCCTTCGGGTCGCCCGGGCGCCCCTGAAACAGAGCCTGCGTGAAAATGACGTCGGGAGGCGCGCCGCAATGGCGATAAGACAGGCCGAGTTCGTCGTTTTGAAAGATCCGACGCTCGCCGCCGCGCGCGACGCCTTGCGCTTCGAGCAGCGCGTCCCTGGTCTCGCCGCCATGCGCGCCGGCGTTCATCCGCAAGGCGCCGCCGACCGCGCCCGGGATGCCGCGAAAGAACGCGAGGCCGTCGATGCCGGCGTCGGCCGCGGCGCGCGCGAGTTTGACGTCGGGAACGACGGCGCCGACCCTTATCCGGCAATTTTCCTCAATGACGATGTCGCCAAAGCCCTTCGCCGAAAGCCGGACGACGACGCCTTCGACGCCGCCATCGCGCACGATGAGATTGGAGCCGAGACCGATGACCGTGACGGGGACTTCGCGGGGGAGATTTCGCAGGAAATAGGATAGGTCGTCCGCATCCGCCGGCATGAAGAAGGCTTGAGCCGGGCCGCCGACGCGAAACCAGGTGAGCGGCGCCAGCGGCTCATTGGCGCGAAGCGCGCCGCGCAGATCAGGCATTCGCGCGCGAAGCTCAGGGACGAGATCGGGAAAGCTCATGGCTCCCTTATAGCTCGGCTATTCGCGGATATTAAACAACGCCGCGGTCTTTTTGCTGGCGCGCCTTTGCGATGCAGATAAAACGTCACAAGCGCATTCGGTTCAATAGGAATCTCCGGCAGGCGGCTGGGTCTCCACGAACGTCTCCTCTACGACGGGAGGCGACGCGAGGATCTCTTCTTCGCGGCGCAACGCCAGCTCCCGCAAAGAATCGTAGATTGGCGCCTCGCCCAGCGCCGTCGGCGCGAGCATGGCGGCGAAACAGGCGCCGAGCATCGACGGCAGCAACGTCACGTCCGCCGTCATTTCGGTGACGAGCACGATCCCAGTCAGCGGCGCGCGCACCACGCCGGTGAAGACCGCCGCCATCCCGACGACGGCGAAGCCCGCCGGTTGGACATAGAAGTCCGGCAAGGCGAACCGACAAAGGTGGCCGTAGAGCAATCCGAACTGCGCCCCCAAAACCAGCATCGGCGCGAATATCCCTCCCGGCGTCGCCGTGGCGTAAGAGAAGACCGCGAGGCCGAAGCGAAGAAGAAAAACGAGCGAGAGCGAATAGGCCAGCTTCGCGCCGAGCAGCGCGTCCTGCGTCAGCAGGTCGCCGCCGCCGACAAGGGTTGGTTGAAACCACGCGAGCGCCCCCACCGCCGCCCCCGTCAGCGCCGCGAACAGTCCGGGCTGCAGTTGGTCCAGCTTGTGCGCAATCGACATCGCTCCAAGAAGCGATCGGCTGTAAAGGACTCCGAAGCCGCCGGCCAGTACCCCGAACAAGAAATAAAGCGGACTGCTCGCGGCGTCGACATAGGCCAATTCCTCCACATGAAAATCCGGCGCGGATCCCAGGAAGGCTCGCGAAACCGAAATCGCCACCGCCGACGCGCCGAGCGCCGCTATCGCGATGTGGAGCTCGAATTCGCGCACGAGCTCCTCAAGCACGAAGATCGCGCCCGCGACCGGCGCGTTGAAAGCCGCCGCAAGCCCCGCTCCCGCGCCCGCGGCCAGCAGGACCCGACAATTCCTCCCGTTGAGGTGGAAGAAGTCCCCGACGAGATGGCCGATGGCGGCGCCCATCTGGACGCTTGGACCCTCTCTGCCGAGCGCAAGCCCGGAGCCGATAGCCAACACCCCTCCGAAGAATTTCACCAGAATCAACCCGGTCGGAGCCGGAGGCGCCTCTCTGCGCAAGACGCTTTCCACATGGGGAATGCCGCTTCCGGTGGCGAAAGGAGAAAATCGCCGCACCATCCAGGCTGCGAGCGACGTCGCGGCGGCGCAAGCAAGCATCACGGAAAAAAAACCGCCGATCCCATGCTTGTCGGCCAAAGCCGCCAACGCGTCCCGCAGACGATCCGCTTTTTCGAGCAGCAGTCGGAACAGCGCGCTGATCAGACCCGTGCCGGCGCCGACCACGAGGGACATCAGCGCGATCGGCGCAAGCTCGCTATCGGCGTCCCATCCAGCTTTTGGAGGTTCGGTCTGCCGGAATTCAGTCTCCGCCCGCTCGCGCATATTCGCTCCCGACGGCTTCCGCCAGCAGGCCCAAACTGTTCAAGAGCTAAGTGTCTCGCAACTTTGAGACGCCGTCCAGTTCTTCGACTCAGGAGCGGGGGAGCGCGTGGTTCGGGCGGGTTCGACAAGGTTGCGAAACCCGCCCGTTAATCGGTGTCCGTTAGATTTCAATCAGCGACGGTGGCCGCCGCCATGCCAGCCGCCGTGGCCGCCATGCCAGCCGCCGTGGCCGCCATGCCAGCCGCCATGACCTCCATGCCAGCCGCCGCCGTGCCAGCCATGATGCCAGCCGCCGTGATGCCAGCCGCCGCCCCAGCCGCCGCCATGCCAGCCGCCGCCATGCCAGCCGCCGCCATGCCAGCCGCAGACATAGACCCAGTGATCAAAGCGCCAGCGCCAGCACGGACCGCGGCCATAACCGCCGCCCCAACCGCCGCCATGCCACCCGCCGCGATGCCACCCGCCGCCATGCCACCCGCCATGCCAGCCGCCATGATGCCAGCCGCCATGATGCCAACCACCGTGCCCGCCATGCCAGCCGCCATGCCCGCCATGCCAGCCGCCATGGCCGCCATGCCAACCGCCATGATGTCCGCCGCCGCCGTGGCCGCGGGCAAGCGCCGTCGCCGGAAAGGCCAATGCGGCGATCATCGCTGTAATTAAGGCTAGTTTGCGTAGCATTGAGTTTGCCCCCCTCTCGAGATTCGCGAACAGATCCTATGAACACTGGGCCGAGCGACGCTCGTAACCCCTGCATTTAGCTATCGCGCCTCCGACAGCGAGGTAGAGGCAGGTGAAGATTTTTGGCGGCAAGCTATGGCGCGGCCAAGAGCCGCCGATGCCTGGCGCCGGTGGTCCTCACGCGACTTTTAGCCAAGTTCCGGATCGATCCCATCGAACTCGAATCGAGCGCGGGGTTCGACGCAAGAACCTTGTGCGAGCCTGCGCGGATGATCGAAGACAATGCGGCGCTTATCGAAAGGGCATGGCATGAGCATTTCGGCTGAGACGCTTCGCTTCGACGGGGACAGCATGTGGGTCGAGCTGTCGGATGGCCGAGCACACCTTGGGCGTCCCGCGCTCGGAAGCGGCTTAGATGCGCATAGCGGCCCGTGTGAGTGGGACTGCAGTCAAACCGGATGATACGCGGCGCGAGCTCTTCATCGGCCACCGTTAGACGCCAGGAAGCGCGGAACGACATCAGTGTGTGAAAAGTCGTTGCCTTTGAAGAGTAGCGGTTGGTCGAAAGCGATTGCCAACGCGTAAGAGAAGATGTCGCCGAAGTTCAACCCGGCGGGATGCTTTCCGCGTCCGAAACGCCGAAAAGCTTCAATGGCGATCGTCGCTTGCTGGCCCGTGACGGGGACGATCTTCGAACGCGAGATCATGCAATCGCAACTCGACATCCGCGCATCCCCATCGCCTTTGCGGCCTTCGACCACCAAGGAGAGTTCAACGCGCGTGGCCGCGGAGGCGACGCAATTCGGCGTCAACCAGAGCCTTCGTATAAAGCGGCGCGTCGAACTTGTAAAAAGAATGGCAACGAGCGCCGAAGTATCGACGACCATCAGCGCGGCAAGCCCGTTTCGTCATAGCCGACGAGCTCGTCAGGACGGCGCGCGTCGATATCCGACGAGCGGCGCAATGCCTACCGATTTCCATCACCCTCTCAAACAGGCGATCCGCGCGCTCGCGCTTCAGGCGTTCACGCTCGAGACGTTCGAACAAAGCCCTGCGAACGGCGACGCCAAGGGTTTCGCCGGTAAGTTCCGCGACCGCATGGGCGAGGCGGTTGGTCTCTTCGTCGTCGAGGTTGAGCGTCATCGAGCACTCACTTTTTTACTACACAATTCTATGGGTTCCGTAACATTGAAGATTTTCATCCTTTCGTTTTGCTTTCTCCTAGGATTGAGAGCCGCCAGGGCATAGAGCATATCACGAGGCGTTTTTAAAACCACCACAATCACAGCTCTCGAAACCCTATTGAATTTGTCAATGACATGCGCGTGTTCACCGCCGCGAGCGTTCGACAGCCGCAGCGTGGGAGAGGCGCTGCTGCTGTCGTTCGCCGGATTCAAGATGCAGCACCAGGAACACGAATCACAAGCCGTCAACTAGTACCAAAACCCGCAGCTTGAGCGTGAATTGTATCAATTCTGTGCGTGACGTCGTCAAACCTCACCCCGCCCCGCCCGCCGCGATGCTCGGGGAGCGCATAAGCCCATTGGGTGATGTTGCCGGCGCCGAGGCAGACGACGTAGTCGCCGGCGCCGCGCGATGCCCTTGACGACGCCGGCGAGCTGCGGCGAGCCCTCGCAGCGGGATCACCTCGCGGTGGCCATGCGCGCGCAGGCCGAGCACAAAATGTCGCGATCGATGCCGTCGATCGGGGCCTCGCCGGCCGGATAGACGTCGGCGACGACACCGCGTCGGCGTCGTTGAAGCAGGTGCAGAACTCCTCGAACAGCGATTGCAGCCGCGTATAGCGATGCGGCTGCACCACCGCGATGATCTTGCCCTTGTCGGATTCGCGCGCCGCCTTCAGCACGGCGGCGATCTCGACCGGGTGATGGCCGTAATCGTCGATCACGGTGATGCCGTTCCATTCGCCGGTCCTGGTGAAGCGGCGCTCGCACCCCGCCGAAGCCTTCCAGCGCCTTGCGGATCTGTCGTCGGAGATGCCGAGTCGTGGGCCACCGCGACGCCGCGGTGGCGTTGAGCGCATTGTGGCGTCCCGGCATCGGCAGCGTGAGATTGGGAATCGTGTGCACCTCGGTGCCGGCGCGGTCGCGGAACACGACCGTGAAGCGCGAGCACGCCGTCGGCGTGCTCGAGCCGACGAGGCGCACGTCGGCCTGCGGATTTTCGCCATAGGTGACGATGCGGCGGTCCTCGATGCGGCCGACCAACTCCTGCACGGTCGGATGATCGAGACGC
>CAWFZD010000050.1:0-4874 GCA_963820145.1 uncultured Alphaproteobacteria bacterium
TCCGAAGCCGAGACTGAATTGGCCGAGCCGTCGTCACAGCTCGCGACTCGCGTCGACGTCCCGGCCCACTTCGCTGCGATGGCCGACCCTGGGGCATCGGCATCGGCCTTTTCAGACAAACAAACTGGGGATGCGCCGCAACCGCAATCGGAGACGCAATCGGCAATTGCCCCGCGCGGCGACAGTGGAACTGCGAACCAGACGGCTAGCGCTCCGGTGCCTCCGACACCAACCTTTATGCAGGCAGAGCCCGTCGGCATAACGGCCTCGCCCGAGCCTAAGAAAGCGGAGAACTCTCTAACGGCTCCCCTCATTGGTGCAATTCCTCCCCTTGAGGCGCCCCCAGATGCCGCAAAGCCTTTGTCACTGCAGAGCCCTGCCGCTGTGGTGTCACCGCCGACGCCGAAAAAAACAGCACGAACACCGAAGACCGCAAAACCTTCGGTCGCTGCCAAATTGAACAATCGCAGCCCTATAAAACAAACGCCCAAGACGATCGCTCCGGAAACTGTCGCCAAACCTGATTTATCACAGCCCCCCAATGCCGAGACTGAAGCGTCGGCGCCTAAGCCCGCTGCTTCCCCAGATTCTGATGAGCCGTCCGCATCTTTGAAGAGCGCCCCAGAGGCCGTGGATTCATTCCCCGAGGCCGTGAAGAATTGGGTAGGAATGGATGCACCTTCGCAACCTTGATCCTTTTTGCGCCGTCGCCGTCGGTGATGCGCATGAGGCCACTTTCAAAAGGTTGAGGTATTCGCGGTGCGCATGATTTGAGCGAGCCCGGCGGCGTCACTGCAGTCGATCTTGTTGGACCGCAGCTACAACGCGGCGTTAACGTGCCGAGCGTCCAAGCGGACGATTGACAGGCCTTTGTCGTGCAGCCACTGGGACCAGCGGCTGAGCGCCCGGCGGAGCCTCTTGGGTTAATGCAATGGGGCGCTCTGGAATGGTCAGGGCCGGCTCGAGCTTTAGCGCATCCGTCTCCGGGTCGAAGGTGACAGAATGGCGCATCCGTGCCATTCGCGAAGGTGACATTTTGGCGCAAATGTCACCTTCGCGAAGCGCCCATTCTGGCTCATCCAGGCCGTTCGCGGAGCGCGAAAATGGCCCGGTAAGGACCGCAGCCTTCGGCCTGATTGTCCATGCCGGTCGTCCCGCCAGCATCCCTGGCCAACCATTCCCTCAAATCACGCCCAGTATCCAGCCTTCCACTTCCCCCTGCGCACGTTCAGAGGGCGCCAGCTCTGGTTTAAGGAATTTCGTTAGACTGGCCCCACGGTCGGCACGCGAGAGCCAAGCCGCGATGCTGTAGGCGTCATGTTGATCGCTCGTGCGGTCGGCGCGGTCGAACCCTCGGCTCCATAGGGCCGGATAGACCTCGGCGACGGCCGAACGACCAGCCGGGATGTCCCACCCATCGAAGGGCCAGAAATGGACGCGCTCGCCGAGCCGCTGTCGAATGAAGCGCAACCACGGGATGCCTGCATGGGTGGACTTGGCGACTGAGCCCTGAACGTCAAAAAAGAACACGCCCTTCGTCGCACGAGCGCGCACTTCAGTTAGCCGACGCCAGCGTCGGTCGCCCATGCGCGTCGCGCCATTGCCGGCAATCCCCTCGCGCACGAAATCGACGTACGTGTGATCCTCGTCGGTCGGCCAGTGGTGTCGAAAGTCGTCGAGGAAAAAGGGCCAATCCGGCTTCAGGTGGTGCAGCTCGAAATACTGGATCGGGAACGAGAAGCCATGGTCGATCCCGACCAATGTCGGAACGTCTTCGCCGAGCTGCCCGACAAGCCACTCTGCAATCCCGCGCCGGGTCCAATATTTTCGAGCCGAAGGTGGTGGGAGGACCTCAACAGGCGCTCCATCGCCCGTCGCCTGATAAATGCGCAGGCCCTTGAGACTGGCGTTCGGCGTTTCCGCGCCCGAATAGTCGATGCCGATGTATCGTGCGAAGGCGGTTATCATGGCACCTTAATCGCCTGCCACTGCTCTGCCTTGAGTTCGCGCACACGCCGACTGAACACCCGGTGCAAATCATTCAAGCTTTTTGCGAGCCACTCGTGCTGCCTCGGCCAATCTTCGACATCCTCAGCATCGACATTATCTAGGGCGACCGAAATTCTCGTATCACTCCCCTCCGGGAGGTCTTCCCATTTCAAAGAAAAGCCAAGCTCCTTTTCAATTTGTGGCTTTTGTTCGCTCAAAAGCCAGAAAAATGCTTTTGCGTGGGGACCCGTTATGTAAAGCTCAGCGCGCACAAAACGCCTTCTGATGTTCATCGCGGCATTCACGCCGAACGAGGAACGGCCAATTGGAAAAGACATCCAGGACATCAATTGTGGCTTGCGATCTCCTCTAACCGGCCCACCCGCTCTCTCAAGAACGGCATTTAACCCCGCCCAATATCTCTGCTGCAAAAGCCGCGTCTCAGAGGGCTCGCTACTTTCCAAAGAGCGAGCAGCCTGCGCCACGGAACGTGACCAATCGTTTGGCTTGGCGATGATGTTGAACTTCGGCGCGGCGGGTGATGTCCCGATGCGCCAGAGCTCGACCTCTAAACCAAAGAAGCGCACCGTCTCCTCAGTGATCTGGTTAAGCCAATCCAAAGCCGCGCGGTGTTCCTCCGTGAAGCTCGCGGCAACCCAAACAATCGTGACTGCGTGGAGGCCAGCCGAATAGGTCAAAAGTTGTCCTAGATGAGAATGATCGGTCTTCTCCAGCTGGTTCTCGATCAGCACAGACCGGTCAGAGCCGACCTCCTTACACAGTATATCGGCTGAGAAGCGCCCGACGGGTTTTTCCCGAGCTTCAAGCTCTAGTTCGACGCCCAAGGTCTCACTCAAGACTGAAAGGTTTTCCGGTAGCGCCAACCAAGGTGTGAAGTCAGAGCTTTCGCTCGTCCATATCGTGCGCAGGTCAACGCGTTCCAACCGTCCCAGTGCTTCTTCCCTCATCCCCCCTCTCGGTCCCCTTATTTCGCTGATTTCGGCCATACGGTATCGCAAACTTCCCGATTTAACCAGCTCGGGCTGCACGATGCGCGTCAGTGCCTCAACCCTCTACAATTTGATCGCATGCCCGCAGCGAGTGGCCCTGGACGCATTTGGCGATCCCAACGAGCGCGACGAAATCAGCCCCTTCGTCAAACTCCTTTGGGAGAGAGGCACCTTATTCGAGAAGGAAACCATCGCGGGACTCGCCATCCCCTTCTCATTTATCGCATCTGGAGGGCGCGGAGAAAGAGCGCGCGACCCTCGAAGCCATGCACAGGGGCGAGCCGCTGATCTACAGTGGACGTATCGTTGCGGATGATGACCTTCTCGGCATTCCCGATCTCCCGAGAAAGGAAGCCGGGGGCTACGTCCCGGGCGACATCAAATCTGGGGCGGGGGAAGAAGCTGGGGGTGATGACGACGCGGAGGGAAAACCGAAGCTGACCTATGCTGTGCAACTCGCCCTATACGTTGATGTGCTCGACCGCCTCGGCCTATCGGCGGGGCGTCGTGGTTTCATCTGGGACGTGCATGGCGTCGAGATCATTTATGATCTCGACGCGCCGCAAGGGCCGAGAAATGCAAAGACGCTTTGGCAGGAATATCAAGATGCACTTCACCAGGCGCGGACCATATTAAATCGCGGCTTCAAGCCCCGGGGAGCCTATTGCGCCGCCTGCAAAATATGTGTCTGGTATTCAGACTGTCTGGCTGAGCTCGCGAAGGCTGACGATCTCACGCTGATCCCTCAGCTGGGGCGATCCAAACGAGACGCGATGCAGGACACGCTGCCGACTATCACCGATCTTGCAGAGGCCAATCTCGACGGTTTCATCCGCGGTGAGAAAACGATCTTCCGCGGCATTGGGCCGAAAAGTTTGCAGGCCTTCCAAGCGCGGGCGCGGCTGCTCAAGAGCTCAAAAGGGAAGCCCTATCTGAAGGCCGCGATCCGACTGCCCGCCTTGCCTTTGGAGCTATTCTTCGACATTGAGGTCGATCCGATGCGGGACATTTGTTACCTGCATGGCTTCGTGGAGCGTCGAAACGGGGACAATGCCACAGAGCGTTTCATCGCGTTTTTGCCGATGATCCAACAGCCGACGCAGAGCGACGAGCGTTCGCTGAGGCATGGGCCTACATTAAAGCGTCGCGACCCGCGGCGATTTTTTACTACTCGAAATACGAGAGGACCCTTTACCGGCGGCTCCAGGCCAAATACCCAGACGTATGCAGCGCGGATGACATTGAGGAGCTTTTCGACCCCGCGCGGTCGCCGACCGTGGACCTGTATTTTGACGTAGTGCTGCGAGCGACCGAATGGCCGACGCGGGACTATTCAATCAAGACGCTGGCCAAATATCTCGGCTTCAAGTGGCGCGACACGAATCCATCGGGAAGGCGTCAATCGAGTGGTATGATCAGTGGGCCAACACAAAAGACCCTCAGGTGAAGGAGCGCATTCTCGCCTATAACGAGGATGATTGCGTCGCGACGCGGGTGCTGCTCGAAGGCATCCGCGCGCTTGGCTCATCATAGTGAGCCCTGCTTCAGCAACTTGGGATAATTTTGGGCGCTACCAAGCGTCGCAAAAATTTCTCGGGCGGCTTCCGAAACGCGAGCGTTCTAGAAATCGCCTGTCTCTCCATGAGCACGCCGCTGCCCCTCGACACGAGAGAGGCCCCGGCGCTCCGCTCTCGTTTATGATTTGGGGGATTGCAGCGCGCGACCTATTGACGCGCGCCCGAGCTGGAGAGAGCGCGCTCCGGGGCCATGGAAGATAAATGGGAGATGACGACTCGGTTAACTAGATCGAATATATAATTTTTGGACAATGAATACGCTTATGGCAACAAGCATTAAATATTTTAGCTTAAAAAT
>CAWFZD010000051.1:0-8307 GCA_963820145.1 uncultured Alphaproteobacteria bacterium
GGGCGTCGCCCAAGCCCCGATGACAGCAATCATTTTAGGCTTCGAGATGGGTAATGACTACGGTCTCATTTTGCCATTAATGGTTGCCTGCTCTATAAGCGCCATTATTTCAAAGCGCATTCACGAAGGTTCGATCTACACGATCAAACTTAAAGAGCGCGGCATTGATATCGCGCGGTTCCGGCATGTTAGCGCACGTCGCGTCACCCTGATTTTGATGGTGCTCGCCGCATCCACTTTTTTCTCTCGTCCTATTCTCTCGGCCGAAGTGGAAACCAATGCGATCGTGACTTCAACTGCGCCATCGTGGGCGGACTCCGCCCGCTTCGAAAAGGTCACGTCCAAGATTCAGCGCGCGCTTGAATGGGATATTCGCCGCGTGCATGTATACTGGTACACCGATCAAGCGGTCTTCGAAAAAACACACGGATTCGGGCCAAGTGTCCTCGCATATTCTTCACCCAAGGATGACTCGGTTCATCTTGGGCCAAGGGTCACCTCCTCAAATTTCGACGGTGTTTTCGGACACGAATTGGTTCACGTCATTATTTTTCAAAAATACAAAAGCGCGATTCCGAAATGGCTTGAGGAAGGTCTGGCCAACTATGTCGCTGGCTTCGACACCGTCGATTATTCTTGGCTAAAAACCCGAGTCGCCCAAGAGGGCGACGTAAAATCGCTGGTCCATCCCTTTAAGGGCATGACCAATCCGGGATCGGACCACGCTCGCTATCACTACATGGCTTCAAAGGCGCTGGTCGAAATGATCGCCGCCAACTGCAGCCTCAACGATCTACTGCAGCTCTCCGTAGGCAAGAAACTCGAGACTTACTTGGACACGTTTTGCGGAATCCCTGACGTGAACACATCTTTCAGGGCATGGATCAATTCGAAGGCGCCGGTGACTAAGCCTTAGTCGTGCCCACGGGAGCGGCAACTGGTGGGGCGGTCAAATATTCCTGAATCTTAGCCTCGAGAGCCCGAATTTTGTCCAAGTAAATAGCCTCACTCGCTGGCTTTCTGCGCTCAATGGTTGTTTTCACCACCTGCTCCTCAAGCAACTTGTTTCGACGTTCCAGTTCGGCAACGCGCGCGCGCAAATTCGCGAACTCGGCCTGCAGCTGAGGGTCTGGCGTCGCGGGCTTTTGTGCTTCGGGAACTGCTTCCGGTTTAGGCGGAGTGGTTAAGAAATCAATGGCCTGAGCCCGCGTTTCAAAACAAAGAATCACAGGCGGCTGGGCGAACACTTCAATCTTCGTCTTCAGCGTTGAGCCAATCCCGGCAAGCACAATTCGGCCCGACAACTCGCGGGCGATGATATCGAAGGTGGCGAGTGTTCTCAGAACCTCGGAGGGAAGGCTGTCGCATGCTAACAGCTCAAGAATAATTCTGTTCTTTCCAGTCTTCAGGATTTTCTGGATTCCCGCGCGCAAGACCTTAACGTCATGTTCAGCAATCGGCCCGCTGACACTCAGGATTTCGACATTTTTCTCAGATGAAAGGGCTAGTTTCACGTCAGGCGAGCTCGGTAATAATACATGCGAATGATGTCGCGCCTGGTGATGATTCCAACTAATTTGTTTTGAGCATCCACTACCGGCAGCCTGCGAAATTTTTGATCTAACAAATGGTGAACAATTTCTTCCAAATTGGCTGTGACCGGGATCGTACGCGCGCCTTTGGTAAACTCAAACGGGGCACCCAAGTCGACTTTTTTCGGCGGAACGGCTTTGGCAATTTGAGCCATTAAATCGTATTCAGATACGACCCCGATCATTTCGCTTTTCGAGTTTACGACAGGAATGCCGGTGATTCGGTTGTTAATAAGGAGCTTAAGTACATCCTCAACGGGCGCGCCCTCTTGAATCGTCAGGACTTCCGTGGACATGATTTCTTGTGCTGTGGTCTTCATCATGTTTAAATATAAGGAACGATAGGAACAAATGGAAGCAGACTCACTTGCCGCGCCATTTCCTAATATTTTAGGTGATTTCTTAAGGCCCGTGGCGCCGGACCCGGTGCTTTTGCGCGTTATTGAGGCGGCCTGCGATGAAAATGTGCGAGCAGGCGAGCTTGGCCCTTGGATTACCTCCGACGTGGGTTATCGAAATTATATTTTCGCGCAAACCTTTCTCTCGGAGCGAATTTCCGACTGGTTTGAAGAAAACGCCAAGAGCGCCAATCGCGAGGAGATCGCATTGGAACGCACACTGGGGCTTTTGGGAAAATCCCCCATTCGAAATCTTCTGGCCTGCGCCCGAGTTCAGCGAATCCTGGGCAGCTCAGCCGAGGCTTCCCTGGGTGACAATCTTGAGGTGAAAATCAATGTTCGGCCGACGGAGTTTGTCCCCTACGCACTCGAAGCCGAGAAGATCTGCCAAGATCGGCTTTGGATTTCTCCGGAAACCGCGTTTTCCGCCGGCATTCATTACGACTGGCTCGCCGCGATCATAAAAAAGCGCGCAGGCGTTCCGGAAGAAAAATCAGCCTTGACCAGCGCGTACTCCCGAAGGCCTTCTCACCGCAAAAATGGCTTACGCGCTTGGAGAGAAAGCAAAAGAAATTAAGACTGGGAAATACCTTTTTGCGGCCGGCCTGCTTCTTCCAATAGGAAAAGTTCTGATGACTTGCCTCTTTCCCAAGACCGGAACCGGGAATACCTGGCCTGATTTTCTAGCTGAAGTCGACCGAGCGGGGGATCGGCGATTTGATTACCTTCGTTTTCTGGAGCCAAAGAAATTTCCGACCACACATGCCGAACTTAGCAGCCTTTTTGTTAATTTTGGCGGCATTCTGCGAGTTATCGAGAAGGCCCTCTACTTTTATCAGGACCCGGAGCCTCTAAAGAAGGCCAGCCCCGACCTTTACAATCTCGCGACTTTACTTTCTCTTGCGACTCGAATGGCCTCAACGCAAGGCGGGAATTTTAAATTTGAACCCTTCCAAAACCGTTGGATGAGTTATAATCGGCTGACTCCCGAACAGGTCCAGGCCGCAGCCGCGGCCGCGCAAAGAGGCGCGAAATAGGTTCAGTCCCTCCAGCTACACTCCTCGCCCTGAAACATTGCGGAAAACACGCGGCCATCCCTGATGTCAAAATAAGTCGCGCATTTAATGTACATCGGCTTACGAGCCGCGACGCTCGCGAGCTCCCGAGGCGCTTCACCAAAACTGTACGGTTCATGATACAAACGCGAATAAACCAGAATCTGGTCGCCGTCCGGAAGCCTCTCCGTCGCATTGGGCATGCCCCACGCCTGAAGCAGCTGCTCGGCTTTCTGGCCCTGCCATGAAGCGACTCGTTTTTGATAGTTTCCGCTCGTCGCGCAGCCGGCTGCCGCCGCCCACATCGCAAAAAAGATCGCCGACTTTTCAAAAAACTTCATACACACAACGTACTTAAAAACAAAGAAAGACTCCAGAGGGAGTCTACCTGCGTAAAAGTATTGTCGGCAAACCGTCCGCCGCTCTTTGTAGGAACTGTGATTCCGATCGTTATAATTATATTAAATAATTATCTAACCAACTGAGTCGACCGCTTTTTTCGTGAACATGTTATATTTGAATTACACCGAGGATCTCCACCATGAAGACTATTTTCTCTGCTTTGTTGATCGCCTCCATCTTAGCCACCCTGCCAGCCAACTCGAAGGCCGATAGCGCCGAAGCCGATTGGAACGAAATCGTTTCAAGAGCCAAATACAATATGAGTCAGCTTCGAGCCTATGCGATTGAAGGAAACCATGAGTGCGAGCAGGTCGATTGCAATGCGGCCGGGCAAGGGTTTTTCATGACCGGCGTCGGCGCCGGGGCCATAGGCCTTGCCTCTGCCCGGTCCGGGAGCTCGTTTATCGCCGTGACCGGGATGATGGGCGGCGGTTTCATGATGCTGGGCGGAGCCATACTCATGACCTTTTATCCGGACCGCGCAGACGGCGAGACACCGTCCCAATATTATGAAAGCAAGGTCGGTTTCGCGAAATTCTGCGCAATGCCGATCGGCGAACAAAACGATTTCATCACCCATCATCTTGAATTCGCAAATTGGATTAATGGGCAACATTTTGAATTATTGACGAAGCCGCACGGCACCGTCGCGGATGCCGCTGATCCTCGAATTTCCGAGCACGAGTTTCGAGCCGCGGCCGGAAATGCCGCTGAACCTGCGGCCCCATCAAGCGGACAGAAGCAAAGCGTTGGCAATTCTTTGGAATGATCGCAACTTCCACGACTACGGCAAGAGCGTGTCGACGGTTGGTCCGAAATCCGTCGTCCAATACCAACCATAACCTGAGCTAGCGTTATAGGCCCGTCCCACCCCAATCACCGCATAATTGACATCAAGCATATTCGCATTATGAGGCGCGGAACTCTGCCATTGATTAAACGTGCTTTGCGCGTCCGAGTTTCCTGCCGCGACATTCTCGCCGGCTGAGCTGTAACTGCCGTAACCGAATGCGGCCATTCGGGTGAATGGATCACGGCCTAGACTATCCGTATGACCTAAATAATTATTATTCGCCATGTCCTGGCTCATCCACTGGCTGGACTCAGTCAAGTCGAGTGACACCTGAAGCGACGTTAAGCCCTGCGCCGCACGATATTGATTGATGAGCACGACGAACGCTGCTTCTTCCGAGTCCAGGCTCACCGGCCCGGAAGCAGGTGGGGCGCCGCCCGCTGCCGAGCCCGACCCTGGCGTCGACTGAGACTGGCATCCGGTCTGAGTTATTACGAGATAAGAAACAATCGCAACTACAATGGCTTTATGAATTTTACTCACTTACTGTTTTACGTATCGATCGACGACAAAGTCTCGCGGAAAACAAAATTTGCTCTATTTCCAATTTTGAATTTAAATTTTATTCATGGTTGAGAAAGTTTTTTTGAAACTCTACCCTTCGCTCTATAAAAAATATCAAAAGCCGATCGCTCAGTATGTGCAATCAAAAGTAGATAATCCGGAAACCGCGGCGGAGATCACCCAAGAAGTTTTTTTAAAGCTCTTTCGGTTTCGGTCGTCTTATCGTGAGCAATACGCCTTTTCGACTTGGCTATGGACAATCGCCAAGAACACGGTTTCCGACCATCTGCGCTCGCAATCGCACAGCGCGCGAGCCAACGAATTAGTCGACCCCGAGGGGCTCGTTTCCAGCGAAAGGTCGCCAGAAGCCATAGCTCTCCGGCGCGATCAGATCCAGAAGTTCCTGAACGCCATACGGCATCTGACGCGGCTTCAGCGTCGCGTGCTCTGGCTGAGAGTCATTCGACAACTTTCCTATGACGAAATCGCCAAGAAACTCGGAGTGAGTCTAAACGCCGCGAAAAACCTCGCCCATCGCGCGCGGCTCAACCTCGACATGAATGGACTAACTGTGGCCGTCCGCTGAGACTTTTTTCCAGCTCATTCGTATAACTCTTTGATTGAAAGGAGTCTGCAAATGAGAATCAAGAAAACATCCAATCCGGTTCGCGTCGCCCGAGTTCGCATTCGGTGCAATTTGTGCGGAAAATCATTTCGGTGCAATTCTCGTCATCTGAGGTTTTGCAAAACCTGCCGCACCCAGGACGAGGCTTTCCTGTTCTCTGACTGGATGGTCGGTTAGAAGCCTGTCGTGAAAAGGAGTGTCGAGGGCCGGCCCGTCCACAGGCCTTTGTGCCCTCGCCTCCGCTCGGATATCATACGCCGAGTAACTATTGCGTCGGCACGGCCGTGAAGAAGTCACTTGGACCCGTAAACGCGAGCGTGGTCGATGCGCCCGTATTGGCCAAGAGGGTATTCACGACGCTCGCTTGATAGAGGCTCCACTCGCCATCAATCGCGGTTGCTGCGGAAACCGTCGTTCCTGTCAAATCACAAGAAAGCGAATCGTCCGTGGAAACCGCACCGCTCCCCGCATCAACGCATCCGATGTAGTCATTCGAAGCACTTGTTATGAAGCTCGTGGTCGTCCCGCCGCCGGAGACCGTGGGATAACCCTTGATGCCAAGACTAAGCGCCACGGTAGAGCCGCAGCTTGAACCACCGTTACACGCGCCGATCTCGTTGGGTTTGCCCGCCGCCGTGAAGCGCGTATACCCGCTCTCGTCCGATGCGCCGTAGTTTGAGAGCAGAAACGCCTGGTCCGCTGAATCATCAATGTAAATGCGATAAAACTCGTAACCACATTGATTCTGTCCGCCGGAGACACAGTACGCGCTCGGATACTGGCTATCTTGCCCCGCGGTGATCGGCGAACCCAGCGAGATGTACTCGAACATGGTTTTTTGACCGTTGATCACAGCGATCGTGCGAGAAACTTGTTCGCGACCCTGCGGGCGCTCGTCCTCGACTTCCATGTAGTTGAAAACGCCGGACGCGGAATCAAGTTTCAAGTACATTGAACTTGGATTTCCACCAGGAACAGATACCGTCATCTCTTTCGTGAAAAGCGCGCTTCCAGACACGGCCGTCACCGTCGGTGAGAGCGTTGCTCCCGCCATGGAAGTGCTCATCGCGCAACCTCCATTATTCGTGGATTGGTAAATGGCATTGGACGTGTCGCTCGGGAAAGTGATGGAGAAGGTCCCCACTTTGGGCAATCCGTCGGCATCCAAATCGCTCGACGGGACCAGAAGACCAATCACACAGCCCACTTGGGCCGCATGGGCCAACCGACCAAAAACCGTCGTGCTTGCGCCATTACTGTTCGTGAACTGCGGATTCATGGCTTGCCCCATCCAATCCTTCAGGGATTCATAAGATTGCTCGCCGTTCGTACACATATCATTGGCGATGTTCGAGCTCGAGTAACCACAGGAGCTCCCCCCACCGTTCCAGAGGTTGTTTACCGCGATACTTCCGTTGGTCGTATAAAGACTTGTGGGATCCCACACCGAGCCCAAGGCTGAAGTCGAATATGCGAGCGCCTCCGGGAAAAGCGCGGACTTCAGATCCTTCATGAGCCATCGTTGCCATGGAGCAGAGAGGATTCGATCATTGGCGGCGACACCCGTGTCTTGTTTCAGACGCGGTGACTCAGCTGCGACTTTGCTTTGTAAAGTTGACATACCGGAGGACAGGCTAGTGATACCCGTGCTCGATCCATTTGAGGAGCTCGACTTCCCGCAACCTGACACGGCTGTGAAAATCATCGACGACGTGGTCAAGCATACGACAAATTGTGTCTTGGAACTCATAGGCGAACATACTCCGTTACGTTATGGAATTTTCCAGGACCCCGAAGTTCACAAACATTCCGCAGAGGACCTGGACCTTACTGCACGATATCGATTCTATACCGACAAATTTGTCTGACAATGTGTTAACGGTAACACATCCTCGACTGTTGCTCTAAACCAGCTGAAAACAAGGGGGATCAGATTTTAAGTTCTTTATGAATACTGATTACCGAAACCTTCACTGACGACAGCCGAGTTTCCTGACAATCCATGCATTCGTCGAAAACGTTCCATTCGCCGGTAAAATATCAATAAAGGAACCCACGAGAATTTCACCGCGTGCGGTCTTCGCCGCGACGCCGGTTCCGTCAACGAACGGAACCGCAAGCTGGCCGACAAAAATGTTAGGTTCGTAAAGCAAATCCGTCCATCGAAACGGTTCTAGAGGGGGATTTCCCCGACGAGTCACCAGCGATTGAAATGGCTTGCTGCCCGAGAGCGTAGTCTGCTGCCCAATAATAAAAGCCTCGCCTGACTCGCGAACCACAATCCCTTCAGCCCCCGCGGTCGTGTGCGGACCGCTCGGTTGCGGAGTATAGTTATCGAGAAAGGACCATTGGAATGGATTTGAACTCAAAGCTACGCGCGCGATCCAGTTATTCCCTGAATAGCCCACGAAAATGACGCGGCCATCTTCCGTCGTCGTTCCCTGATACGGAAACGCATCAAGCGGTGCGGAACCCATCGCGGGGAAGGAATCCACGTTTTGCCAATTTGTTTTACCGTCTGGACTGTACCAAATCGTCCATTGACGAAAAAAATTTCCCGAAGAAGGTTGAATTCCGCCGCCGATATAAACCTCGCCGTTGGGTCCAGTCGTAATCGACTCGGGAAACTGTTGCTGACTATTCGAATAATCCACCATCGTCCACGTCGCGCCGCCATCTTCCGAGCGACGGAGCACACCACGGAGATCTGAAAAGGAATTCAAATAACCAATCACCGTAATATTTCCATTCGAGTCGACGGCCACGCGCGTGACCCAAGGTGAAGGATTTCCACCTAGCACCGAGTCAACGGTCGTCCATGTCATACCGCCGTCCGTGCTCTTACGAAGAGCAATACGAACCGAACCAAGAGGACAGT
>CAWFZD010000052.1:0-10517 GCA_963820145.1 uncultured Alphaproteobacteria bacterium
CAAGAAAAGTTGCGCCCCTTCGGCATCGATGGCGACAATTCCAATGTCGTCGCATTGCGACGGTGATCGGCATGGGGAGGAAGCCTTATCCGATGCTTATAGAGCTGACGCCGGAAGAGCAGAAGGTCGCCCGCCTTCGCCAAGAGAAGCAGGCCCAAACCCGTCTCCGCGCCGAGGCTCAACTCAAAGGGCATGGAGAGTTTCTGCACGCGAACCCGCAACTGCGCTTGTCGCGTGCCGACTTCTGCGGCGATGACGAGCAGGCGGCGGCATGGCGGCAGGCGTTGGCGCAACTGATGGATAGGGACAATCCATCGGTCGAAGGAATTCTCCGCTTCCTGAGCCTCGGCAAGCCGCTCTCAGCGCGCCTCGCCGCCGCCCTCGCCTACTTGCTGCGCGGCAGCGTCGTGTTCCCCGTCTATGGACCGCAGCCGCAGGATATCGGCTTGTTGCCCGAGCGCCTGGGTGAGATTGTCGTGCAACCTTGGGCCAATCCCAAATTTCGCAAAAGGTCGCGGGGCCGCTCTCGTGATCCCGAATCCTGGGAGAAGGCGCGAGAGGCGGCTGCCGAAGTCGCGCGCCGCAAAGCCAAGGAGCCCGACACGGCGCTTACGCTCCTGATCGCCGAGGTCGCGGAAGAGCATGGTGTCTCGCCCTCACGCGTGGGCGACGCTTACGAAATGCTAGGAGATTCAAAGGGCCAGAACAACTCAAAATAACCCGAATATTTAGAGTTTTTACTTCCTGGCGAAACTGGGATTATTCGACGGCCTTCCTGCCCAATCGGGCAATACAGGAGGGCACCATGCCGCGTAAGGCCGAAACCAAAGCATCTCCCCTCAAATCCGCGCCGCGCTCGAAGCGCGCGCTCACTGCCGATCTCACCGACTCCTCCATAGAAAAGCAGAGCTTCAGCCGTCGCGAATTTTGCGCGAGACATGGCCTATCCCTCGGCTCCTACGTGAAATTGCACAACGCCGGACTCGGCCCGCGCGAGATGAAGCCGAGCGGCATGAGCCACGGCATCCGACGCATTTCTTTAGAGGCGGAGCGCGAGTGGATCGCCAAAAGCGAAGCCGTGGAAGTCGACATGAGCGCAAAGTGCGTCGCGCCTAAGAAGGAATGACGACGCCGCACTTCGCTACGCCACGCTGCACGGCGCGACACTTCGCAACTCAACGCAACGAACGCTCTCCAATTTCGAGCCGTCCACGGACGCCTCGGCGGTGGAGAGAGAATCCATCATATGAGGAGCAACCAAAATGAAAATCGCAATCGGCCACTACGAAGACAAACACTACCATAACATCCGCGCCTTTAAAACATCGGCGCTGGCCGCCGATTGGCGCGACAAAATCGTGCGCGAGCTTTGGGAAAAGGAAATGGCCGGAGCGCCCATGCCCGAAGATTACGACGAAAGAGCGGAATTGTTCTTCGGGCGCGCCGAAGCCGAGCATTGGTTCCATATCAGCGTGATCGAAGTTGAGACGGAAGAGAACGTTGAGACGAAAGAGAACGTTGAGACGAAAGAGAACGTCGACGCCTGACAAATGCGACGGAGGTTCTCGGCTTGCGGGCCGGGAACTCCACTTCAATCGAGTGGATCACGGTCGACTCTCTGGTGGAGAGAAACCACCACGCTGCGCCGCGTTGCGTCACCGCGCGCTGCTACGCCTCACGACTCAACTCGACGCAAATGACACCAGAGGAGAACCAAAATGAAAATTGTAGCAGTCCAACTCGAAGGCACTGCACGCAACAGCCAGAGCCGCAAGCACGACGCGCCGAAGCGTAAAACGGAAACGGCGGACGCCTATGAGGCGCGCATGGGGGCAAACGCCTCCTTCTCCGTAACGTCTCGCCAGACCAAGCCGCTTAAGAGCGGTCTGGATGTGGCGAGAGCCGCCATCGCTGCCGCGCGCCGCCGCGCCCCACGCTGCTTCGCAACTCGGCTCAACTCAACGCAACGTTCATTTGATCTCAAATAAGCAGTAATGACCCCTATTGGGCTATGCTGAGTTGCTTTGCACCTATTGATTTTATTGACGCTTTCTCTTGCGCGCCACAGGGCTTCGCCCCTATAAAGAAAGAAGGAGAAGACGAATGCAAACCCCCGATAGCGATTTGATCAGCGGGCGGGAGACCATCGCCAAGATCGTCGGCATGACCGGCGAGGGCGTCACGTGGCTACACGCCCAGGGGCGCATCCCCGTTGTGCGCGTGGGCTCGGCTTATCTCGCGAATAGGCGCGCCTTAGAGGCGGCGGTGGCGGGAGGCATCCGCCGGCCGCCCGGTCGGAAGCCGACAGGTCGGAAGCCAAGCCAAAAGGCGTAACGAAACGAAAACGAAACGCTGGGGCCGCCAACCCGGCGGGATGCGTTGTCGTCAGTTCGGATGGATGGAAGAGACCGCGCGTTGACGGGTTCGACGCAACGAAAGGATGGAGCAAACGAATGAGAAGCGATCATGATCCTAATGCAAGAAGCCGAGCTTCGCGGCAGCGATGGGCTCGGCTCCTACTGTCTGTTCGGTAAGATCGGCTCGGCAGCTAAATCTCACCAACAAGCTATTACGCCTGAAGCAACGGAAAATCAAGGGATCGTTCGTCTGCTCGACAGTGGCGATCCGCACTCGCTGCTGGTTTTGCAGTCGCTCTGGAGCCCCGCCTTGCAGCGGCGGATTCGGCAGACGAAGCTTGTGCCAACCGGGGCCGACCCCGACGAAATCATCGCGCGTGAGGGGGGCCGGCATTTTAACGGCTACGGCGTCGATGTAGCGAGCTTCGACCGACTGCACGGCGTGATCGGTTACATGCTCGGCCGCGAGGCGGTTTTCGCCGTGCATGGCGCGATCATCGACGGCGTCGACCCTAAGCGAATGCTGCGCGTGCTTAACGACGGCGTCGATAAGTGGACGGGCGAGCCTTACAAGGCGACCATCCGCGATAAGGCCAGCTTCGTCATCGCCATCGATATTGACAGTCTGCCCTGCCCGCTCGGCGCGGACAGTCTGGAAGACAGAGCATTTTATGTGCGCTCGCAATTGCCGCCGGAATTTCAGAGCGCGCGCTGCCTCTGCACGGCGACGAGCAGCTACGGCATCAAGCCCGGCTTGTGCGTGCGGCTGTGGTTCCTGCTCGACCGCCCGCTCACTTGCGTCGAGAAGCGAGCGTGGTTGCGGCCCGTAAGCTGGGTAGACCCCGCGCTCTACTCGCCAAACCAACCAATCTACACCGCAGCTCCGATATTTGCAGACGAGCACGATAATCCGCTGCCCACCGAGCGGCGGTTTGTCGTGCTCGACGGTTGTGAGCGGGTGACGCCGCCGGTTGCGGAGAGATTGAAGCCGAAGGTCTACGCACGCCCGGCGCAATGCGACTATCACCCGCCGGCCAATGATGACATGGGCGTCCTGCTAGTCGCCATGGGTCGCGTTACTGCTGCTGAACCGGGCGAGCGACACAAAGCCATCGTGCGCACCGCGTTTTGGCTCATGGAGCGGGTGGTGCGCAGTGAGGTTTCCCGCGACAAGGCGCTGCGGGCGCTGATCGCCATTGGCGTTAAGGAAATTCCCGGCGCGCGGATTATCAGCGAGGAAGAGATCATCCGCGCTTGGGATCACGCCGAGCGAAAAGTGACGGCGTCTTGGGCGAGTGAGAATGCGCCACGTCCCGATTACGACGAGAACGGGGAGGTTGCGCTGTGAACATTCACGAGACCCCCGCAGGCGCAGCGTTCGACGACATTCAATATGCGTTGGACATTACCGCAGCCGCGCTAATGTCGGAAGCGAAGGCGGACATTGAGTGTGAACGCCTTCATCAAATTTATAAGTCGCACGCGATCAAAAAAGCGACCATCGCCAAGGACATAAAGACCGCAAGAGCCGCGCAGAAGAAGGCCGACGAGCAGAAAAAGCGGGAGCAGGCCGCCAAAGATAAGCAAGCCTTCATAGACAGCCTCGGCGACGATCCGCGCACGATTGACCAATTGCTGGCCGAAAGCAATGTCGCTGAGTTGCGGCCGGCGCAGTGCGTGGCTGCAATAAACCGCACGCACGCCTTCATTCTCGAAGGCGGCAGTGCGACGGTGCTGCGCAAGAGCTACGATCCCGAAATGAACCGCGACGTTTATCAGCGATTGTCCGCTGAGAGCTTCTGTATGGCCTACCAAAACGTCAATATCATTGTGGGCTTCACCAAGGATGGTGAGCCCATCACTATGCCACTCGGCACGCTGTGGATTTATAGCGAGATGCGCCGGCAATATCTCGACGGCATTGTCTTCGATCCAAGCGGAAACAAGCGGGAGGGGTGTCTCAATCTGTGGACCGGCTTCGCTGTGCAGCCGAAGAAGGGCTCATGGAAACTGATGCGCCGCCACATCTGGAAAATCCTATGCAAAAAAAACAAGCCGGCTTTTCGCTATCTCATGTGTTGGCTGGCGCGAATGCTGCAACACCCGGAGCTGATCGGCTACGCCGCTGTAGTGCTACGGGGAGAGAAGGGCGCGGGTAAGGGCGTTTTTGCAGCGGCCTTTTTACGCATCCTTGGCGCATTTGCATTGCACATCCGTGAAGCCAAGCACCTCGTCGGAAACTTCAATCGTCATCTGCAAACCGTTGTCTTCTTGTTCGCCGATGAGGCGTTCTTTGCGGGTGACAAAGCGCACGAAAGTGTGTTGAAGGGATTGGTGACTGAGGCACGCTTGGAAATTGAGGCGAAATTTCGCGATCTCGTCGAGACGGTCAACCGCCTGCACATCATGCTGGCTTCGAATGAAGATTGGGTTGTCCCGGCCGGCATGCGCGAGCGGAGATTTGTCGTGTTCGACGTCTCCGACGAGGTCGCCAACGATCACGCTTATTTCGCGGCGCTGCGGTGTGAGATGGAGCAGGAGGGCGGCGACGCAGCAATGCTGTATGACCTGCTGCGCCTCGACATCTCGCAATTCAATCCCGCCGACATTCCCCTAACGGAAGGACTGCAAGAGCAGAAGAAGCTGACAATGGGGCTGGAGTGGAAGTGGTATGAGGATGTGCTCGCGCGCGGTTACGTGCTGGAGTCCCAACATGGCTGCGAAGGAGGAGCTGCATCAATGGTTCCCCAGCGTCACCATGGACGCGCTCTATGCCTCCTACAAAGCCTTCGTCGCTGAGCAGCGGCGGGCTTATCCGCACGTGCTGAGCCGCGAGAAGTTCGGCGTGTTCCTGCATAGCAATAAGACGGGACTGGGGCTCACTCCCTGCAAATCAACGAGCGCTCTCCTCGGCGAACGGCGGGGGAGCCGGGTGGAGGATTTTAAGGGCGTCGTCATGCTTAATGAGCTGCGCAAGCCGGCATATCAATTGAACGCATTGAAGGTTGCGCGAAAGCAGTTCGCGGAGAGGACTAAATTTGAGGTCTATCGTGAGGAAGAGTTGGGAAGAGGCTTTGACGAAGAGGATTATCTGCCGCCGGAGCGGAGCGATCCCGTCATCTGGACGAATTTCATGAATGGAAAACCCGACAGGTGCCCGATCTAGGCTTGAGCTAGGGTTTGTTGCGCAGGGTGGCAGGGTTGGGCTGAAAGCGCGCTCCCGGCGCAACGCTTAGAGTTTGTTGGCCTCGTCTGGGTTGCAGGGTTGCAGGGGTTAAGTAAATTCTTGGCGGAGAGAGGGTGCGTGTGTGTGTGTATGCCATAGGGATATACACACGCGATTAGGGGGTTTCCTCTATCATTTTTTATACCCTGATAACCCTGACACCCTGACGGGGCTTAGAAGAATAAGGGATTGCAGCGGCAGGTAAGTAATAATACGGACCCTGCGACCCCTGACGGGAGAAAAGGGGGGGCGGCTCACTCACCCGCGTGAGAGGGAGAAAGGGGGTGGGGCCAAGCTTACACCCACGCTTAAGCATCTTTTTTTGTCGCGCCAAATCAAGCGTCGATCACCCGGCGTCGAAGTCTTCCCTGCAAAACATAAATTTCACCCTGCCCCCTGATCTCGGAATGCTCCGAAAGCTCCCCAACAAGGAGCAGTCCCGCCCAATTCAGCCTAACCTCGCTCAAATAGACAACGCTGTATTTTCAGGCACTTGTTATTTTATTGAGCCGGCGCTACCTCTCTTTTGGTGCGGATTTGTGCAGTATGCCTGCCCAGAGGCGTGCTCAAGGTGAAGCCAAAGATGCTCGCCCCCAATACAGAGATAGCCACCAAGAAGACGACGGGACGCTCGCGCGTAACGAACGGCAAGCAGTCTTTCATGAGTGGAGAGGACGAGCGTGGCGTAGTGGCGCGACGCTGGCGGGATATTTTAAGGGCGCTGGTCAGCGACGCGGGCGGCGAGGAAACGCTCTCGGCCGCGCGCATGAGTCTTATTCGAAAGGCGTCGACGATCATCGTCCGCCTGGAAATCATGGAGGCTCGGCTCATCATTGGCGATGACGAGAGCGTCAAGCTTGATGATCTCGAAGCCTTTGCGCGCATATCGAGTCAGTTGCGGCGTCTCTTTGAAACGCTTGGCTTGGATCGTGTGCAGCGTGACGTGACGCCAAAGCTCGCCGACATTGTCGAGCACCATTTCAAGAAAGCCGCTGCGAAGCCCGCTGAGCGCGTCGAGCCCGCTCCAGCCACACCCATAGCCGCCGCTCCTCAAAAGCCCGCCAGCGCTACGCGCTGCGACGCCGCTGCGTCGAACAGCGCGGTGACAGGCGCAGCAATCGCGGACCAGCCATCTTCACAGGACTGTGAAGACGGCGCACCCGGCGCTCCTCCTGTTTCGCCGCCCAAGAACAGCGGCGACGCCAGCGCCAAGTCGTCGGCTTTCGGCACCGATACCGGCACCGGAAGCCGAATGAACGCGTAGCCCGCGCGGATTCGTCGAGCCGGCACGCGCGCCGGCTCGACAAATTCTCCGTTCCGGCATCCGTGCCGGAACGGTGCTAGCGCTGCGCTGGCCAGTGCCGGCGCGAAGACTGAGCGGGTCGACAAATCTGTCGAGCCGGCACCGGTGCCGGCTCGACAGATTTGTCGAGGGGGCATTGGTGCCCCCTCGACGATGAGCCCCCAACCTAAGCCCAATTCTCCGCGCGGCGCGCCGGTGCCAGCGCGGTAACAAGCCAACCGAGTCCACCTGATGCGTCCGCTGCTCCCCTTCCGCGCTTGCCTCGACGATCCCGACCTGCTCGGCGCGAGCATGCCCAACAAATCTTGGGCGGTCATGAAGACGCTCTGCATCGCGGCCTTCGGCGAAGAGTTGACGCCCGCCGAGCGCGAAATCTTCACGGCGCTCACGCAACGCAAGCACGAGCCGCTGGAGCGCGTGCGCCGCTTCGTGGTTGTCGCCGGCCGACGTGGCGGCAAGTCTTACGCGGCTGCTAACTGCTCGCTCTATCTCGCCGTGCTTTGCGACCACAGCGCCAACCTCAACATCGGCGAGAAGGGCGTCGTGCTGTGCATCGCCGAAAACGTCGAGCAGGCGAAGGTGGTGTTTGACTACGCAGTTGGCATCGCCGAGGCGTCGCCGGTCATCTCGAAAGAGATCGTGCAAGTCAAAAAGCAGAGCATCGTCTTCGCCAATGGCATCGAAATTCAGGTGCGCGCTGCATCATCGCGCGGCTTGCGCGGCGTGACGCTTGTCGGCTGCGTCGCCGACGAGGTTGCATCCTGGTATCGCAGCAGTGGCCCGAACGCCGACAAGGAAATCATGACCGCCGTCACTCCGGCGCTCTTGACGACAAAGGGTATGCTGATCGTCATCTCGACGCCGCGACCGCGAGCCGGCGTGCTGTGGAATTTCTATTCCAAGAACTTCGGACCCCATGGCCCGCCCGACACGCTGGTCGCGCAAGGCTCGACGCTGCAATTCAATCCGACAATCAATGCGGCGGAGATCGAAGCGGAGATCGCTGACGATCCAACCGAAAACACCGCCGAGTATCTGGCGATCTTTCGCAGCGATCTCGAAAGCTTCATTCAGCGCGAAGCCGTTGAAGCCTGCGTCGCGCCCAATCGCTACATGCTGCCCTTCCAGCCGCGCTTCGACGGCGAGTATGTCGCCTTCGTCGATCCATCCTCCGGCCGCAGCGACGAGATGGCGCTCTGCATCGGCCACGTCGAGCAGCGCTTCCATCCCGATGGCGAATGCGATTTCGTCTGCGTCGTCGACTATCTGCGCGGCGCGGTGGCTTTCTCTCCCGACGCGCTCGTCACTGAATTTTGCGAGGCGATCAAAGGCTACGGCCTGCAAGAGGTCTACGGCGACAATTACGCCGCAGCCTTCGCGCAGGAGCTGTTCAATCGCAATGGCGTCACCTACAAGCTCTCCGAATTTAACAAGTCGCAGATATACAGCCAAATCATCCCCGTATTGAACTCCCCCGGTCGCGTCGAATTGCTCGACGACCGCAAGATGATCGATCAATTCGTCATGCTTGAGCGGCGTGTTGGGCGTGGCACCGGCCGCGACTCGATTGACCATCCCCCTGGCGCGCATGACGATCGCAGCAATGCCGTGGCTGGCGTGCTGCAATTACTCTCAAGTGGGCAGATCGGCTCCAGTAGCGTCTGGGAACGCCTTTAGCTTAGCCGCATGAAAACAAGCACACAACCGCCGTTTTGCTTGCGCGACCCTGCGTCACGCCTTATATTTCTCTTATCTTCGCAGTAACGCCCGCCGCCACAACTCAAGCTTAACCGCAGGAAACCTCACCGTGTATTAGCTGCACAAAAGCAACAGAAGGAGACACAATATGTGTCCGAGACCGCGTTTTCGTGACTTCACGCCTATCCCGCCCGTCTTCCGTCCAACATTAACGCAAGCCCTCGTTTGCGATCTTTTCATCGAACGCAACGACGAATTTTGGGGCTCAGAAAATCACCCCTCGCATTTTTGGGGCTACCTGCGCAGCAACAAAACTTGGCATCGCTGCGGCGAATGCGCCAATTACATGACCGCCAATTGGGCCGCCGACCGTCACGGCCAGCCGTTCGAAGATTTCCTCCCCGCAATCCACCGCGACATTCACCGTGTGATCCGTCCACTGCTTGAGACGGCGACACCCGCCGAGCAACGCCGCGCCGGCAGTTTCGTCTTCATCAACGGCGTCGTGAAGATGCTGGAGCACGATCCGCGCGTGATCATTTTGCCGTGGGAGCTAAACGCCGAGCCGCGCCCCATTCGCGAAGAGCTGGCGGCTGAGCGTGCTGCTGAGCACCGCGTCGCTATGCAAGAGAGGAGAGCCCAATGAGCGCTGCCCTGAAACTGATCGAGCCGAAGCCGCAAGCCGACGAGGCTGCATTGCGTCACGATCTCGCCACCAAGCTTGAAGAGCGCGACAGCGCCTTGGCCCGCCGTGACAAGGCAAGAGCGACGGCTGATTCCGCCGACGCCTTCATTGGCGAATTGCAGGCGCGTGTTGACGCCTTCGATGCAATTGACGCGCAAATCGCCAATGAGCGGGCGCTTGCATTCAAGGCGGCGCTGGCGAAGGGCGACGCCATGCCAAAACTGACGCTCAGCCCCGAGTTGGCGCGAGCCTCCACGGCGCGGCTCGACGCCGAGAACAATCTCGCGGGCGCAAAGCAGGCCGCCGCCGCGCTCAATGAAGAGTTGGCCGTCACTGAGCGCACGCTGGCGCAGTGTGAGGCCAACGCGAAAGCGGCGGCGAAGGCTGTCGTCGCGCAGCACGCCAACGCCATGGCGCACGAGCTTTCGCAACTCGAAACACACGCGGGCGAGATGCGGCGACGCCTACTCGGCGTCACGGCGATGCGCGCCCCGCATGTTGGGGAATATCAAGTGAGCCGCGAGACGATGGCGCTGCTGCGTGATAATCCAATCAATAGCATCTACACGCGCAACAGTGCCGAGGATGTTTTGTATTGGGATCGCTACCTCGCACGTCTCATGCGCGACGCCAATGCGCAGCCTGACGAGGCGGCATGATGAATCCGGCGGCGCGAGGTTTCCTTTGTTTCCTTCCCTCGCGATGTGCCGTGAGACCCTTGAGAGGGTCTGGTCGCGACCGCCCATAACGCGAAAGACCTGCCGCGCACGCGCGGCAGCCAAAGCCCCCCGCGTTTATTTGTGTCGCTGGGGGCTGCTTATTCGAACCGCAGGCCGCATGCGAGCCAAAGTCTTCGTGCCCTCCTTGTCACTCCTAATGCGGCGGGACGCGGATTTCAGGTGGCGAAAGTTGGCGGAAGGCCCCGCGCCAGGTTCCTCCTGGTGCGGGGCCGCTCATTCGGACCGCCCCACCGTCTGGCGATCGGCAGCGGCTTGAGCTGCGGGCCGGGAAGACGGGAGCGGTTGGCGCATCGTCTCCATCCGACTGGCGGTGCGCCAACCGCGCGAAAGGCCCTCGTCAGCTAGCCCACTATCTGGCGAGGGCCAATCTAAAGAAAGGGTTTGCACTATGCCAGGACGCATAAGCCGCACGCGACGCTTTCATGAGCTGGCGCACGATGGCCTTCTGCCGCATGGCTGCAAGGTCGTTGCGAAAGGCGGCGGTTTCGCGCTTGCGCCATGTGCTGGC
>CAWFZD010000053.1:0-39337 GCA_963820145.1 uncultured Alphaproteobacteria bacterium
CACCGTCATCGCTCTGATTTACTGGTCGTCGCCGAGGGCGGCGCGGTGGATTTTCGCGGCGCAGCGACCCCGCAAGCGATCGGCTCGCGTTACGAGGGTCTCGGGGTTGGGGCGCTGGGGCTGAGAGCGCCACTCGGCAGGATCGGCGACTGGTTCTTCTCAGCGGAGGGGAGTCTTCGCACCGCAGAGCCTGAAGGAGCGCCAATCTACATGAAAAAAGAGTGCAGGGCGAAATCAAACTCCAGGCCTTTCGCGCGACTGAGGTCTTCGGATACCCAAGTTTTCTGGAAGGCCAGCTCGGTTTTCGCACGCAGGGCCAGCTTGGCGACGAGATCAGGCTGGATTTCGCCTTCGGCGTCCACGCGCGCCCCGATGTGCTGATCCTGGCGCAGAGCTTCTCAGACATCTCGCCGCGCACGCCGCCCGGCGCGGCTGCGCTCGATCAGAAATTCCAACTCAGCGCCGTCTATAACTTCACGCCAAAAATCGCGATGCAGCTCGGAGTTCTCGACGCGCCGATCGGTTGGAACAGCGTGAACGAGCGCGGCGTGACCGCCGCCCTTTGGGTGCGCTTTTGAGTGCAGCGCAAAAAGGCTCGACGACGCAAATCCCGCATCCCGTCTTTCTTTGTCACGGTTTAGGCAAATCGCTTAATTGGGTTATATAGAAAACGCCCGGATGAAATGCGAGAGACTTCATCCCAATCCAACACCCGACGCAATAGGTCGCGCCCGCCATGAGTGATACGTTTGACATCGCCGAATTGAAGCGCCGCATGCAGGGGGCTCTTGCAAGCCTGAAACATGAATTCGGCGGTTTGCGCACAGGCCGCGCCTCGGCCTCGCTTGTCGAGCCTGTTCATGTCGACGCCTATGGACAGTCGACGCCGCTCAATCAGATCGCGACAATCAGCATTCCGGAGTCGCGGCTCATCTCCGTACAAGTGTGGGACAAAGGCCTGGTCGGCGCCGTCGAGCGCGCGATCCGCGACGCCAATCTTGGTCTCAGTCCGGTCGTCGAAGGCCAGACGCTGCGTATCCGCACGCCCGAACTCAATGAGCAGCGCCGCAAGGAGTTGGTCAAGGTCGCTCACAAATACGCCGAGGAGGCGCGCGTCGCCGTGCGTCACGTTCGACGCGACGGCATCAACTCGCTTAAAAAGCTGCTGAAGGACCACGCGATTCCGGAAGACGACGAGAAGCGTCACGAAAATGAGGTGCAAAAAGCGACCGACGAGGCTGTTCGCGACATCGACGCCTTGCTAGCCGCCAAGGAAAAGGAAATCATGGTCGTGTAAGTCGTCATTGTAGACGACTTGGCTTCGCCCGACTGGGCGGCGGACCGGATCCGAGATGAGATTGAGATGGCGGAAAGCGACGTTTTGGGATTGATAGAAAAGGCTGCGCAAATGGGCGCAGTCGCGCGGGGGACGCCGCGCCATGTTGCGCTCATCATGGATGGCAACGGTCGCTGGGCCGCACAGCGCGGTCTTCCACGCTTCGAGGGACACAGGCGCGGCATGGAGGCCTTGCGGCGCGCCGTGCGGGCGGGGATCGAGCTTGGGATCAGGTATCTGACCGTCTATTCTTTTTCGGTTGAAAACTGGTCGCGTCCGCGCGAAGAGGTCGAGGCGTTGATCGGTCTTCTGCATCGGTTCATTCACCATGACCTCATGGAGCTGCACGGTCATAATGTCCGCGTTCGCGTCATCGGCTCGCGCGGCGATCTGTCGCCGGACGTCGCCGATCTGCTCAGAAAGGCGGAGGAGCTGACGCTTCGCAACACCGGCCTCAATCTCGTCGTCGCCTTCAATTACGGCGCCCGGCAGGAGATCGCCGCCGCGGCGCGCGCGCTCGCGAAGGAAGCCGTTGCGGGAAAACTTTCCGTCGAGGACATCGACGTCGAAGCGATATCGGCGCATTTGCAGACCTCGGACATTCCGGACCCGGACCTCATCATCCGCACGTCGGGCGAGCAGAGGCTCTCCAACTTTCTGCTGTGGCAGGCCGCATATGCGGAATTCGTCTTCCTGCCGATCCACTGGCCGGATTTCGACAAGAGCGCGCTCGAAAGCGCGATCGCGGACTATGGGCATAGAGTGCGCCGCTTCGGGGGTCTCGATCCGGTCTTGTGCAGCGCAAAGACAGGTTCATGAGCCCGTCTTCGACCAATGACCGTCCCCCGCAAGGATTCGCAGGGTTCGGGGACCTTGGAACACGTGTCGTTTCGGCGACCGTGCTCATCGCTTTGGCGCTCGGAGCTTCAATTCTTGGCGGCGAGGCTTTTGCGCTGTTCTGGATGATCGCCGCCTTCGCCGTCGATTGGGAATGGCAGGGACTGCTGGGCGGACGCCGGCGCTTTCCGCAAATCTTCTTTGGCGGCGTCGCCGTCGCCGCGGCGGCCGGCCTGACCAATGGCGGCGCGCCAGGCGCGGGACTCGCGGCGCTGTTCCTTTTCGCCGGGGTCTGCGCCGTGCTCGCCGGGCCCGCTCTTCGCGCCTGGGCCTTCGCGGGCGTCGTCTATTCCGGCTCGCTGGTCATCTGCGTCGCGTTGCTGCGAGAACTTCGAGCAAGTCGGCTTGCTCGCGATGGCTTGGCTATTTGCGGTCGTTTGGGGTTCGGATGTTTTCGCTTATTTCGGCGGTCGGCTCATCGGCGGCCCGAAGCTCTGGCCACGTGTTTCGGCGGGAAAGACTTGGTCTGGAACGCTCTGGGTCTTCTCGCGGGGGCTTTGCTCGGATCGCTGATCGCCGCCGTCGGCACCAAGGGCGCGGCGAGCGAGGCCCCGGTTTTCCTGGTGAGCGCCGTCGCTTCGGCGCTTTCGCAGGTCGGCGATCTGCGAAATCGCTCGTCAAGCGCCGCTTCGGGGTAAAGGATTCGAGCGCTTTAATTCCTGGCCACGGCGGGGTAATGGACCGGGTCGACGGTTTTATCTTCGCCGCGGCCTTCGCGGCGATTCTCGGAGCCGCCCGCGGACAATCCTCCGTCGCCGCCGGGTTGTTCTTTTGGTAGGCGAGGGCGAGGGGAGAGTATGACTTCTGAGCGCGACGGCGGCGGTTGAAGCTCGCGAATCTATTGCGGCGCGCCGCGTCTCTCTTCTCGGCGCCACAGGCTCGATCGGAAAATCGACAGCCGATTTGCTTCGCCGCAATCCGGGCCGCTTCACCGTGGTCTCCCTCGTCGCGGGACGCGATCATAAGGCTTTGGCGAAGCTCGCGCTGGAACTGCGGCCGGAATTCGTCGCGCTTCGGGACGAGAACGGCTACGCCGAGCTCAAGCAGGCGCTGTTTGGCACGAACATCCAGGTCGGCGCTGGGCGCGAGGCGGTCATCGAGGCGGCGCGCCGCGACGCCGATCTCGTCGTCAGCGCCATTGTCGGCGCCGCCGGCGTCGAGCCGACCCACGCCGCACTCGAAAAGGGCCGCGCCATCGCGCTCGCCAACAAGGAGTGCCTCGTCTGCGCGGGCGCGCCGTTCATGCGCGCCGCCAAGGCGATCGGCGCAGTCCTTCTACCGGTCGACAGCGAACATAATGCGATCTTTCAGGCGCTCGGCGGGGCCGCGCCCGACACGATCGAACGCATGACGATCACAGCCTCCGGCGGCCCGTTTCGGCAATGGTCCAAGGAGGCGATCGAGACGGCGACGTTGGAGCAGGCGCTGAAGCACCCGAATTGGTCGATGGGCCCGAAAAACACGCTCGAATTCGGCGACGCTGATGAACAAGGGCCTCGAACTGATCGAGGCCCATCACTTGTTCGGCGTGGCCGCCGAAAAGCTCGACGTCGTTGTGCATCCGCAGTCGATCATCCACGGCCTCGTCTATTTCGCGGACGGCTCAGTCACGGCCGGGATGGGCGCGCCGGACATGCGTGTGCCGATCGCGCATTGCCTGAGCTATCCGGAGCGGATGCAGGCGCCGACCCGCGCCTCGATCTCGCGGCCCTCGGCGCGCTGACTTTCGAGCGCCCGGATTACGACCGCTTTCCCGCCCTGAAGTTGGCGCAAGACGTGCTGGCGGCGGGCGGCTCGCTGCCGACGGCGCTCAACGCGGCCAATGAGATCGCAGTCGAGGCCTTTTTGCTGCGGCGGATCGGCTTCGCCGACATCGCTCGCCATGTCGCGGCCGCGATTGAGGCGGTCCTTCAGGAGGGCGCCGACCAGGAGCCTTCAAGCGTCGCCGACGCGCTCGCCATTGACCATATCGTCAGAGAAAGGTCCCGGACCGTCTTGGCCGCTTAAGCCGACTGCGGCATATTAAGACTTCGGTAACCAAGTGTGCTGCGCTCGCGGTCGAGCTTGGCGGCGTTGGTGAAATGGAGTCGGCTTCCCATGGGCTTCGCGATGAGTTTTCTCGGCTACCTTCTGCCTTTCCTGCTCGTTTTGAGCGTGGTCGTGTTCGTGCACGAATACGGTCATTTCATCGTCGGTCGCTGGTGCGGCGTTAAAATCGACGCCTTCTCGATGGGATTCGGCCCCGAGATCATGGCGTTCGACGATTCGAAAGGCACACGGTGGCGCATCGCCGCCATTCCCCTCGGCGGTTATGTGAAATTCCATGGCGACGCCAATTGTGCGAGCGCCTCCACGAGCGAAGCGCTCGCCGGGCTTTCGCCGGAGGAACGCGCGGTTTCCTTCGCCGGTCAGCCGGTTTGGAAACGCGCCGCCGTCGTTTTCGCCGGGCCCTTGTTCAACTTCCTGCTGGCGATAGCGCTTTTCACGGGCATGTTCCTGGCGCTCGGCCAACCCGTGGTGGTTGACGGGCAGCCGGTGATCGCGCCGAAAATCGCCGGCGTCATGAAGGACGGCGCCGGCTCCGCCGCCGGTTTTAAAGCCGGAGACCTGGTTCGTTCCGTCGACGGAACGCAGATCGACAGTTTCGCGCAGTTTCAGCACGTTGTGGCGCGCTCCGCCGGAAGGACTCTCCACATCGACGTGTTGCGCGGCGGCAAGGTTGAGCTTCTCGAAGCCACGCCGGCGCTGGCCGAAGTCGACGGGCCGAACGGCAAGATGCAGATCGGACGACTTGGGCTGAACGCGAGCGACGATTTTCGCGACATGCGCATGAAGCCCTGCGGGCCTGTGGAGGCGGTCTCTCTTTCGGTGCGCCAAACCTGGAACATCGTCGATCAGACGGGTCGCTATATCTGGGGCATGATCACGGGACGCGAGAGCGCGAGCCAACTGTCCGGCCCGATCGGCATTGCGGAAGCGTCGGGCAATGAAGCCAAGAAGATCGGGACATTGGGCGTGTGGCCGCTCGTCAATCTCATCGCGCTGCTTTCCGTTTCGGTCGGCTTGCTCAATCTCTTCCCGGTTCCGCTGCTCGACGGCGGGCATCTGTTGTTTTACGCGATCGAAGCGCTTCGCGGCCGCGCGTTGAACGACAGAGTGCAGGAATACGCCTTCAGGGTCGGTCTTGCGCTCGTCTGCTCGCTGATGTTGTTCGCCACCTACAACGACGTTGCGCGCAATCTGCGCCGCTTCGCGGGCCTCGGGTTGTAGGCTCGACACTCCACTCGCAGTGAATGTTGCGACATCGCGCCGCTCGGGTTTCCGCGCGGCGGGATGTCATTCTTAATTAACCGAACTCTCGACGTTTTCCGGGGATGTGGCTATTTCGCCACGCCTTGGACAAATTGCTTTGGCACAGGTTAATGGCCATTTGCACTGATCGGCAAACCTTGTAGTAAGGTGCGGACGGAACGCAGTGCGGTATAAACGCGCGTTGAAGCGCCGGTTTTTGCGACAAGGACCAGGAATACATGCCCTCGAACAGCGCTTTTCCGAAACGTCCTGCATTATTGATCGCGTTTCTCGCAGCGCTGTTCCTCGGCTTCGCCGGACCGGCGGTCGCCTCTGACATCGAGGTTGTCGGCGCGGGTCACGCCGATGCGGACATGATCCGCTCCTACTTCGCCGGCACGACCGCGGAGGAAGTCGAGTCGGGCTTGAAGGCGCTTCGTGCGAGCGGGCGTTTCTCCAACGTCTCGGCGACTCGCAGCGGCGATCACGTCGTCGTGCGCGTGTCCGAAGGACGGCTCATCAACCGCGTCGCCTTCGAAGGCAACAGCAAGGTCAAGACTGAAAACCTCGAGCCCGAGATTCGCACCAAGGCGCATGGTTCGTTCAATCCGCAATTGGCCGACAGCGACGTGGCGCGCTTGACGGAAATCTATCGCCGCTCGGGTCGCGCCGCCGCACAAGTGTCCTATCGCACCGTGGAGTTGCCCAACGGTCGGATCGACGTCGTGTTCACGATCGACGAGGGCGACAAGACCGGCGTCAGGAAATCAAATTCGTCGGCAACGAGGTCTATTCCTCGGGTCAAGCTGCGTCGATCTCATGCAGACGACGGAGATGAACTTCCTGTCGTTTTTCAAGACGCGCGACGTTTATGATCCGGACCGGGTCGCCGCGGACCTCGAACTCATCCGGCGTTTCTATCTCAAGAACGGTTACGCCGACTTCCATGTGATCGGTTCGGACGCGCAATTACGATCCCGCGCGCGGCGGCTACATCATCACGATCACCGTTCGAGGGGCCGCAATATCAGCGTCGTCGGCCGTCGATATCAATTCGCATCTGCCGGACATCGATCCGAACGGCTTGCGTCCGCTGCTGCGGCTTCGGCCCGGGCGACGTCTATAACGGCGACGCTGTCGAGAAGACGGTCGAGGCTCTGACCCGCGAAATCGCGAAGCAAGCGGCTACGCCTTCTCGCAGGTGCGTCCCCGCGGCGACCGCGATCCGGCTGACCGCACGGTCGCTATTCGCTTCGTCATCGACGAAGGCCCGCGCGTCTATATCGAGCGAATCGACATCCGCGGCAACACGCAAGACCCGCGAATATGTGATCCGGCGCGAATTCGAGATCGGCGAGGGCGACGCCTACAACCGCGTGCTGATCGACCGCGCCGAGCGGCGTCTCAACAGCGCTGGGCTTCTTCAAGAAAGTGAAGATCACCAACGAGCCGGGCTCGTCGACCGACCGCGTCGTGGTCAACGTCGACGTCGAAGATCAGGCGACAGGCGCTTCTATCGGTTCGGGCGGCTATTCGACGACCGACGGCTTCATCGGCGAAGTCTCGGTGTCTGAATCAACTTCATGGGCCGCGGCGAAGCGGTGCGTCTGTCCTGTCAACGAGGGACAGCGCTCGCGCGGCGTCGAATTCAGTTTCACCGAACCCTATTTCCTCGGCCAACGCATGGCGGCGAGGCTTCGACCTCTATCGCGAGGAAGACCGACGCGTCGGCAACTACTCCTACTACAGCAGACGTCCTACGGCGGCACGCTGCGTCTCGGCGTCCCGATAACCGAAGAGATCAGCCTCCAACCGCACTACTCGGCCTATACGACGCAGATATCTCGATTCCGAACAACTCGCAGCATCCTTACAATGACTGCGAAAATCAGATCCCGTTCTATACGCCGGGTTACGGCTACATCTTTGCGCCGACGCCCGCGAACCTCAATCTGGTCTACAACTGTCTGAGCAATGGCGAAGCGTCTCTGGCGATCAAGGACTCGCAGGGCACGCGCGTGACCTCGCTCGCCGGCTATACGCTCGGCTTCAACAACCTGGACAATTCCAGCAATCCGAAGAACGGCGTCTCACCACGGTGACGCAAGACTTCGCCGGACTCGGCGGCAACTCGCGCTACGTGCGCAGCACGGGCGAAATCCGCTACTACTACGAGTTCCCCTACTTCTCGGATATCGTCGGCATCGCCCGTCTCCAGGGCGGCAATCTCGCGCCGATCGGCGGATACAAACTGCGCGTGTTCGATAACTTCAACCTCGGCCCCAGTCTCGTGCGCGGCTTCGCGCCGGGCGGCATTGGTCCGCGCGACATCTCCAACTGGACCAGCACCAAGGGCAACTCCCTCGGCGGCACGGAATATATCGGCGGCACGCTTGAAGTGCAGTTTCCGCTCTGGGGCATTCCAAAGGATATCGGTCTGCGCGGCGCGGTCTTCACCGATGCGGGCTCGCTCTGGGACTACAGGGGCTGACTAATTTCAGCAAATGTCTCTTCGGCGTCCCGAATCTGCCTTGCACCTATCCTTACACGGCGCCGACTATGGCCAGGGGACCTGTCTCCTCACCTCCGGGCAGCGCCTTCCGCCTCAGAGATTCGGTCGGCGCGCTCGCTGCTATGGCAGTCGCCGCTCGGTCCGATCCGCTTCGACTATGCGGTCGCTACGGTCAAAGGTCCCTATGACGTGACCCAAAGGTTCCGCTTCTCCGGCGGCACCAGCTTTTAAAGGTTTGGGCCGGAGCGGATAACTCGCTTCGGCCTTCGCCTCGACGGATTTCTGAGCGATTTTCCGGCGATCAATATTTTCGAGAAATTGATTTATTTGACAGCGATTTTGAAATCGGCGAAGGCTCGGACCACACTTCGCCGGGCGTTACGAACTTGCACTACGCAGGCTTTCGAACAGGCGGCTCGTCTTCCCCTGCGGAGGCTGCTCGAACATAATTTAGAAGGCGCCAGCCGTGCTTCGCCGTAAGTTTCACAAAGCGCAATCTCGCGTGTCTTGCGGCGATTTGGCCGCCAAGACAAGCGCTCGTCTCTTCCCCGAAAAAGCTGCATGCGACTTCATTCTCGGCGCCGCCTCGATCGAAGATGCGCGCCCGGGGGACCTGACCTTTTTCGACGATCGAAAATATGAATCCGCCCTGCGGATGTGTCGCTCCTCGGCCTGTTTTCTAAAGGAAAGCGACGCCGGGCGGCTTCGCGAAGGCGTCGCCGCTCTCGTCGTCGAGCATCCGCGTCAGGCTTTCGCCGCGGCGTTGTCCCTCCTCTATGACGCGGCTCTCAAACCTTCGCCGCTCTATCTTGACGCCGGCGTCGCAGCGAGCGCGACGATCGAGGCTTCGGCGCGTCTCGAATCTGGCGCCGTGGTCGAGCCTGGCGCGCTCGTCGGCGCCAAGGCCGAGATCGGCGCGGGAACGATCGTCGGTCCGCAAGCCGTCATCGGCCCTGGCGTCAAGATCGGGCGCGATTGTCGGATCGGCGCCCATGTGTCGATCACCAACAGCTTTGTCGGCGACCGCGTCATCATTCATCCCGGCGCGCGCATCGGGCAGGACGGTTTCGGCTTCGCGCTTTCGCCGACGGGTTGCCGCAAGGTCGCGCAGATCGGCCGCGTCATTATCCAGGACGATGTGGAAATTGGCGCGAACACGACGATCGACAGAGGCGCGTTGCGCGACACGATCGTCGGCGAGGGAACCAAGATCGACAATCAGGTTCAAATCGGTCACAACGTGGTTTTGGGAAGGCGATGTATGCTGGCCGCGCAGGTCGGCGTCGCGGGATCCTGCAGCATCGACGACTTCGTGCTGATCGGCGGCCAAGCGGGCATCGACTCCAATGTGTCTATCGGCGCGGGCGCGGCGATCGCCGCCAAGTCCGGCGTCATGCGGGACGTGCCGGCGGGCGCGCGCGTCGGCGGGTCGCCGGCGCGTCCGCTGCGTCAGTTCCTGCGGGCCGAGGCGCTGTGGGCCGGATGAGCGAGCGGCGCGCCGCCCGCGCGGCGAGAAACACCATAAATTCGGGCGGAAAGCAGTCGGGAGAACATGCAATGGATGACGCCGTGCCGACCGGGACGTTGGAAATCCTCGATATCCTTCGCATACTCGAGTATCTTCCGCACCGTTACCCTTTCCTGCTCATCGATCGGGTCGTCGACATCAAGGGCGACGAAGTTCCTGCGTCGGAATCAAGAACGTCACGATCAACGAACCTCATTTCCAGGGGCATTTTCCGTCGCGACCAGTCATGCCGGGGGTACTGATGGTCGAGGCCATGGCGCAAACCGCGGGCGTCATCGCGATGCATGCGCTCGGCGCCGTCGAGCAGCCTAAGAACGTCTATTTCGTCACGATCGACAAGGCGAAGTTCCGCAAGCCGGTGGGACCCGGCGACCGCATTGAATTTCATATGACCAAGACGGCGCATAAGCGTAGCATCTATTGGTATGAGGGGCGGGCGCTCGTCGACGGCGCGCTGGTCTGCGAAGCGCAGATCAGCGCGATGATCGGGGGATGAGCGCACGCGAGGCGACGAAGCGCGAGGGGAGCGGCACGCCGCGCGTGCACCCTTCCTCCGTCGTCGATCCGCGCGCCCGCATCGGCGAGGGCGTCGTCATCGGGCCTTTGTGCCATGTCGATGCCGGTGTCTCGCTCGCCGAAAGGGTGGAGCTGGTCTCGCATGTCGTCGTCATGGGCGAGACGCGGATCGGTCCTCGCGCCAAAATTTTCCCTTTCGCGACGATCGGCGGTCCGGCGCAGGATTTGAAATCGGCGGGCTTTGAGGGTCGCGTGCGGGTCGGCGCCGACTGCCTCATCCGCGAAGGCGTGACGATCAACGCCGGCACCGCCGCGGGCGGCGGCCTCACCAGCATCGGCGATGCTTGTTCGCTGCTGGCCTACAGCCATGTGGCGCATGATTGCCATCTCGGCGACCGCGTGATCTTGTCAAACAACGTCTTGCTCGGCGGACATATCGCAATCGGCGACAGCGCCATCGTCGGCGGCGCCGCCGCGGTTCATCAGCATGTGCGTATCGGCGCGCACGCCTTCGTCGCCGGCCTTTCCGGCCTTGAAGGGGACGCGCCGCCTTTCACGATCGCCGGAGGCAATCGCGCGCATCTCTTCGGCCTCAATCTTGTCGGCTTGCGGCGTCGCGGCTTTTCCGATGCGCGCATCGCTCGGCTTGCCGACGCCTATCGCGTCTTGTTCGCGCGGGAGCCGCCGAGCCCCCTCGAGGAACGAATCGCGGCGGCGCGCAAGCTTGCCGACGAGGATGGCGACATAGCCTTGCTGACGGCGTTTCTTCTCGCTCCTTCGCAGCGGCCGCTTTGCGCGCCGAGGCCGCGCCGCGTCTCGTGAGCCGCATATTCCTCATCGCCGGAGAAGCCTCTGGAGATCAACTGGGCGCAATGCTGCTGCGCGCGCTGAAAGAGCTGGCGCCAGACGCGACTTTCGCCGGCGTCGGCGGCGAGTGGATGCAGCGCGAGGGGTTTGACAGTCTCTTTCCGCTGTCCGACCTCGCGGTGATGGGGCTTCTTCCGGTGCTGGCGCGCCTGCCGCGCCTTGTCGCGCGTCTCGACCAGACGGTGGAGGTCATTCTCAGGTTGCAACCTGACGTCGTCGTGCTGATCGACGCGCCCGACTTCACCCATCGCGTCGCCCGGCGCGTGCGCGCGAAAGCCCCGCAGATTCCAATCGTCGACTATGTGAGCCCCACCGTCTGGGCGTGGCGGCCGTGGCGGGCGCGCCAGATGCGCAGCCATATCGACGAGGTGCTCGCCATATTGCCGTTCGAACCCGCAGCCTATGAACGGCTGCAAGGGCCGCCGTGCATCTATGTCGGCCATCCGCTGATTGAAGCGCTGCCCAGTCTCGAGCGGGAGCGCGAACCGGCGCGCTCTTCGCTCGTCTTGATGCTTCCTGGATCGCGCGAGGCCGAGATCAGGAGAATGGCGCCCCTTTACGGCGCCGTAGCGGCGATCATCGGCCGCGAAAGGCCCGATCTGACTTTCGCAGTGCCGATGGCGCCGCAGATGGAGAGGCTGGTCGAAGTGGAGACCGCCCGCTGGAGCGTCAAACCCCGTCTTCTGAAGCAAGCGGAGAAATTCGCGGCTTTCCGCTCTGCGCGCGCCGCGCTCGTGACGTCCGGCGCCGCGACGCTGGAGCTCGCTCTGGCGCGCACGCCGGTGGTCGTGGCCTATAAAGTCTCCCGCGCCGAGCATCTCTTGCGCTTTCTCGTCGCCGTGGAGCATTTTGCGCTGCCAAATCTGATCTTGGATCGGCGAGCCGCGCCCGAATTTCTTCAGCACGATGCGACACCGCGGGCGCTTGCCGATCACCTCAAGCAGATTTTAGATGAGGGACCGGCGCGGGCGGCGCAGCTGACCGCCTTCGAGGAGCTGCGCCTCAAAATCCTGGCCGCCGGCCCGCGCCCGAGCGCTCTCGCCGCGCAGCGCATCCTGCGCCGGCTTAGCGCGGCCAAAAGTCGCGGTCCAGGATCAGGGACGAAAAGGCTTTAGCTTCGACTAACTTTGAATTATTCTAAGTAGGATGCTTCCCGTAGACCGGAGAGAGCATCGGGGCTACCCCCACAGACCTAGGAGCAAAATCAATGGCCACGCTCAAGGGCACCAAGACCGAAGAAAATTTGAAGGCGGCTTTCGCCGGCGAATCGCAAGCCAATCGCCGCTATCTCTATTTCGCTCAGAAGGCTGACGTCGAAGGCTACAATGACGTCGCTTCCGTGTTCCGCTCCACGGCGGAGGGCGAAACCGGCCACGCGCACGGCCATCTCGAATATCTCGAAAGCTGCGGCGACCCGGCCACCGGCCTGCCGATCGGCGGCACGGCCGACAATCTCAAGGCGGCCGTCGCCGGCGAGACCCATGAATATACGGATATGTATCCGGGCTTCGTGCGCACCGCGCGCGAGGAAGGCTTTGAAGAGATCGCCGAGTGGTTCGAGACGCTCGCCAAGGCCGAGCGTTCGCACGCCGGACGCTTCCAGCGCTCGCTCGACGATCTGAAGTAAGTTTGGCGCCACCTCCTTCCGCCGGGCGGCGGAAGGAGGTTTTAGCTCAGAGCTCCGCAGCAACATCAGCACAAAGAGAGAAAGCCAAGATGCGCGAAGGCGGCTTGGACGCGCCCACGCGGCGTCCGATCGAATGGCGTAGCGCCGAGTTCTACGACGAAGGAAAGCTCGACGCCGAATTGCGGCGGGTGTTCGACATTTGTCACGGCTGCCGCCGCTGCTTCAACCTCTGCGATAGTTTTCCGCGGCTGTTCGACCTCGTCGACGAATCGAAAAACGGCGAACTCGACACGGTCGCGAGCGCCGACTTCAAGCCCGTGATCGACGCCTGCACGCTCTGCGACATGTGCTTCCTAACCAAATGTCCCTATGTTCCGCCGCATCCCTTCAACCTCGATTTTCCGCATTTGATGTTGAGGTATCGCGCGGTCGAAGCGCAACGCGACGGCGTCGGCTTTGCGGATCGCGAACTCGCGAAAACCGATCGCAACGGCGCGCTCGCCACGCGGCTGAGCGGTCTCGCCAATTGGGCGACCAATCTGAAGAATGGGATGATGCGCGCGCTGCTGCAGAAGCTGCTCGGCCTCGATCCTAAGGCGGCGCTGCCGCGCTATGAGAGCAAAACGCTGGAAGCCGCGGTGCAGGCCGCGCCGCCGCGGCGCAACGATAAAGCGCCCGCGCAGCAGCGGAAAGTCGTGTTCTACGCCACCTGTTATGGCGACTACAACGACGCTTCGGTCGGCAGGGCTGCGCTCGACGTTCTCGCGCGCAACGGCGTCGAGACTAAAATCGTCTATCCGCAATGTTGCGGCATGCCGAACTTCGAACTCGGCCTCCTCGGCGAGGTGGCGGAAGGCGCAAAGCGCGTCGCAGCGGAACTCGAGCCTTATATCGATCAGGGCTACGACGTCGTGACGCCGACGCCTTCCTGCACGCTGATGCTGAAGAGCGAATGGCCGCTGATCCTGCCGGAAGACGAAAGCGTCAGGAAGCTTTCGGCCGCGACTTTTGATCTCTCGGAATATGTGGTCGGCATCGCGCGTAACGAGGGGCTGGCCGAGGGCCTAAAGCCGCTGGACGGTTCGGTCGCCTTTCATGTCGCGTGCCATTCGCGCGCGCAGAATATCGGCCAGAAAGGCGCGGATCTGCTGCGTCTCGCGCCGGGCGCCGATATCGCCGTCGTCGAACGTTGTTCGGGACATGGCGGCGCCTGGGGCTGCAAGAGCGGCAATTTCGCCACGGCCGTCAAGGTCGGCAAGCCCGCGGCGCGGCAACTCGCGGCTGCCGGCAAGCGCTATCTCGTTTCCGAATGTCCGCTCGCGGGAGCGCACCTCGAGCAGATCATCGAGCAAGGCGACGCCGGCGCCGCAAGGCCGGAGTTGGTCGCTCATCCGATCGAACTGATTGCGCGCGCCTATGGCGCGATGGAAGGAGCGGCGGATGCAAATTGATCGCAAACTTACGACCGAAAATATTCTGCCCTTGGCGGAATATGCGGCGACGCGCGCGGAACATAAGAGGCGTGTCGGCGCCAAGAAGCGCATTCGGCGCGTCGCCGTCGGCCCTTTCGTGAACTTCTATTTCGAAGACTACGACACGATGTGGCTGCAGGTGCAGGAGATGCTTCATATCGAGAAAGGCGGCGCGGCGCAGCTCGAAGATGAACTCGCCGCCTATAATCCGCTGATCCCGCAAGGGCGGGAGCTGGTCGCGACCTTCATGATCGAGATCGAGGATCCGGTTCGCCGGGCCAACACGCTGGCGGGGCTCGGCGGCATTGAGGAAACCGCTTTCCTCGAAGTCGCCGGCGAGAAGATTGCGGCTGCGCCTGAAGAGGATCAAGACCGCACCAACGCCAATGGCAAGGCGAGCGCGGTGCAGTTCGTGCATTTCCCTTTCACGCCGGCGCAGGTGGAAGCTTTCAAGAAACCTAACGCGTCGGTGATCGTCGGCCTGTCGCATCCCGCCTACGGCCATATGGCTGTGATGCCGGAAGAGGTCAGAGCGGAGCTGTCGAAAGATTTCGCGTGACGCTTCTATTCGGGAGTTGTCCGCGAAGTTGAAACCTGTTTCGTAAGCGACGAGTTCGACGACGCCTTCGGTGACGCGGGGCGTCCCGAGCCTCAGTCCGACGACGCCGTCGTAGCCTTGGTCGCGCCTCGTGTTCAAGCTTTGCGAGGAGATTGAACACGAAATGAGCAACAGGGGCGCCGTGGCGCAAACGCGTCCGTCACATCATCCGCCGGACTGGCCATCTGTGGCCTCAAGCGACTCTCATTCCTATCGATCGAACCCAAATCTGCGCCATCACACCCCGGGACTAAACACCGAGTTTCAATCGGCACTTGAACAATCGACGGAATCAAGCGCGGAAAATAGCCAAAGTCCAAAAAAATCGTTTTTCCAGCTTAGGGCCGGATATGAGGAGAGCAAGCTAGGCCGCGACTGGCCGTGGACCTTGCGCCAATCCTATGAGAACATGCGGCAAGCATGCGGTGATCTGACAGCAGGTCAGCGCCATGCCCACGCCAAGCGCTTCGAGCGCCAACAAGGCGCTGCGCAAGTTCTGGGGCCTGTCAAGCGCCACATGACCCGGCGGATCAAGGGCGGTGTCGCGTTGCGCGACATTTTTGCGCGTCCGTCAAACCATGCGACGCGCGTATTGTGATAATGGCTTTTGCAGTTGAACGTTCAAGCAGGCCGTCATGAACCTCTTTCAAATCTTCCACGACCGCATCGCCGAAATTCTCGCTCGTATCGCGGCCTCCGGGCGTTTGCCGGATCTGGACGCCGCGCGTTTCGTGGTCGAGCCGCCGAAGGACCCGACGCTCGGCGATCTTGCGACCAATGCGGCGATGGTTTTCGCGAAAGAGGCGAAGGAGCACTTCCACAATCCGCGCCAGCTTGCGGCCGAGATCGCGATTCGCGCTGGCCGAAAGCGATGGCGTCGCGCAGGCCGAAGTCGCCGGGCCGGGTTTCATAAACATCAAAGCTCAAGCCTTCGCGTCTATCGCGACGTTTTGCGCGGCGTGCTGCGCGCGCCGGCGCCGATTACGGCCGGGTTTCGGAGGGCAGGGCGGGCTCGCTCTCGGCAAGGTCAATGTCGAATATGTCTCCGCCAATCCCACCGGGCCGATGCATGTCGGGCACGGGCGCGGCGCGGTGTTCGGCGACGCGCTCGCCAATCTGCTGGAGTTTTCCGGCTGCGAGGTCACGCGCGAATATTACATCAACGACGCCGGCGCGCAGGTCGACGTGCTCGCGCGCTCGGCCTACCTGCGCTACCGCGAGGCGCTGGGCGAGACGATCGCGATACCAGAAGGGCTTTATCCCGGCGATTATCTCAAGGCGGCGGCGAAGCGCGTCGCAGGCCAAATACGGCCGCGAGCTGCTGGACAAGCCCGAGAGCGAATGGCTGGCGCCCGTGCGCGATATGGCCATCGACGCGATGATGGACGATGATCCGCGACGATCTCGCGGCGCTCGGCATCACGCACGAAGTGTTTTTCTCCGAGCGCACGCTGCATCGAGAAGATCAACGGCGTCTCCAAGATCGATCGCGACGATCGAAGAGTTGCGCGCGGCAGGGCCTCGTCTATGAGGGCCGCCTGCCGCCGCCCAAAGGGCAAGACGCCCGAGGATTGGGAGGATCGCGAGCAGACATTGTTCCGCTCCACGCGAATTCGGCGACGACATCGACCGGCCGCTCAAGAAGTCGGACGGCTCCAACACCTATTTCGCCGCGGACATCGCCTATCACAAGGACAAAATCGATCGCGGCTACGACTCGCTGATCGACGTCTGGGGCGCCGATCACGGCGGCTATGTCAAGCGTATGAGCGCGGCGGTGGCGGCGCTTTCGGATCGGCAAGGTCGAGCTTGACGTCAAGCTGTGCCAGCTGGTCAAGCTCATGCGCGACGGCGAGCCGGTGAAAATGTCTAAGCGTTCCGGCGATTTCGTGACCCTGCGCGAGGTCGTCGAGGAAGTCGGAGTCGACGCCGTGCGTTTCATGATGTTGAATCGTAAGAACGACGCGCCGCTCGAGTTCGACCTTGCGAAAGTCATCGAGCAGTCGAAGGACAATCCGGTCTTTTATGTTCAATACGCCCATGCGCGCGCGCAGGTCGGTGGTGCGGCAAGCGCTTGCATCGTTTCCCGATTTCGAGACGAGCGCGCAGGCTCTAGCTTCAGCGCGGCTGGATTTGCTGGAGGACGAGAGCGAGATTGGGCTGGCCCATATGATCGCGCAGTATCCGCGTCACGATAGAGGCGGCGGCGGCGGCGCATGAGCCGCATCGGATCGCTTTTTATCTATACGAACTCGCAAGTTGTCTTGCACGCCCATTGGAACAGGGGCAAAGATCGGCCACAATTACGGTTTGTTAATGCCAATGAGAGAGATTTAACTGGCGCCCGCGTCGCGTTGGTTGTTTGCTTAATCGGCGTGCTGGCGTCGGGCTTGAAAATTCTTGGCGTGAGCGCCCCCGATGAGATGCGGTGACGCCGGGCTGCTAGAGCAAATTCCGAAAAAGTTGATAGACTTTTTCGATCAGAATTTGCTCCAGCGTTTTGATTTTGGAGCGATTTCTTATCGACCGAATAATTCCATTCGGTCGGAAAGCGCTCTAAGGATCAACTCGCTCGTAAAAGAGGGCCGGGACAGTAAGTTCTCGCATCTGCAGCGCCAGAGCTAAAGTGAAGTGAGGGTGGGCTATGCGCGAATTCACGTCAAGAGGCGCTGCGATCGACATTGAAGATTTCGAACGCCGTCTGCGCGGGCCGAGCGCGCCGCGCGAAACGACGAACGACCCGCTAAGCGAACTCGCGCGCCTGATGCAAGGCGACAATGCGCCTGCGGACGCGCATCGTTTCGATCGCTTCTTTTCGCGAGACGCCGCGGCGCAGGATGCTCATGCGCATGAACATCCGCAACCGCATTCTCCGCTCGATGAAGACGCCTTCGCCGCGGAACTGCGTGGAGCCTTCGAAGACGACCGCTCGCACGCCTTCGGATCGAATTCGCAAGATCAGAACGCGCCTTATCGCGATGACGGTTATTCGGCGCCCGGCCCCCACGACGCAAGGGCTTTTGGCGAGCAGGACGCGTGGCCCTCGGACAATCTGGATTATGCCGGCCGCCGAAGCCCGGGCCGTCGGCGAAAAATCGTCCGGCGCAGGCCGCAGATTGCGGTTTCGTCCCTGGCACGCCGTCGTTGCTCTCTCGATGGTGGCCGTCAGCGCCATCGCTTTTACTTTCGCGCACCGCTCGGGCGCCATAGGGTCGAGGGAGATCGCGATCATCAAGGCGCCTGAGGGTCCGCGAAGGTGCCGCCGATTGCTGAAAACGAGCCGAAGATCGACCGCCCAGACGCGGCCGTGCTGGACCGGCAAGGGATCGAGCCGGTCAAAAAGGTCGTCGCGCATCAGGAGCAGGCGATCGAGCCCTCGGTCGAAGCGAACGCCGCCGGGGTGGTCGGCTCCGCGCCTAAAAAAGTGAAGACCGTCTCCGTGCGCCCCGATGGCACGGTCATCGAAAATGCGCCGACGCCGCCCGCCATCGTCAAAGCGACGGCGGCTCCCACGATGGACGCCGCGGCCAAACATGCGGCGACGACGCCGAAGCCAGCGGCGAAACCCGTGACGACGCCGAAGAACGACAAGCCGGCCGCCGCCGCCAAACCGAAGGCGCAGAAGGTCGCCGCCAACCAAGACGCTGCGCCCGTCGACGACGTTGGCGACAGCCAGCAGGCTGGAGGCACGCACGCGATAGAGAAGGGCGGCTTCGCCGTCCAGTTCGGCGCCGCGACGTCGGAGGCCGAGGCGCGCGCGCTGGTGACGAAAATCGCGACCAAATACGGCTCGCATCTCGGCGGCCGTCGTCCGACCTTCAAGATGGCCAAGGTCGGCGACAAGACCGTTTACCGCGTGCGCGTCGGCGGCATCAGCAAGGAAGCGGCCGCCAAAGTATGCAGCGAGGTCAAAGGCGGCGGCGGCAGCTGCTTCGTCGCCTCGGCGAATTAATCTTACAGCCGATGGCGAGAGAAACACATGACGCGGGCCTTTATCTGCGGCCTCGCCGGCGACGTTTTGCGCCGCGACGAGGCTGAGTTTCTGCGCGAGGCGCAGCCTTTCGGCATCATCCTTTTCCGCCGCAACGTCGGCGACCCCGCGCAGTTGCGGCGGCTGACCGGCGCCTTGCGCGACGCGCTTGGGCGAGAGGCGCCGGTCCTCGTCGATCAGGAAGGCGGCCGCGTGCAGCGGCTGACGGGTCCGCATTGGCGCTCCTATCCTAGCGCCGCCGTCTTCGATCGCGTCGCCGCATCACGCAGCGAGGCCGAACGTCTCGCCTGGCTCGGCGCGCGGCTCATCGCGCAGGATTTGCGCGACGTCGGCATCACCGTCGACTGCCTGCCGGTGCTCGACGCGCCGCAGGAGGGGGCTCACGACATCATCGGAGACCGCGCCTATAGCCGCGATCCCGCAACCGTCGCCAAGCTCGGACGCGCGGCGGCGGAGGGTCTGCTTGCGGGCGGCGTGCTGCCGGTAATGAAGCATATCCCGGGTCACGGCCGCGCCCGCGCCGACAGCCATCTGGAGCCGCCGATCGTCGACGCTCCCCGGGCTTTGCTCGAAACGATTGATTTTGCGCCGTTTACCGCGAACAATGACTTGCCGATCGCGATGACCGCGCATGTCGTCTATACGGCGCTCGATCCAGAGGCGCCCGCGACGCTCTCCAAAACGATCGTAAGCGAGATCATTCGCAACAAGATCGGCTTTAACGGACTGCTGCTCACCGACGATCTCTCCATGAAGGCGCTCTCTGGAGATTTCCGGAGCCGGGCCGAACGCGCGCTCGCTGCCGGATGCGACGTGGTGCTGCATTGCAATGGCGAGGCGAGCGAAGCCCGCGCTGTCGCCGAGGGCGCCGCGCCGCTTGCCGGCGATGCGCTGCGGCGCGCCGAGGCGGCCCTGGCGCGGCTCGCGCATGTGGAGGATTTCAATGCTGTGGACGGGGCGCGCGAATTCGAGATGGCGCTTGCGTGAAGGCCGGCGGCGCGGATAGCTATTGATGAATAAAGCGTGAGGCGAATCGCTTGGGAGGCGCCGCGCGGATCGTCATCGGTCAGTATCCGGAAGTCTTAGGCGCGATGTCGGAGCAGCTGGCGTTCGATTCAGACGATCAAGGTCGCGGAGAGACCGATCCCGCGTTTCTGGTCGATTTGGACGGGTTCGAAGGTCCGCTCGATCTGCTGCTTGAACTTTCCCGTCGTCAGAAAGTCGATCTTTCCCGCATCTCGATACTGGCGCTGGCTGAACAATATCTCGCCTTCATCGAAGCGGCGCGCCGGGTGCGGCTCGAACTCGCCGCCGATTATCTCGTCATGGCCGCTTGGCTCGCCTATCTGAAATCGCGGCTGCTGCTGCCGGCTCCGCCCAAGGAAGAAGAACCCTCCGCCGCCGATCTCGCCGCCGCGCTCGCCGATCGATTGCGTCGGCTCGAGGCGATCCGGCGCGCCGCCGATCGGCTCGCGGAGCGCGCAAGGCTGGGGCGCGACATGTATCTGCGCGGCGGGGCCGACGGCCTCGCGACCACGTCGTCGAACAGTTTTCGCGCGAGCCTCTTCGATCTCTTGAGCGCCTATGCGCGTCAGCGCCAGAAAAACGCGATGTCGCGGGTCACGCTGCGCCAGCGCGCAGTCTGGTCGCTGGCCGAGGCGCGCGAGACGTTGGAGCGCCTCGTCGGCGCCACTCTGGAATGGACCGCGCTCGACGATTTCTTGCTACAATATTGCATCGACGGCCCGACGGCGCGCACAGTGCGGGCTTCGGCCTTCTCCGCCTCGCTGGAGATGGTGCGGGAGAAGCGCCTGCAAATCCGGCAAGATCGGCATTTCGCCGCGATCTGGGTCAAGCGCGCCGAGCTCGAGCCGGCTTTCCAGGACTCCTCGCAGGACTGAAGGAGATTTGATTGGCCCGAGCCGCCAAAAGGACAGAGCTGTTCGAGACGTCGCCAGAGGAAGAGTCGCGCGCGGAGCGGAATCTGCGAGAGGCGGTTCGCATCTGCGAGGCGCTGCTCTTCGCCGCCGCCGCGCCTCTGGACGAAGAGGAGCTCGCGAAACGATTGCCGGATGGCGTGTCCGCAGCGGCGGCGTTGGAGCTTTTGCGCGCCGACTTCGCACCACGCGGCGTCAATTTGGCGCGCGCCGGCAAAAAATGGTTCTTTCGCACTGCGCCCGATCTCTCCTACGCGCTGACGACGCATCAGGTCGAAGAAAAGAAGCTTTCCCGCGCGGCGTTGGAGACTTTGGCGATCATCGCCTATCATCAGCCGACCACGCGCGCGGAAATCGAGGAGCTGCGCGGCGTCGCGATCTCCAAGGGAACGCTCGACGTGCTGCTCGAAACCGGCTGGGTGCGCCTGCGCGGCCGCAGGCGCGCTCCGGGGCGCCCGATCACCTATGGCACGACCGAAAAATTCCTGATGCATTTCGGCCTGGAGCAGATCGGCGATCTGCCGGGGCTCGACGAATTGAAAGGGGCGGGCCTTTTTGACGGGCGGTTGCCCAAGGACTTTCGCATGCCGCAGCCGAGCGACGATTTGGCGCTGGCGGACGACGAGGAGCCTCTGGAAGAGGATCCGGCGCCGCTGCTCGACCTCGACTTCGCCGACGAACCGCAGGAAGAAATTCAAGACGAGGAGCTTTGAGCGCAAAAGCTTTCGCGCCGCGACTGATGAAAAGCGAAGCCGCCCATGTTACAGGGCGCGCCATGGCCGCGGAACGCTCACGGCGCCCTCTTCTGGTTTGATCGCATGTCGCAACAGGTCGTCACCCGCTTCGCCCCCTCGCCGACGGGTTTTCTGCACATCGGCGGGGCGCGCACCGCGCTGTTCAACTGGCTCTATGCGCGCGGGCCGGCGGCAAAATGCTGCTGCGCATCGAGGACACCGACCGCGAGCGCTCGACCGAGGCCGCGATCGACGCCATCATCGACGGCCTGAGCTGGCTCGGCCTCGACTGGGACGGCGACGTCGTCTACCAGTTCGCCCGCGCGCCGCGCGCCACCGCGAGGTCGCCGAGGAGCTGCTCGCCGCGGGCGCACGCCTATCGCTGCTACGCCTCGCCGCAGGAACTCGACGAGATGCGCGAGAAGGCCAAGGCGGCGAGGGCCGCCGCCGCGCTACGACGGGCGCTGGCGCGATCGCGACGCCGAGCGAGGCGCCCGCCGGCGTCACGCCGGCGATCCGGCTCAAGGCGCCGCGCGACGGGCGAGACCGTCGTCGACGACCAGGTGCAGGGCCGCGTCGCCTGGCCCAACAAGGACCTCGACGATTTCGTGCTGCTGCGCTCCGACGGCACGCCGACCTACATGCTCGCCGTCGTGGTGGACGACCACGACATGGGCGTCACGCAGATCATCCGCGGCGACGATCACCTCACCAATGCGGCGCGCCAGAAGCAGATCTACCAGGCGCATGGGCTGGAGCGCTCCGGCTTTCGCGCATATTCCGCTGATCCATGGTCCCGACGGCGCGAAACTCTCGAAGCGGCATGGCGCGCTCGGCGTCGACGCCTATCGCGCCATGGGCTATCTGCCGCGGCGCTTGCGCAACTATCTCGCGCGGCTCGGCTGGAGCCAGGGCGACAAGGAGTTCTTCATCGACGCGAGGAAATGATCGAAGCCTTCGATCTGGCGCAGGTCGGCATCGCTCGCCGGCGCGCTTCGATTTCGCCAAGCTGGAGAACATGAACGGGCATTACATGCGGTCTGACGAGCGACGGCGCGCTGCTCGACGCGCTTGTCGCGACTCTCCCTTATCTGCCAAGGCGGCGCCGAGATCGAGAAGCAGCTCGACGCGCGAGAAAGGCGCAATTGCTGGCGGCGATGCCGGGGCTGAAGGAGCGCGCCAAAACGCTCATCGAACTGCTCGACGGCGCGGCTTTCCTGTTCGCGACGCGGCCGCTTGCGCTCGAAGCCAAGGCGCAGGCGTTGCTCGAGCAGGGCGGCCGCGCCCGTCTCGCTGCGCTCTCGCCGAGCCTGGCGGAACTGACCGACTGGACCGCCGCGTCGCTGGAGGCCGCGGTCCGCGAGGCGGCGGAGCGGCTCGCAGTCAAACTCGGCGATCTGGCGCAGCCGTTGCGCGCCGCGATGACCGGACGCACCACGTCGCCCGGGATCTTCGAGGTCATGGAGATGCTGGGCCGCGACGAAAGTCTTGGGCGTCTCGCTGGACCAGGCGCCTCTCGGCTTAAGCCAGGCAGCGTCTTGACAAGCCGCGTCGATTGTTATAGCGTTGTGCACGTCGCACAAACGACAGACCGTCCGCGCCGCCCGAGCATCGCCTGGAGCAACGTTCATCGTCAATAAAGGTGTGTTGCGATGACGCAACGGGCAAATCGCTCCCTTAAGATCGGCGACAAATCAATCGACCTCGCGATGCTCGATGGCACGGTTGGGCCGAGCGTGATCGACATCAGGCAGTCTTTACGCCGAGACGGGCATCTTCACATTCGATCCGGGTTTCACCTCGACTGCGAGCTGCGAATCGAAGATCACCTATATCGACGGCGACGCCGGAATCCTGCTCTATCGCGGCTATCCGATCCAGCAGATCGCCGAGGAGGGCGACTTTCTCGAAACCTGCTATCTGCTGCTGTTACGGCGAATTGCCGACGAGCGCGCAGAAGGCGGATTTCGATCAGCGCATCATGCGCCACACCATGGTGCATGAACAGATGGCGCGCTTCCTCCAGGGGTTCCGCCGCGACGCGCATCCGATGGCGGTGATGGTGGCTTCCGTCGGCGCGCTCTCGGCCTTCTATCACGACTCGACCAACATCGCCGATCCGCAGCAGCGGCTGATCGCTTCGACGCGCATGATCGCGAAAATACCGACGCTCGCCGCGATGGCGTATAAATACTCCATCGGCCAGCCCTTCATTTATCCAAAGAACGACCTCGACTACACGTCGAACTTCCTGCGCATGTGCTTTGCGGTGCCTTGCGAGGACTACAAGGTCAATCCCGTCCTGGCGCGCGCGCTCGACCGTATCTTCATCCTGCACGCCGACCACGAGCAGAACGCCTCGACCTCGACGGTGCGGCTCTCCGGCTCCTCGGGCGCCAATCCCTTCGCCTGCATCGCCGCCGGCATAGCCTCGCTCTGGGGGCCGGCGCATGGCGGCGCCAATGAGGCGGTGCTCAAGATGCTGGAGGAGATCGGCACCGCCGACCGCATCCCGCATTTCATCGAGCGCGCCAAGGACAAGAACGATCCGTTCCGTCTCATGGGCTTCGGCCATCGCGTCTACAAGAATTACGACCCGCGCGCGAAGATCATGCAGCGCACCACGCGGGAGGTGCTGGACGTACTCGGCGTCAATGATCGTCTGCTCGACGTCGCGCTGGAGCTGGAGCGCATTGCGCTGCACGACGAATATTTCATCGAGAAAAAACTCTATCCCAACATCGACTTCTATTCGGGCATCACGCTGAAGGCGATGAATTTCCCGACGACGATGTTCACCGTGCTGTTCGCGGTGGCCCGCACGGTCGGCTGGATCGCGCAGTGGAAGGAGATGATCGAGGACCCCGGCTCCAAGATCGGCCGCCCGCGCCAGCTCTACACGGGCGAAACACAGCGCGATTACATTCCCATGTCGAAGCGGGTGTGACGCGAAGGGCGAATCGTCTAAGGATTTGCCGATGACGCCGCAGGATTTCATCAAAAAATGGAAGAGTCATGCGCTGACCGAACGCGCGTCGGCGCAGGAGCATTTTATCGATCTGTGCCGGCTTTTCGATCATCCGACGCCCGCGGAGGACGATCCCAAGGGCGAGCGCTTCACCTTCGAAAAGGGCGCGGCCATCGTCGGCGGCGGCGATGGCTGGGCCGACGTCTGGAAGAAGGGCTTCTTCGCCTGGGAGTACAAAAAGCGGCGGCGCAATCTCGATGAGGCGATGGCGCAGCTCGCGCGCTATGCGGCGGCGCTGGATCATCCGCCGCTGCTCGTCGTCTGCGATACGATTCGTTTTCAGATTCTGACGACCTGGACGAATCTAGAGACCAAAAAATACTCCTTCGAACTCGAGGAGCTCGCCGAGCCCGAAAAATTCCACATCCTTCGCGCGGTCTTCCACGATCCCGACGCCTTGAGGCCCGTGCGGACGCGGGCGATGATCACCGCCGAGGCGGCGAAGAAGTTTCAGGCGGTTTCCGATGCGTTGCAGAGCCGCAATCTTGATCGCGAGGCGGTCGCGCATTTCGTCAACCAGCTGGTGTTCTGCTTCTTGGCGTCACGTCGAGCCCCGCCCGGCGATGTGGGCGGCGATGGCCCGCCTGATGCACAAGTCGCCCGCTGGGGACAAAAGGCCGTCATTGCGACCGCGAGCCGAAGGCGAAGCGGGACGCCATCCAGCAGTCGCGGGCGGACGCTGGATTGCTTCGTCGGCTGCGCCTCCTCGCAATGACGCAGGCTCCATCGGGCGTTACATCGTGACGCCGACTGCCGCGAAGCATCGGCTATTCGATTGGTGTGCGGCGACCATTTGCGTGGACCACCAACTTATCGCCATCGCCCGCGACGACGACACGACCTTCGGCGTGCTGCACTCGCGTTTCCATGAGGCGTGGTCGCTGCGGCTTTGCACATGGCTCGGCGTCGGCAATGATCCGCGCTACACCCCCACCACCACCTTCGAAACCTTCCTGTTTCCCGAAGGCCTCACGCCCGACATCCCCGCCCAAGACTACGCCAGCGACCCTCGTGCGAAACGCATCGCCAAGGCCGCGAAAAAGCTCGACGAATTGCGCCGCTCCTGGCTCAATCCGCCGGACATGGTCGAGATCGTTCCGGAGGTCGCGCCGGGCTATCCCGACCGCATCCTGCCGAAAGACGAAAAAGCCGCCGCGATCCTGAAAGAGCGCACGCTGACCAATCTCTACAATCAGCGTCCGAGCTGGCTCCAAAACGCCCATGCCGAACTCGACCGCGCGGTCGCTTCCGCCTATGGCTGGCCGGAGGATATTTCGACCGAGGAGGCGTTGGCGAAACTCCTGGCGCTCAATCTGGAGCGGGCGGCGCGACAATAACACGTTATGCGCATATCGTGTTATAACGCGGTCAAAGGAGGCCCGCCATGAACGTATCGGTCGGCAAACGCTGGGAAGACTTCATCGACGCGCTGGTGAAATCCGGGCGCTACGCCTCGGCGACCGAAGTCATGCGCGAGGGGCTGCGCCTCGTCGAGGAGCGCGAGGCCAAGTTCAAAAGCCTGCGCGAAACGATAGAGGCGTCGCTGGCTGAGGGGGGCGAAAATACGATCGCCGAAGCCCGCGCCCGCATCGAGAGAAAACATCGGGAACTTGAGGTTCGCGACAGGTGACGCGTAAGCCGATTTTTTCTAACGCGGCTCTGCGCGATCTCGACGACATATTCGCGTATCTCGCGGAGCAATTCCAGGACATCGGACGCGCGCGAGAGTTTGTCGACGCCATCGTCGGCCAGATCGAAAAGATCGCCGCCCTTCCGGCGATATTAGGCCGGCCTCGCGATGAGCTTTCGCCGGGGCTGCGACGCTTCCCCTTTCGAGGCTATCTGATCTTCATGCGTTATGAGGAAGGCAGGCTATTGGTCGTCGATATCCTGCATTCGCGTCGCGACATGGACGCAGCGTTCTCTCAAGACGACGACCCCTTCCCATGACCGGCGCCGGCACAGACCACACGAAGCCGAAACTCGAGGGCGGGCCCGCGATCATTCTCGTGCGCTCGCAACTGGCCGTGAACATCGGCATGTGCGCCCGCGCCATGGCCAATTTCGGCCTGTCCGATCTCAGGCTCGTCGCGCCGCGCGAGGGCTGGCCGCGCACCGGCGCATATCGCAAGGGCGCCTATGCCGCGGCCGCCGGAGCCGTGCATCTTCTGGAGAACGCGCGCGTCTTCCCGGACGTCCGTTCGGCGATCGAGGACCTGTCCTTCGTCTATGCCGCGACCGCGCGCGGGCGCGGGCAGATGAAGCCGGTGCATATCCCGTCGCAAGCCATGCCGGCAGTCGCGCAACGCATCGCCGCGGGCGAGCAGCATGGCGTGCTGTTTGGTCCCGAGCGCACCGGCCTCGACAATGACGACGTCGCGCTCGCCGACGCGATCCTCACATTTCCGGTCAACCCGGCTTACGCGTCGCTCAATCTTGCGCAAGCCGTGCTGCTGACCGGCTATGAGTGGTTTCGCGCCGCGCATGGCGACGCGCTGCCGTTTGAAGTGAGCGAACGCTCGCCGCCTGCGACGCGAGAAATGACCTCGGCCTTTTTCGATTTTCTCGAAGAGCAGCTCGACGCGCGCGAGTTCTTTCGTCCGATCACCAAGAAGCCGGTGATGTCGCGCAATCTGCGCAACATGTTTCATCGCATGAGTTTGACGGAACAAGACGTGCGCACGCTATGGGGCGTCGTCGTGCGCCTCGTCGAGGGGCCGCGGCGCGAGCCCTTTTCCATTCGCCGCAAGCGGCTCGAAGAGGAGCGCGCTCGCGAAGCCGCCGCCGCGGCAGAAGCGAAGCGCGTGCCGAAAGGCGAGCCCCCCGAGGCGCCGGAGTAGGGCGCGAGACCGAGCGCGACAATTTAAGATTTTATTTAATCCAATTGAGCGTCCGACTTGCGCGCGGGAAAACCCTCTTCTTTGCAAAGGCCGTTCACCCCTCAGTCAGACATCACATGCTTTCCTCAGCTTCAGTTCTTATGTCGAAAAATCTCGCGGCTGGAGCAAGATATGGCGATCGGACCCGATCATGTCGGCGCCGTCAGGGCGCTAAACCGTTTTGGCCTCGGCGCAAAGCCGGGCGACCTCGCCTTAGCCGCCTCCGATCCGCGCGGCTTCGTGCTGGAGGAATTACGCAAGACGGACGTCGCGCTGCTGCAGATCGGCGGCTTGCCGAGCAGCGCCGGCGCGCTGCAGCAGGTTTATCTCGACAGTCAGCAAAAGCGCATGGAGCGCGAGCGCGCGGCCATGTCGCCGCCCCCGCCGGTCCCCGCCGGCGCGATGATGATGGAAGCCGGCAAGCCGCCGGCGGGCCCAACGGAGGCTGCAAAACCGAAGCCCGCGCCAGCGCCCGAACAGAAGACGTTTCAGGCCGAGGCCATGGCGCGCTTCACCAAACAGGCCAAGGCCGATTGCGGTTTCGTCGAACGGCTCGTCGCCTTCTGGTCGAATCATTTCGCCGTGTCGGTCGCAAAGAGCAATCTGCTGCGCGCCAGCGCCGGCGCGTTCGAGCGCGAAGCCATCAGACCACATGCGCGCGGACGGTTCTACGATTTGCTCAAAGCCGCCGAGACCCATCCGGCGATGATTTTGTTCCTCGACAATCAACGGTCGGTCGGCGCGGGAGCGCCCGCCGGGCGTTTCGCGGGCCGCGGCCTCAATGAAAATCTCGCACGCGAGATATTGGAGCTGCACACGCTCGGCGTCGACGGCGGGTATTCGCAGACCGACGTCACGGAATTTGCGCGCGTCATCACCGGCTGGAGCATCGCCGAAGCGGAAAGCGAGATCGGCCAGCCGGGCAGCTTCGTGTTCAAGGCGAACTGGCATGAGCCGGGGCCGCGGCAGGTGATTGGAAAAGCCTTTCCGCAACAGGGCCGCGATCAGGGCGACGCCGTTCTCGCGGAGCTCGCCCGTCACCCGGCCACTGCAAAGCATATCGCCTTCAAGCTGGTGCGGCATTTCGTGTCCGATGCGCCGGCGCCCGATCTCGTCAATGCGCTCGCCCGTCGCTACCGCGATACGGACGGGGATCTCGCCGCCGTCGCAGAGACGCTCGTCGCCGACGATCGCGCCTGGCGGCCGGAGGCGACCAAAATCCGCACGCCGATGGAGTTGATGGCGGCCGCGACGCGCGCGACCGGTTTCCTGCCGCAGGAGCCGGGGCCGATCCTGCATAGTCTGAACCTGCTTGGCATGCCGCTCTGGCAGCCGAACGGTCCCAACGGCTTTCCCGATGTCTCGTCGGCGTGGTCCTCGCCCGAGGCGATGAAGATGCGCCTCGATCTTTCCGCGCAACTCGCCCAGCGCGTGCGCGACGCCGATCAGCCGCTGGCGCTGCTCGACACGGTGTGCGGCCCGATCGCATCGCATGAGACGCGTCAAGCGATCGAGCGCGCCGAGTCGCGCCGTCAGGCCCTCGCGATCCTGTTCATGTCGCCCGAATTCCAGAGGAGGTGATCATGCCGTCCAAAGCCTTCGATCTTTCGTCCCTCTCGCGCCGCAAGGTGCTTTGCGGCTTCAGCGCGTCTCTCGGCGCCGCCTTTCTGCCACAAGCCGCTAGCGCCGCCGGCGCGCGCGATCCGCGTTTCATCGTCATTATCTTGCGCGGCGCGCTCGACGGCCTCGCCGCGGCGCCGCCGGTCGGCGACAAGGATTACGCGCTGCTGCGCGGCCCGCTCGCGCTGACGGCCTCCGGCGAGCGCGCCGGACTGCCGCTCGACGGCTTTTTCGTCGCGCATCCGGCGATGCCGGTTTTTGCGCGAATGTTCAAGCAAAGACGCGCGACGCTGGTCCATGCGGTGGCGACCAATTATCGCGAGCGCTCGCATTTCGACGGGCAGGACGTGCTCGAAAGCGGCTATCCGACCCCCGGCCGCACCGACAGCGGCTGGCTCAATCGCGCGGTCGCGGCCCTGCCTTCCTCCGGCGGCGAACGGCGCGGCCTTGGCGTCGGCGCGGTGGCGCCGCTCGTGATGCGCGGCCCGGCGCCGGCGCTCGGCTGGGCGCCGCAAGGCTTCCCCAGCGCCTCCGACGACCTCGCGGCGCGCGTGCTGGATCTTTATGCGCATCGCGACCCCGGCCTCGGCGCAGCGCTCCGGATCGGTCTCGACACCGAGAAGATGGCGAGCCGCGACGGCATGCCCGACGAGATGAAGAAAGTCCGTGGCGGCATGGACCAGGCCGGCGGGATGCGGCAGGCCGCCGCCGGCGCGGCGCGTCTGCTCGCGGCGGCGGACGGTCCGCGCGTCGCGGCGCTCGCCTTCGAGGGCTTCGACACGCATCAGAACGAAGGCGCAGCGCAAGGCCAACTCGCCAATCGGCTGACCGGGCTCGACGGCGCTTTCGAGGAGTTCGAAAAGGGTCTTGGCGCCGGCTGGCGCGACACGGTCGTCGTCGCGGTGACGGAGTTTGGCCGCACCGCGCGCGTCAACGGCACCAACGGCACGGATCACGGCACGGGAACGGTCGCTTTTCTCGCCGGCGGCGCGGTCGCGGGCGGCAGGGTCGTCGCCGATTGGCCGGGCCTTGCGCCCGAGCGGCTCTATCAGGGGCGCGACCTCAATCCGACGACGGATTTGCGCGCCGTGCTGAAGGGCGTGCTTGCGGATCAGCTGGGCCTTTCGAAGCAGGTCCTGGCGGAGAAGGTCTTTCCGCAATCCTCGGCCGTGGCGTCGATGGGCGGGTTGGTGGCGTAAGTCATGGCCTCACCGCGACGGCCACACCCATTTCGGCGCTTCCGCCCTTGCTAGGACTTCCCGCCGCCAGCGATTGCACGACACGCCCCAGCGCCACGTCCGCCAAAAGTTGCAGTGCGCGATAGAGGCCTGATTTGCCGCTGCCGTTGGCGCCGGTGACGATGGTGAGCGGTTTGAGCGCGAGCTTGACGTCGCGCAAGGAGCGATAATCGGAAACTGCGAGCCGCGTTATCATCTTGATCGCCCTTTCCGCGGCGGCGATCCCGAAGACGCTTCGCGACAAGTCCTCAATGCCGATCTATAGTTTTCTTCACCTTTGAATAAAAGCGGCGCGAATGTCGATGCCCGGCGACGAACAGAACTTCGACCTCGATTTCGACGCGCGCGCCGGAGATCTGCGCCGCGTCTCTCGACGGACACGCCGGCTCGTCGCGCCGAACGCGGGCCCGTTCACCTTCACCGGCACCTGTTCCTACATCGTCGGATCGGGCGACGTCGCGATCGTCGATCCGGGTCCGGCGATCGCCTCGCACGTCGAGAAGCTGCTCGCCGCGATTGCTGGCGAGAGGCTCACGGCCATACTCGTCACGCATACGCATAAGGATCATTCGCCCGCTGCGATGGAGTTGCGCGAAATAACCGGAGCGCCCGTTCTAGGCTGCGCCGCTTATGCCGCGCCGCCCGACATCGACGTGACCGGGCCGGGCCTCGACGCCTCGCACGACCGCGACTATGCGCCCGATCGCGCGCTGCGGGACGCCGAAACAATTCCGCTCGGCGGCGCGACGCTCGAAGCGCTGGCGACGCCAGGGCACACCGCCAACCACTTGTGTTTCGCGCTGCGCGAGGAGCGCACGTTGTTCACGGGCGATCACGTGATGGGGTGGGCGACGAGCGTCATCGCCCCGCCGGACGGCAAGATGCGCGATTATATGGCGTCGATCGAGAAGCTGCGCACGCGCGACGACGTCTTGTTCTGGCCCGGCCACGGCGGTCCGGTGGCTGAGCCGCAGCAATTCTTACGGGCTCTCGTCGCTCATCGACGCCAGCGCGAAGCGGCCATCCTGCAACGGCTCGCCATGGGCGACGAAACCATTCCCAAAATCGTGGAGACTGTTTACGACAATTTGGACAGGCGCCTGCACGGCGCGGCGGCGTTGACCGTCTTCGCCCATCTCGAAGACCTCGTCGCGCGCGGCGTTGTCGCCGCCAGCGGCGCGCCTTCCATCGCCGCCCGTTACGTCAAGATCTGAAAAACAAAAAACCCGCGCCGAGACGCGGGTTTTATAGAAATCGATACAGAGCTGAGCCGGTTCAGCGGATCAGATAGGGCAGCAAGCCTAGAAAACGCGCGCGCTTGATCGCTTTGGCGAGTTCGCGCTGCTTCTTGGCCGAGACGGCTGTGATGCGCGACGGGACGATCTTGCCGCGCTCGGAGATGTATCGCGACAGCAGGCGCGTGTCCTTGTAATCGATCTTGGGCGCGTTCGCGCCGGAGAACGGGCAGGACTTGCGTCGCCGGAAGAACGGACGACGGGGAGCTGCTGCAGCTGTCATCTGATGGCCTCGCCTTCGGGTTTCATGCCGTCTTCACGACGCGGACGACGTTCGGGACGATCGCCTCGGTCGCTGCGCGGCGGCCGGCGGTCGCCACGATCTCCGCGTTCGCCCCGCTCGGCGCCGTCGTCGTCGCGCTTGCGCAACTGCGCCGACGGGCCTTCCTCGAGCGCGTCGACGCGCAGCGTCAGAATGCGCAGAACGTCCTCGTTGAGGCTCTGCTGACGCTCCATCTCGGTGATGGCCTCCGGCGGCGCTTCGATATTGAGAAGCGTGAAATGCGCCTTGCGGTTCTTCTTGATCCGATAGGCGAGCGTCTTGACGCCCCAATAGTCGACCTTATGCACGGCCCCGCCGCGCGAGGTGATCACGTTTTTGAACTGCCCTGTCAGGGTTTCCGCCTGTTGTTGCGAAATATCCTGGCGGGCGAGGTAGATATGCTCGTAAAGAGGCATTCCCTGGCCTTTCGATGTCGCGTCCCGCCCCGGCGCGGAGCCCTTCGAGCCTCGTTGAAAGGCCCGGCGAGGGAAAGTGAAGGCGGGAACACGGGAAGACGGGACAAGCCCTCTCGCGGCGCATTGTCATTCAGCGCGCAAGCTTCCGTTCAGCCCCCGGCCGGAGCGTCGCGAAGCGGCGCTTATAACCGAAACGGGCGAAGAAGCAAGCATTCAGATTGCGGCGGCCGAAAAAAGCGGGGCGGCGCGCATAGATTAACCGCTTTCCCGTTCGCCGCGTTAAGCTTTGTTGTGTCCAAGTCTAGCGGCAGGCCGCGGCTGCAGACGGGCGGCGTTTTCCGTGTGGATAATATAGCATATAAAGCAATATATTAGATAGAATGCGAGCAATTTTACAGGATTTTTGCGCAAGTTTTTATACTTAAAACGATTGTCAGCAAATCTAAATGAATTCGCGTAAAAAGCGGCAGAATTACTTTCGTGGACTGAAAAACTGCAAGCCTATTCTCGCTTCATCAGATGGAGGCGAGAATGCGCATCAACTGCAAGAAAGCTCTGGCGATCACTTTGGGCGCGTTCGCCTGCGTCGCGGCAGGCTTGGCGCAGGGCGACCTGGCGCAGGCCCGCGACACCGGACGCGTGAGTTTCGCCTCGACCGGCGGCGAGACCAGCGTGCCTTATGGCTGGGTGGACTTTTGCAGCCGCTACGCCGGGGAATGTCCCAACAATGATCTCGCCGAGCAGACCATCGAACTCACCGCTTCGGCCATGCGCGCGATCCGTCGCGTCAACGCTTACGTCAACAGGGCGATCGAGCCCGTCTCCGATATGGATCACTGGGGCGTCGTCGATCAGTGGGATTACCCCACCGACGGCAAGGGCGATTGCGAGGACTATGCGCTGATGAAGCGCCACATGCTGATGCAGGAGGGCTTTCCGCGGCAGGCGCTGTTGATGACGGTGGTCAAGGAGCGCAACGGAGACGGCCATGCGGTTTTGACGGTGCGCACCAACCGCGGCGACTTCGTGCTCGACAATCTGCTCGATGAAGTGCGGCTGTGGGACGTGACGCCCTATCGCTTCGTGAAACGCCAGTCCGCGTCAAATCCGAATGTCTGGGTCGCGATCGGCGCCCCGACCAACGCCCCGGCCTATGTGTCGAAATAAGGACGTCGCGCCCCCCTCCGCGAGACCGCCGAGGGGGCTTCCTTTGCTGAAGGAACCGAAACCTGAAAGAACCGAACACGGTTGCGCTTCTTTGAAACAATTCCGATCGGGCCTTCGCGACTAGATAATACGAGGGTCAAGAATCCTCTGCGTTAACCAGTTTTTCTAAGTGTAGCTCAGGTGCAGCTTCTAGCCTTTTTTCCAAGCCTGCGCTCATTGTCAAAGATTAAAAATTCCGTTAAGAGACATTTATGTCACACTCGCGTCCGATCGTCGTTTGTTTGCGTGCGCTTCTCGCCGCGGCGATCGTTTGCGCGCTCGCTGCAAATCATTTCGCTTTCGCAGTTTCGCACGCGGGCGCAGCGGATCGCGTCAGTTCTTCTTCGGCCTGGAACGCGCATTGTCTCGAGGGACATGGCGCTGGCGAGAAGTCCCACGCGCCTGGCGATCATTTCCCGCATGGCGGATGTCCGGTCTGCTGTCATTTGGCGACCGCCGCTCTGCTGCCCGAGCGCTTCCCGGTCATCGTTCGCCCGCAGCGGGTCGAGGCCTCGCGCGTTTTCTACTTTGCGCTGGCGTCGAGCGAGCCTGAAAAGATCGTCTCGCGCACGGTCAATGGCGCACGAGCGCCACCCCTTTCGCTTCACTCCTGACGCGTCGTCTTTCCCGCTGCTGGAAGACTAAGCCTGCGCGAATGCGTAGGCGAGATTGCGCGCACGCAAAGGCTCGGTAAGCAAAAACAAGTAAAAAGCCATATCGAAAGGCGTCGCAGACGCTTCGATCCCAATCCCAAGGAAGAGCGCACAATGGACTATACTTCTCTCCGCCGCTGGCGATGTTCGTTAACGCCAGCCCGGTCGCCAAGGCGGTCATGATCGTGCTGGTCATCGCCTCGATCTACACTTGGGTGCTGATCGCGCTCGGGATCTATTCCGTGACGAAGATCGGCAAAGCGGCGCGCTCGGCGCGGGCCGGCGGCGGCGCCGGCGTTCTTGCGCCGGTCGAAGCGGCCGGCAAGGCTGCGATGGCGCAAGACCTGCCGGGCGAGTTGGTCGGCGAGAAGCGCGAGCGCATCGCCGAATTCATGACGCGTGCGGCCCGCGAGTTTTTGGCGATCGAAGAGGGCGGTCTGCCCAATCTCGCGATCATCTCGTCGACTGCGCCCTTATCGGGCTCTTCGGCACCGTCTGGGGCATCATGACGAGCTTCGCCAGCATCGCCCAGTCGCAGGACACCAGCCTCGCGGTCGTCGCGCCGGGCATCGCGGAAGCTCTCGCCGCCACGGCCTATGGCCTCGCCGCCGCGATCCCCGCCGCCGTCGCCTATAACCGCATCGGAGCGGCTTTCGCTCGCGTCGGCCAGCAGGTCTCGCACTACATCGAGGATCACGCTCTGGCGCTCGTCGCCGGCCGCGCTCCGTCGTCGCAAAAGAGGGAGGCGGCGTAATGGCGATCCCCTCCCGCATGAAGAACGGCGACGACCTGTACCGCCCGCTCGCCGACATCAACGTCACGCCGCTCGTCGACGTCATGCTCGTGCTGCTGATCATCTTCATGATCACGGCGCCGCTGCTCGCCAAGGGGGTCAAGGTCAACCTGCCGCAGGCCAAGGCCGCGCAGCCCTTGAACCAAAAGGACCCGATCGTCGTCACCATCGGCAAGGACGGCAAGATTTCGCTGGGCCCGGATGAGGTGACCCCCGATGCGCTCGTCGCCGGCATCCGGGCGCAGATGGGCGACGATCTTGCTCGGGTCGTGCATTTGCGCGGCGACTCGGAAGCGGTCTACGGCCAGATCGTCACGGTGATGGACACGCTCGCCACCAACGGCATCACGCATATCGCGGTGATGACCAATTCGCACGGCAAGGCTGGCGGCGGCGGCTCGGCTGGGGGCCTGCCTCCCGCGACGGTCGGATCTTCTCCGACGCCGGGAGGACCCAGCAAATGACGAGTTCCGCCGTGATCTCTGCGGCTTCCGGCGCAGTTGTCGCCAATCCGCCGGAATTCCCGCCGGTCAAGCCGCGATGGCTCGGCCCCGTGGCGACGGTCGGCGTCGTTCTGGCGCACGCCTTGGTTGCCGTCCTCCTGATGACGGTTGCGATCGATAAGTCTTCTCCCACCCACTCGCTCAGTCTCGACCTCGTGCCGGAGGGCGACACGCTTGAATCCGAAGAGATGCAGGCGATGGAGGAATCTCAGGCCCAGCCGGAAGAGATTCAGGAACCCGATCTGGCGATTCCGCCGCCGCAGCTGATGTCGCCGGAAGCCATCCCGCTTCCGCAAAAAAAGGAAATCGTCGAGCCGAAGAAAAAGATCGTCCACAAGCAGCCGTCCGCGGAATCGCATCAGCGTCAGGAAGCTTCCGAGCGCCATCATCTCGGCGTCCAAGGAGGCCGCGCGTCGACGATGTCGCGCGCGGGTTACATGGGCCTGCTCGCCGCCGCCATTCGACGCCACATTCCCCAATTCTCCACGCTTGGCCCCGGCACTGCGTCCTGCAGCTTCCACGTGACGGCAGGCGGTTCGATCGGCGGCATCTCCTGCTCGGGATCGTCGTCAACGCACACCGCGATGTTGCGCAGCGCCATCGCTGCGACGCATGCCCCGCCGCCGCCGGGCGGCGGCCTGTCGACGTCGCAGTCGGTGCGCTTCCACTGAGGCATTGTAGGCTGCTCTTCGTTGAGAGCAGCCCACAAACTCTTGTGTAACGGAGAGTTCGCGATGCGGCGCGCCGCGCTGATCCTGTTTTGCGCTTTGATAGCCCCGCAAGCGCTTGCGGAAAGTCCAGCGCCCAAAAGTCCAGCGCCCTCGAGCGCTGCGATTGCGCCCAAGCCCGGCGCTGCGCTCACGTCCACCGCCCCGACGACGATGTCGCAGAGCAAGTTTCTCGGCTTGCTTTACGCCGAGATCGCTCGGCACACGCCCGAGGACAATGCGGACGGCGAGGGCGAGGTGCAGGCGAGTTTTCACGTCAACGCGCAAGGCTTGATCGACAAGGTCTCGATCGAAAAAACGACGAACTCGGCGCTCGGCGACGCCGTCAAAAAGATCCTTGCCGCCGTTCGGGCTCCGCCGCCGCCCGGCGGCGAGATGGACATCTCACAAAACTTCAAATTTCACTGACGTCGTCGCCATCGACGCCGAGCGCTCGCAGCTTGTCCCGCTCGGCGGCGCTAAGCCCCGCTGGCGAAGCGGACCTGTCGCCGCCGCGGCGCGCGTAGGCGCTCCATAGGGCCAGTCCGCCCAGGCTCAGCGCCAGAGCGGGCGCGCCCCAGAGCAGCGCCGTCGACGGCTTCAAAGGCGGACGCAGCAGCACGAAGTCGCCGTAGCGCGCGACCAGAAACTGCTTCGCTTCCTCATCGGTCGCGCCCTTCTTCAACTGATCGCGCAGCAGCAGGCGCAAATCCTTGGCGAGCTGCGCATCGGAATCGTCGATCGATTGGTTCTGACAGACGAGGCAACGCAATTCGCCGGCGATGGTGCGGGCCCGCGCCTCCAACGCCGGGTCCGCGAGCTTTTCTGCGGGTTCGACGGCCCTGGCGGCGAAGCCCGTAAAAAGCGCCAGGATCAATGCCGCGCACGCGACAAGTCTCTTCCTCGTCATTCGGCGGCCTGCGGCAGGGCGTGTTGGACGGCGCGTCGCGCGACGCCGAGCCGCAGCCGTCTGTCGGAGAGGGACAAAGCGCCGCCCAGCGCCATCGCCAGGGCTCCGAGCCAGATCAGCGTCACCAGCGGCTTGTAATACATTCGCACCTCAATGCCGCCGTCGTTGTGACGTCGCCGAAGCGAGATATAGAGCTGGCCGACCCCGCGCGTAACAGCGCCGCCTCAGCGCGTCGACATCCCGCCGCGGGTCGTGAAATTGCGCTTGGACGGCGTCATTACGCTGAGCCGCTCGCCACCCAGCGAAACGGTGAAGGACGCTACCATTTCGCGAAAGTTCGGTCCCTGCCGTTGCGACAGCCCGTCGAGCTTCAATTCATAGCCTGCAATGGTCGCGACGTCGCTGGGCTTCATGGTTCCGATGTATTCGCTGTTCCAGGTGGTCTCGCAGACAATTCCGATCAGGGCAACACCAACCCCGGCATGCGCGAACACCGTGCCCCAGGACGAGCGCGGCAATCCGCGCGCCCGCCGCAGCGCGATGGCAAACGGCATCCGAAACAAGCCGGTGCGCTCGACGACGTCGCTCAACGCGCCGGCGATGACGAAAACGCCGAGCCCGATCGCGAGTGGCGCGAGACGGGCGCTGCCGACGCGCGCAATCGCCCAGGTGAGCGCGGCAATGCCAGCAGGAAGCGATACCGGCGGCGCGTCAGGCGCATGAGCGCGCCGGAAAGATCGCCGCGCTTCCACGCCAGCATCTGCCCAATGCGGCATCAAAGGGTAGCGAGCAGCGCGAGGGAAGAGCACGGTTGAAGAACGGCGGCCCCGACCGAAATCTTGTCGCCGGTCAGGGCCTCCAGCGCCAGCGGATAAAGCGTGCCGACGAACACGGTCGCGCAGGCAGTGGTCAGGAACAGATTGTTGAGCACCAGCGCGCCTTCGCGCGAGATCGGCGCGAACAGGCCGCCCTGCTTGAGGAGCCGGCGCGCGCCAGGCAAACAGCGCCAGCGCGCCGCCGATGAAGATGCACGAGGATGGCGAGAATGAAAACGCCGCGCCTCGGATCGGTGGCAAAGGCATGCACCGAGGTCAGCACGCCGGAGCGCACCAGGAAGGTGCCGATCAGCGACAGCGAGAAGGTGAGGATCGCGAGCAGGATGGTCCAGACCTTGAGCGCGCTCGCGCTTCTCCATCACCAGCGGCGGAATGCAGCAGCGCGGTGCCGGCAAGCCACGGCATCAGCGAGGCGTTCTCGACCGGATCCCAGAACCAGAAGCCGCCCCAGCCGAGCTTCGTAATAGGCCCAGTACGAGCCCATCGGCGATGCCGAGCGTCAGGCACATCCAGGCGACCGAGCGTCCACGGCCGCACCCAGCGCGCCCAGGCCGGCGTCGATGCGGCCTCCGATCAGCGCGGCGATGGCGAAGGAGAACACGATCGAGAAGCCGACATAGCCGAGATAGAGCATCGGCGGATGGAATCGCGAGACCGGGATCCTGCAGGATCGGATTGAGATCGCTGCCCTCGAACGGCGGCGTCGGCAATGCGCGAGAACGGGATTCGAGGTGATCAGGATGAACAGAAGGAAAGCCGCGGCGATCCAGGCCTGCACGCGCGAGCGCATTGGCGCGCAGATCCACCGGCAGATTGCCGCCGAACAGGCGCGACCGGCGCGCCGCAAAGACGCCAGGATCGAGGACCCACAGCAGCATCGAGCCTTCGTGATTGCCCCAGACGCCGGTGATCTTATAGATGCAGCGGCTTCGGCGAATGCGAATTCTCGAAGACATTGACGACCGAGAAATCCGGACGTCACATGGGCGTAGGTCAGGGCGAAATAGGCATAGGCGATGAAGCCGAAACTCGCGAGCGCGACGGTCGGGGCGAGCGCCATCAGGCGCCGGTCGCCGATGGCCGCGCCCCAGATCGGCAGCACTGAATTGACGAGCGCCAGCGCCAGCGCGAGGACGAGGGCGTAGTGGCCAGTTTCGACGATCATGCGTCCTCTTCGCGTTTTGTCCCGCCTCATTTCGCGGTCGCCGCCTGCGCGCCATCCTGCTGGCGGCCGGCGCCGCATCGCCCTCGCGCCAGACGCCCTGCTTCTTCAGGGCGTCGGCGACCTCGCGCGGCATATAGCGCTCATCATGCTTGGCGAGCACGCTGTCGGCGCGAAAAACGCGATCGGCGCCGAGCGTCCCTTCGGCCACGACGCCCTGCCCTTCGCGGAACAGGTCCGGCAGCAGGCCAACATAGGTCACCGCGACGTCCTGCTTCAGGTCGGTGACGGTGAAGCGGACTTCGTCCATCGTCTTCGCGCTGAAGCGAGCCCTCTTTGACAAGGCCGCCGAGGCGAAGATGCGTTCCGGGCGAAGGCTGCTTTTCCGCGAATTCGCTCGGCCGTATAAAAGAATACGATGTTGTCGCGCAGCGCGAACAGGATCAGCGCCGCGGCGAGGGAGAGCAGCGCCAGAGCGCCGACGATCAGCGTGAGCCTCTTGCCTTTGCGCGTCATGGCTCGC
>CAWFZD010000054.1:0-9082 GCA_963820145.1 uncultured Alphaproteobacteria bacterium
TCGAAATTCGAGGCCAACAAAATCAACGCATTAGGCGATGCAGAGGTTAGGTGCAAAACCTCGGGCGCATGGCCCCTTCTGGCGCTTCTCCGACGTGCCGCCCCGCCGGCATTCAGTCCGCTCGCGAGGGTGCACTAGGCCATCCGGTGGGAAGGCGAATTTAAAGGACTTCTGTGCGCCGTCATCAAAACGGCCGGCGTCGAGTTTCTTGACGAGGACGGCGGGGACCCGGCACGAGGTTGAGGAAGGGGAAGTGAATGTCGGAAGAGCCGGAACTGAAAACCAAAGCCACTTCGGCCGTTGAGCACGTATTTGACGCATTCGGCGGCGACTTCGAGCAGATCGACAAGCTCGTCGAGCTGCTCGACGGTGTCGACATGATCGAGTTCGGGGACCTCCTCAAGGCTGGAGACGCCCGCCGCTGGGAGGGGTTCTGGCAAGAGTTCCCAGAGCACGGGCCGGCGGTGAGGATACGGAAGCCGCGGAGCTCGGCGCGGCGTCCGATCCCACTCGAGGATCTTAGCGCTGAGGGAGTCGGCGGAATCGAGGCGACGCGAAATAGGCGCGAGGATCATCGCTGCATGAGCAACGGCGAACAGTGGGCCGCTTCCTCTGGCGATGCACAAGAAGGCAAGCCCAAATTACGGGGTATTGGCAGCGCCACCTTGCGGCGTGATAGAAGGGAAGTTGATCGGCGGGGCTGGCACCCCGCTCCGATCGCATTGACGAACCGCTTCGTCGTGTAGGGCAACCCTTACATGAAACGGGGGTGTTTGTCATTATGCTCAGCAGGTTAATGCCTCCCGAAGGGATGTTTTCCCCAAAATGCAAAGCAGCTTCAGGCCCCTCTTTTAAAAAATCATGGGTCGCCTTTCTCACTCTTTTCATTGGATGGGGGCTTGGCGTGAGCGGAGTTCAAAGCATAACTTTTGCCGCATGGCTTTTTTGGCGCTGCGGCGCTTCTCGCCACGATGGGAGCCTTCGTCGAAATAAAAGACTGGCAGGATAAATATATCCCAGGTCCTGAAATGACGTTGTTGAGCCGACTACAAGGATGGAAGGGGTTTTATATTTCAAAGATTGGCAGGATTCGTTTTCCAATGATGGCCTCCATCCCTACTATAATAGTAAGCACTGCTTCCATATATATATTTCTAAGTTTAAAAGGACCATCATCTGGCAATGCAAGCGCACACAGCGCTCAATTAGCCATATTTCATCAAGACATCGGCAAATTGATTGTTAGACCTATAGAGCAAAACATGTCTGAGGATGACTTTAAAGTATGGGATGCTGATATTGTAAAGGAAGAAGAAAAAATCGTCGACTGGATTAATAATAATATGTCGCCGTCAGAGACAGGTTACGCTCTGCAGCGTCTCCAAAATGTGGACCGTTTCATTATAGACTTCCAAGCGTTACAGATGAAAAATACAACAGAGATTGGAATATATTATTTCAATTACAAGGTAATTTAATGGAGATTATAAAAACAAATTCGTTTGACAAGCATTAAGCTTATGTTTGACGAACACATTTTGTTCTAGATGACGCCCCACTCCGCCGGCCCGCCCTCATTGACCACCTGGACGCTTTTGCCCCTGTTGTTTTGAGCGAGGCCATGACGCCGCCAAACAGGTTGTCAAACGGCCCGCCCCAGCGGCCATCCGGAGAAGAACGTGCGAGGCGGGCCGCCGTCGTCGAGCCGGACACAAATAGCCGGCCCGCGATCCCTAGCCTTCGCGTCGGTCCTTCCGACCCCGACCTCGGCGAAGACTTCGTGCAGGGTTTCGTCGAGCGTTCGCATGATCTCTTCCTAGTGAAAGGGCGCGACGGTCCAGCGATAAACCGTCGCGCCGCCAAAGCGCGCAGAAGGACCCGCCGCGCTTATCCCCGAGAGACCCCGTTAGCGCTCGCGAAGCCTTGCCATTTCTCTTGCCCGCTCCTGGGCCCGGACGAAGGGATCGTGGTCATAGGCGGCCGACGAGCGTCGGCAAGGCGTCGCGGAGGTCCATCTCGCGAATCGCAGCCGCATAATGAGCCGGCGAGCCCGCGAGCGACTGGAGACGCTCGGCCGTTTGCTGCTCGCCGATCCTGCCCAGCTCGGCCATTTCGGCCTGCCGTTCGGCTGCGGTCAGCGTGCGCGCGGGAGAGCAGGACCGCGATCGCCCTCGATAGCTGCGCTCCAAAATGGTCGCGCTCGCCAAGGCCGGAATTGCCACCACGCTACATTCGAGCAAGGTCCATTTCTTGATGTGCCAGCCGCGACCGCCCTTGATTGGTTCGGATTCGGTCGGCTCGAAGCCGACGGAAATGCCGCTCAAGACGCCGCACTTGCAGAGCTGGCAAACTTCATCGGCCCGGCGGCTTGCGCCTTCCGGCGCAAACTCAATGATGCCTTCGATCGCGTGTCCGCTTTGCGAAAGGAATGCCCGGCCGACCCGGCTCATCCGGGTTGTGATTGAAAAGGCAAACTGGATTGCTGCGAAACTCGGAAAGGTCGCGGCCCGAGGCTTCGAGGATATCGCCAACGCGGTCTTGCGCGGTCTCGCTGGCCCGAACGCGAATCTGCCGGTCCGTTAGCCCCGCGCCCTTCGAGATGACGGTCGAGAGAAGCTTCTTCTTCATTTCCGCCCCCTTGAATTTAAGATGCCGCGCCGGCCGCGACGAGCGCGTTGGCCTCGGCGCTGTAGAAAGTCACGACCGCGCCGGGGCGAAGGTCGTGCTTTCCAGCCAAATTCCCTGCGATTGCGTCCAGCCGCCGGCCGTTCCGACTTCGGCGGAAATGCGCGGCCAATCGCCCGGCGGATTGCGCACATAGGCGTTCGCCCCGATGGTCACGGTCTGCTTTGTGAGAAAGTTCGCGCCGTCGAGATTGGCGATGATCGGCGACCCGTTGACGGTCCCGAGCGTGACTTTGAGGTCTGGAAAAATACTCATTCCGCAGCCTCCGATCCGATTTCGCCGCGCTCGACGACCTCGACGCCGCCGGTTCTCAACCATCTGTCGGCTTCGTCGTTCCGCAGAATGATCTCGTCTCCGACAGCGCGCCGCACGCCCTCGATCTCAAGGCCAAGCCGTAAGACAGTGATCTTCACGAATCCGAAGGCGGGCTTGCCCTCGATCTTGACGGCCGCCCGGCTGGGCTTGGGCCGATATTCGGGAAGGGGCGCTTCCGTAGCCTTGTGCTCGATCTTCGGGCGGGGCGTGAGGGGGTGGACGATAAACGGTGGCGATTTGTATCGCGCCTGCGCCGGGGTCGCTGGCGGTGCGACCTTTCGCGTCTCTGCAGTTGCGCGGCGATCGGCGAGATTTTCTCGGTTGCGGCGAAAGAGCTGGACGGTCTCAGGCGTCACCGCGAGCCCGCCATTCAAGAAGGGCGTTGCGGTCACAAAGGCGCGCGAACTCAATCTCAAAGCCGCCCGCCGTGATTTGCCGGAGAGTCCCCTGATAATCTGCGAAGACCTCCAAAAGTGCGCTCATCGCTTTGTCGAGCGCAGCGGCCTTGATCTCGTAAGCTCCCTCGAACTCGGCGAGCAGCGCGCGGCGCGCGCCGCCTTGCAACTCGCCCAGCCGGTCCAAAAGTTTCGGCTCCGCTAGGTCGAGGCGTTCCAGGAGACGGCGGGCCGCATCGGTTTCGCGCTCTAGCTCGTCGAGCTTGGCGTCGGAGCCGTCAACGAGCAGCAACCCGCGCCTGACCTCCGCCGATTCGGCGATCTTGCGTTGTGCGCCGGCCCGTTCCTTCGCAAGGAGTTCAAGCGCGCGCTGCACATCGGCGACGGTCGCGAGCGCGGCTCCGGTTGCGCCCTTCTTTTTTCCGAATAGAGCTTCGATAATCGAGGCCATGCGATTTCCCTCTCAGGCATGAAAGATCGCAGGGCGAGCGTGCAATGGAAACGCCAAGGAATTGCAAAATTAGTAACTGCGAAAACCATCTTTGACGTTGACGAGTTGCCTCCAGCCGACAGAGCGGCCGCCGTTCAATCGCGCAATCTTGTGCAGCGTTTGGCGATGCTCGCTCGCATTCGGAAGGTGATCGAGATGCTGCTCTCGGAGCCATCCGCCGCTAAGATAGGCCCCAAGGGCGCGCGCCAGCTCCTTGGCCGCCGCGCTCGGCGACAAGTTCGCATAGGGGTGCTGCAAAAATGCAGCGCGGATCGTTTCGTCTCGGAGATGCAACCGATCGGAGCGCGACGGCGATGGGCGCAGAGCCGCTAGCTCCTCGGTCAGGCGCTCAACAAGCGCCGCGAGGTCGGCGGCTTCATGCCACGCTCGCGACAAATAGCCGACGACGAGACCGCGATATTCTCGGGGGAGCAGCGCGACCGCGTCCGAGAATAGGCAAAAATCGCCTGCGGAGCCCGCCTGTGCGATTTCCGCGCTCTCCGGCACATGGGTGGAGGCCAGCCCGTCTTCCGCGACGCTGGCCCCATCTCTAACTCGGCGGGCGGCGCTCACGTCAACGCTCCGCAACTTCGCCGAGCGGGACGGACGCGGAGAAATTGGCGCGACCAAGCCGTCGCCTCTCCCCCGGCTGGAACAAGCCGAGTCGATCGAGATAGGTCGCCTGCGATTCGAAGCTCGGAGGATCGTCCGCGTCGATCGGGACAAGCGGCGGGTCCATCGCTTTACCGCCTGGGTAGCCGGCGGGATTGAGTGACGCGGCCAGCTCCCGGTCGATCCAAGAAACCGGCACGCCGTATTCGAACCATGGCGTGTAGGCCAACCTTTCATGGCAGGCCTCGCCAACTCCGCCGAGGCGTCGGCGCGGCTCCGGTGCCGAATAACGCCACCAACATTTCGGTCGCGATCCCGGCCAATCGGCGATCCACGTCTCCAGCGCATCCGCTAAAAAATCGTTCCAGACTTCCTCAAGCGTTTGGCCGTTCCAGATTTTCTCGCCGCTCGTCGGAAACTCCAGGGCGAGCTTGAGAAATGGGTCTGTCTCGGAAGGTATCGGATCGTCGAGCAGATACGCTTCGATGGCGTCCGGCAATTCAAGCTCTCGGGAGCTACGGGTCTTGCTGCGCAGATATTGGCGGGGCATCTCAATTCCTTTCGGTGGTTCGATGTCGAGCGCGAGCGCCCGTAACGCCGAGAGCATCGCCGCGCGACTATCACGCTCGATAACCGCAGCAGGATGGGGCCTCGGTTGTCCCCAACGGTCCTTGATGACGAGGCCATCGGCGGCGATTGCGTCCTGCGCTTGGCGCATTCTAGCAAATGCCTCTAACGCGCTCTGGAGGAGCAATAATCCGCCCTGGTCCTCGATTTTGTTCGCCTCGTGTATTCGCTTCCACCACGCTTTCGCCTCGTCGCTCAGATGCGACGGCGCGGGCGGCACGGTTCGCTTCTTCCGGGTCAATTTTTGCAAGGCGATTTTCCCTTCTTTGAGCACGGTTCACGAAGCCCGATTCCACGGGCGCACACATGTGAGCATTTATTCCCGGTAGGGGGGGTGGGGTGCCTCCTGCCTTCCGGGGGGTCGATTGCTGGGCTTGCGGGGGCTGTCCATGAGCCTTGCGTCCCTCGGCTGTAGGTTATTGCCCTCGTCGGCGGCGAGGTGTCGCCGCCGGCACGGGGTTAGTTGTAATCATGACGGCTGGCCTTGCTGCAGCCACGTGATCTTCGTGTTGGAGAGATCGAGCGCGCCGCTCCGATGGCGGCCCTCGTGATATTCGAGCGCGGCAGTGAGTTGGGCTCGCACAAAATCGAGAACGACTTTGCGATCGTAATCCTTGTCCGAGCTGGCCGCCGCGAAGACGAAGGCCAACTTGTCGATCAGGCAGCCGATAATCAGCCCCTTGGGCGCGCCGGGGTGAGCTAGCATTGTTGAAGTGATAGCTGTGAGGATTGCATCGTCGAGGTCTTTTGCGAATTGTGTCATCTGTCGTCTCCTTCGTCATTGCGCGAGCTGCATCAGCTCATCCGTTCGGCGGAATATTTGCGCAAAGCATCTGCTTCTCGGGTCAGCCGCCCGGCTTCGGCGAGCAAGCATTCCGACATCTCGGCGAGTTGCGCGAAGGCCTCGCGACGCTCGGCTAGAGACGCGGGAATAGCGTCCAGCTTGTCCAGGATTTCGAAGCATTCTTCCTGCGTCTTGGCCGCCTCATAGGCCTTGATCAGGTGTTTGATCTCGGGTCGCATGTTTGTGTCCTTCACCTTCATTGCCGCGAGCCGCGCGGCGCGGGGTTAAAAGATCGCTCCAGGTCGCGGCCGTTTATCCCAGAGCTCGCCGTCCTCGCCTTCTGCGGCGGAGCGTTCCTCGGCGGCGAGGCGCGCGGCGATCATTTCGCGGGCGGTGTCGGAGGGCGTCCTTCGCGTCGGTCCGTCGCCATGCGCCCGGATTGCGGCGGCGACGCTGTGGATTGCCGTTGCGATTTCGATACCTGCCTCGGCGACGACAATTAACGCGTCGGCGATGCCGGTTTGATTCTTGGACATATCGTGGCCTCCTTGGTGTTGCAGGTGACGGCGCGCGTCAGGCGCGCCTCGGTTATGCGGCCTCCGGGCTTGCCTTGGCCTTCGACGCTGCTTCGTCCTTGCGCTTCTTGTCGGCGGCCAGAGACGCGAGCCACGCCTCGATTGATTTCATGCTGCGCGCCGAAGGGAATCTCGACTACACCGTCCGGGCGGAGCAACGCTTAAAGTTGCCGAGCCCGTCTAGGAAGTCCTCGTCCGCTGTGATCGGCGTCGCGCATGAGTTCGGGTCTATTCGCCATGCGAGGACAGCGTCTCTCACGTAGCTCCAATCGGTCGCGCTCTGGTCGGGCTTAATGGCGTAAAGGACGAAGTATCCCGGCGCTGCGGAAACGACAGGGTTTGTCATAGCGGCGATTGATTCTGGCCTGCGGTATGTTTCCCGGATATCGCCAGATTTGAGTTTGACGAGCGATCCCTTGGATTTATGGACAACCCGAATCCATTCGATTGCGTCCGCTGCGACATATCCGTCTTCGACTTCGATAAACATCCGCTTTCCTTTCCTGCTTCCTAGAACGGGATATCTCTGCCGGAGAGCTTGTAACTACCAGCGGCGTCTTGATCGCAAATGCCCTCGGCGTCGTCGCGAATGAGCAAGAGGGCGACGCTGGCGTCGAGCGCCTCGATGTGGATGCAACGCGCCTTACGCGCCGCCTCAAGCATCTCGCAGGGTGCGGGCGTAAATTTGCAGATTGGCCAGATATGGAAACGCGATGCCCATATGACGCCAGCCGAAAATGCGTCGTCAGCGTCATGTGCGAGCGTTTCGATTATCGCCTCGCTCACGGAAAGCGGCGCGTCTTTCGCGGCGGGAATTCCGCTAAGGATCGCGCCGACGATGACGAGCATTTCATGGCGCGTCGCCGGTTTGTGTAGCGCGACCTCAAGCTCGTGCATCTGCTTCCGCAGCTCGCCCTCGGCCGGAATTTTCGGAGCGCCTTACGCGCCCCCGCAACCGTGCGAGCGTTCCCGATTAGGCCGCCTTGGTTCCGAATCCAGCCGCGTAATTCGTTCCTCGTGCGGCGGTCCACGAGCGGCTCAAGCTTTCCGAATTGTCGGGATACGAGCGCAATGGAATTCTGTTCGCTGGAGAGCGCATGGATTGGCGGAAGGTCCTTCGGAGCGGTCGGAGGCGCGCAGAGGAAGGATTGATCGTCACCAGACACCGTCGTCCCTTTCCGTTATCGGGGCGGCGTCCAGCTCGGCGGCTATCGCTTGCAGGTTCCTCTCGAAAGGCGTCGTCAGCCTTTGCGGAGGTCTGGAGCCGTTGCCATAGGGCGCGCTCGTCGGATGCGGCGCGGGCGTCGGAGCGTTTTGCCATGAGCCCTTGTTGAGCCATGTGGTCGCAAGCCTAGTGAAGCGCGGTTCCTCGCCCTGGCGCGAAGCGGCGTAGCGTGTTGCGCCGAGAAGCAGCTCCTCGCGGGTCGCACCGCCTGCCCGAGCTTTAGCGTATGCGGCGACGGCCGCGATCTTGTCGTCCTTGCGGGGATAGTGCGTCCACCAAGCCTCGAATTCGGCCTTCAAAGACGGGTCTCGAAGCGCGTCCTTTTTTGAGGCTCGCGAGCTTCCTTTTTTCGCCGAGACTTTTTCTCCGCTTTCGTCGCGGTCGGGGGAGAGACAGAATGTCTCTCCTGTCTTTCTTCTAATGTCGTTGTTCTAATGTCTTTCTTCTGTGTGCAACCAGTCTGCACCCTTAACTCTGATTTTTGCACCCTTAAGTCGTCGTCGTTTAGGGTGCAATCATCATGCACCCTTAAGTCGTCGTTTAGGGTGCAATCAGTCTGCACCCTTTTCCCGTCCACAATGGCGACGAACCGACAGCGATGTCCTCGCTTCTCGCCCCCCTTCGTTTCAGCCAAGAGTCCGGCGTTGACCAAATCAGTCAGCGCGTATTGCGCCGACCTCCTTGGAACTTCCGCCGCTTCCGCAAGCGCCTCAATGCCCGGATACGCCTCGCCCGTTTTGGTGTTGAAAAAATCGCGCAGCGCTAAGGCCACGCGCAGCGTGGACGCTTTAAGCCGGGGTCGTTTATTTGCGACCTGCGAGCCCCATCGAAAGATCGGCGAGCGCTTTTTCGGATTGTCGTCGCTGATGCGCTCCCCCTGGTCGTGAGGAGGAGGAGCTTCGAGGACCTCTTGAACCGCGCGCTCGGTTCCGTTATCTGTTCCCGCATCGTCCGGCAGACGAATTCACGGCGAAAGGGGCGCACCGCGCGAAGGTGTGCCCTTTGTTGTGTTGGCCCATGGCTTCTTCCCCACGCTTTCGGAGGCGGCGGCTTCTTGGGAAACGGCCTTCTTGCGCGGCCGGGTGTATTTGTGCACCCGCGAGGCTTTGCGCGCCGAGTCTATGATTGCGGTCGCCTCGGGGGTTCTGAAACAGGGAGCGCGCGGAGCGCGGCGTCGATCTCGGCGACAAGATAGAGGCTTCGGCCGCCTGCTTTACGAGGTCGTGGCAAATACCCGGATGCCTGCAGCTTAAGCCACGTATCCCGGGCGATTCCGACGTAGAGGAGCGCCTGCGCCTCGTTAAGGGCTGCGCGCGTGATTTCGTCGGGTAGGCTTACGACATGTTTTCCCATTTTAGGATTACTTCTCATGTG
>CAWFZD010000055.1:0-7155 GCA_963820145.1 uncultured Alphaproteobacteria bacterium
GGAATTCGTTAAGGTCGCTCCTTTTAAAATCGTGGAAGCCAAGAACGGCGATGCTTGGGTGAAGGTGGGCGATCGCGAATACTCTCCGCAAGAAATCAGCGCCTTGGTTCTTCAAAAGATGAAGAAAACCGCCGAAGACTATCTCGGCGAACCCGTGACCGAAGCGGTCGTGACGGTTCCGGCTTATTTTAACGATGCCCAGCGTCAAGCAACCAAAGACGCCGGCCGATCGCCGGTCTCGAAGTCAAACGCATCATCAATGAGCCCACTTCGGCGGCGCTTGCTTACGGCCTCGACAAGCAAGGCCGCGATCACACGGTCGCCGTTTTCGACTTGGGCGGCGGTACCTTCGACATCTCGATCCTGGAACTCGGCGAAGGCGTCTTCGAAGTGAAAGCCACCAACGGCGACACGTTCCTGGGTGGCGGCAACTTCGACCAGCGCATCATCGACTGGCTCGCTGACGAGTTCAAAAAAGAAAGCGGAATCGACCTGCGCGGCGACAAGATGGCGCTGCAACGACTCAAAGAATCAGCCGAAAAAGCCAAGATTGAGCTTTCGAGCACGACTGAGACGGACATTAATTTGCCGTTCGTCACCGCCGATGCCTCGGGCCCGAAACACTTAAACATCAAGCTCTCGCGCGCCAAGCTCGAAGCATTGGTCGCAGATCTTATCGATAAGCTCGTCGCTCCTTGTGAAATCTGCATCAAAGACGCCGGGCATCGACAAGAGCAAGATCGACGAAGTCATTCTCGTCGGCGGCATGACTCGTATGCCGCGCGTTCAGCAAAAAGTGAAGGAAATCTTCGGCAAGGAGCCCCATAAAGGCGTGAACCCGGACGAAGTGGTTGCCATCGGCGCTGCAATCCAGGGCGGCGTGCTCAAGGGCGAGGTCAAAGACGTTCTGCTTCTCGACGTCACGCCTTTGTCCCTGGGCATCGAAACCTTGGGCGGCGTTTCGACGAAGCTCATCGAAAAGAACACCACGATTCCGACCAAGAAATCGCAGGTTTTCTCGACCGCGGCTGATAATCAAAACGCCGTGACGATCCACGTGTCTGCAAGGCGAACGCGAGTTCGCCGCGGATAACAAGTCACTCGGGCGATTTGACCTGGTCGGCATTCCGCCCGCTCCTCGCGGCGTGCCGCAGGTCGAAGTACCTTCGACATTGACGCCAACGGCATCGTGCACGTCTCTGCCAAGGATCTCGGAACGGGCAAGGAGCAATCCATCCGGATTACGGCATCGGGCGGTCTTTCGGAAGACGAAATCAAGCGGATGCAAAAGGAAGCCGAAACCCATCGCGCCGAAGACGAAAGGCGCAAGGAATTGGTCAATGCCCGCAATACCTTGGACGGCCTGATCTACACGATCGAAAAGACCGTAAAGGAAAATGGCGAAAAGATCGAAGCCGGCACGAAAAAGGAAGTCGAAGACGCTCTCGTGGAAGCACGAAAGCACCTCGACAGCCAGAATGCCGGATGAGCTCCGGACGGCTACCGAGAAGCTGACCGCTTCTTCGAATAAGATGGCTGAGCAGATGTACAAGAACGCTGCTCCACAGGGCGGCCAAGCCGGAGCTGGCGGCCCGGCAGCAGGCGCGCACACCGCTGGTGAGCAAGGCCACGCTCAAGAAAGCGACAGAAAATCGGACGATGTGATCGACGCGGATTTCAAAGAAGTCTACGTTAGAAGCCCTATGGCAAGCAAAAGCGAGATTACTACGAGGTGCTGGGCGTCGCTCGCTCTGCTCAGGGTGAAGACCTTAAAAAAGCTTACCGAAAGCTCGCGGTGCAATATCACCCGGACAAAAAATCCGGGTGATAAGCATGCTGAAGAACGATTCAAAGAGCTTTCGGAGGCTTACGAGGTTCTATCCACTCCACAAAAGCGGCAAATGTACGATCAGTTCGGTCATGCTGCGGGCGCCGGCAATGCCGGCGGCGGCCCAAGCGGTTTCGGTGGTTTTGAGCATGGTTTTGGTGGCGCCTCCGTTAATGACATCTTCGGTGATATTTTTGGCGATATCTTTGGTGCCGCGGCGGGCGGTCGGGCACGCGGACGCCGTCAGGGCGGACGCCCAGGCTCGGATCTCCGTACGCAGATTGATATCACGTTCGAAGAAGCGGCCTTTGGCGCCGAAAAGGTCATTACGGTGCCGAAAAACACCCGCTGCGAAACCTGCGCCGGTACAGGCGCAAAACCCGGCACTCAACCCGAAACCTGCACCCAATGCAGCGGCCGAGGCGAAGTCAGCTTTCAACAAGGCTTTTTCGCCATCAGTCGTCCCTGCCCAAAATGCGAAGGAATGGGGCAAACCATTCCGCATCCTTGCGGTGATTGCCGAGGCACGGGGCAAATAAGAAAACGAACCCAGATCGCGGTCAAAATTCCGGCCGGAGTCGATACGGGGCAACGGCTCAAGTTGACGGGCGAAGGCGAGGCGGGTGAGCGCGGCGGCATGTCCGGCGATCTCTATGTCGTCATCAATATCTTGCCGCATGATTTCTTTACCCGCGAGGAAGCTGAAGTCATTTGCGAAGTACCCATCACTTTTGCTCAGGCAGCACTGGGAGCTGAAATTGAAGTCCCGACGATCGAAGGCAAGGTAAAACTCAAGATTCCGCCGGGCACCCAATCCCATAAGTCCTTTCGGCTTAAGGGAAAAGGCCTGGCTCGCCTCGGCTCCTATGGCCGCGGCGACCAACTCGTTCGTATCGTAGTCGAGGTTCCCACTAAACTATCGGGGGAACAAAAAGAGCTGATTCGACAATTGAGTGAAACGGGAGCAGAATCTTCTCATCCTATGCATCATAGTTTCTTTGAGAAGGTAAAGAATCTCTTTGATTAAGCTTGATCGGCTTTCGCGAATAAACACTGCGACGTTGCTGCGTGCGGGGTTGCTGGGGCCGCTCTTGTTGGCGATCTCTCTGGAAGGCTGTAACGACACCGGCGCCACCTAGCTATTACTCGGAACCCGAGAACAGGTCTGGTACACCCTCACCGCTACCTCATCGGGTGAGCATCTCACCTCTGGATAGTCCGGTTGCGAATGCGCCCATTTCTTCTCCATCGGCATCGGCACCACCGAACTTGACCAAAGAATATGAAAGCCATGAATACAACGCCATTCATCAGCTTTACGCCGAGCAAAAGTGCAATGAAGCCCTTCCGCGTTTAGAACAGTTTGAACAGCAGCGTCCGCAAAGCAATTATCTTTCGCAGATCGAAAACCTGCACGGCCTTTGTATGCTATCATTGAAGGATCCGCGCGGCGCGATCGGTCATTTTAAGAACTCAATCGCGACCAATCGCACCAACCCCTCTTACGCGCCTTATCTCTCCTACAATCTCGCCAAGGCCCAATTTGAAGCCGGCCAGGCTCAAGATGCGAGCGATACGATCGGTAAGATCGAAGCCAGTGGACAAGGTAAGCAGATGGATTCGGATAACCACACCAAGCTTGAACTCCTCAAGGTAGCGGTGGAAAACTCCTTACGGCTCAATCCCTCACCGAGCGCGAGCCCAAGCCCAGCTTCATCACCCATTCCTGAAGCCGCTTTGGACCCCAAAAAGATCGGCATCCTTTTGCCGCTCAAGGGTAAATACGGCAAGTTCTCGCGTAAAACTTTAGATGCGATCGAACTCGCCTTAGGCGTTTTCGGACCGGAATCCGATTCTGAAATTTCCCTCGTCATCGAGGACAGCGGCGAAGAGCCCGACACCACAATCCATGTTTCGCTCGACCGCCTCGTGATCGAACATCATGTCGCCGCCGTGATCGGCCCCCGCTACTGAGCAAAGGAATCGACCAGGTTTCAAGGCGGGCCATTGAGCTGGGAGTTCCGATGCTTTCACTGACGCGTTATGGAGCGCAACAGTCGCCAATCCCGCCACGCACTCCTACAATGATGACTTTACTATCCAAGCCGGAGTCACCTCGCGGCTTAGGGCCAAGGAAATCGCGCGCTATGCGATCGAATCCCTGGGTTTGCGTAAATTCGCGATCCTTTTTCCAAAAGGCAAAGCAGGCGATGAATCGATCCAAAGCTTCTGGGATGCCGTCGAAAAGCTGGGTGGCCAGATCACGGGCATTGAGTCCTACTCCTCGGATGAGACCGACTTTCGTCAAGTCGTCGACAAGCTGTCGGGCCTCTACTAACCGAGGCCCGGCAACGGGAGCTCGATCAGTTAGCCAAGCTGCGGACTGACAATAAAATCAAAAAGCAACCCGTAAAACCGAACGGTACTTCAGCTTGCCGCCCATTGTGGACTATCAGGCGGTTTTCCTTCCCGACGAACCCAAAGTAGCCGGGCTGATTATCCCGACGTTTGCTTATCGTGACGTGGATCATATGACTTTTTTGGGGACCTCCAGCTGGGATTCGCCGGAGCTTGCGGCTAGCGCTCAAAGCTACGCCGAAGGGGCGCTTTTCGTGGACTCGTTTTACGCGCGAAGCCCCGCCAAAAATGTGCAAAGGTTCATGTTGACCTACCGCTCGGAGTTTAGTCAGGATCCCCGCAGCCATGGAAGCGATCGCTTACGATGCCGCCATGGTCCTCAAGCATGCAATTCATGAAGCGGGAGGAAATTACAATCGTAAGGACCTCCTCCATCAGCTGCAAGAAACGAAAGACTTAGCCGGCCTCACCGGAAAACTGACGTATACGAACGGACAGCTCGACCGCGAACTCAAGGTTCTCGCCCTTCGTAACGGCCAAATCGTCGAAGGCTCGAAATAAAAGAGCCCCTCAAACGTCAATAGAATGACGCCCGAGCGGGCAAATCCTGCCGCCTTGGCAGCAGCCCGCAATCCCGTCATACTTTAATGGAAGTCCTCGTCACGGGTCTATGAAGGACCTGCTTGAGCGCGGACCGGGAAAGGCATTGAAGTGGGTCTTCGATTTGATCCCATGGGAGGGGGTCAATTCAAACAAGCCGTCCAGTCGATCATCGAAGCCGAGCGGCAGCCAATCAAAGCGTTGGAAGCCCGCAAGGCGCAGGAAGACGCGCGCTTGAAACTCTTCCAAGAGTTCAAAAGTAAATTTCAAGGGCTCGACAAAGCAATAGGAGAGCTCACCTCGTTCACGAGATTCCGGGAGCTCAAATCCGATCTCGGCGACGGCGCCAACTACGCCATCCGTGACAATCGACAAAGACAAAGCCCAGCCCGGAAATTACAACCTCGAAATCTCTCAGCTCGCCGCGCGCAGCTCGGCGATTTCAAACGGGCACCCCGATCCCGATAAACCCTCCCTTGGCCAGGGTTTCATCACGATGACGGCCCCAAACGGGGATTCGAAGGAAATTTACGTCGAAGAAGGCCAATCAAGTCTGCGGGGCATCGCCAATCTCATCAACAAGGAAACGGATTTTCCGGTCCGGGCGGCGGTGGTGCAGGATGCTTCGAGCGGTGACGACCAGTGGAAATTGATCTTGACCTCGAAAAACGAGGGCGCGGACAATCAAGTCGATTTCCCGGAATTTTACTTTCTCGATGGCGACCATGATTTTTACATGGATGACAATCACGAAGCGCAAAACGCGAGGATCAAAGTCGATGGCTTTGAGATCGATGCGCCAAGCAATCAGATTCAGGACTTTCTGCCAGGCGTGAACCTAACCCTGAAGCAGGCCAAAGAAGGCCAGGCCATCAATCTCACGATCACGGAAGACCTTCAGAAGATCAGCGGCAAGGTCAAAGCTTTTGTCGACAGAACGAACGACATTTTGGGCTTCATCACAAAACAAAACTCGATCGACGACAAGAGCGATACGCGAACCACCTTTGCCGGCGACACCGGACTGCAAAACGTCGAATTCAGGTTACGTAACCTTCTGCAAGAGGGCTTTCCGGTTTATAAGCCCGGCAAGACGATCCCAAAGTCTATGTCATGAGCGATCTGGGCATCGAATTTAATAAGGGCGGCCAGCTCGACTTCAAGGAAGATAAGTTCCAGAAGTTCATTGAAAAAAACTTCGACAGCCTCTCGCAGGTCTTTACTGGCAACCAGGGACTCGCATTTCAAATGCGAACCATGCTCTCCGGGTACACAACCCCGGGAGTCGGCATGCTCGCGCAGCGTGAGCAAAGCATGCATAGTCGCATCAAGCAGATCGACACTGACATCGACAACAAGTCACGCAACCTGGAGCGCGCCACAGCTTCGTTGAGCAGTTTCGCGTTCAGGCCTCACTAGTGCATGCAAAAACAACAGCAGTACCTCAGCTCGGCGCTGCCGGGCGGAGGCGGCGGAATTATGTCGCTGCTTGGATGATAAAAAGGGAGGAGAGCAATGGCAGGTAACCCATACGGCACAGGCGGGGCCAATCAGTACAAACAGACTTCGGTAAAGACCGCGAATCGCGGTCAGCTCCTCATCATGCTTTACGAGGGCGCCATTCAAAACGTCAAAAAAGCGTCGGCCGCGATTGAAAACAAGGATCTTCGCGCCAAGGGAATCGCCATCGGCAAAGTCCACGACATCATCAACGAACTTGCGAACACCCTCGATTTCGAAATCGGGGGCCCCATTGCCCGCGATTTAGAACGCCTGTATCATTTTATGACGGAGCAACTTCTCAAGGCCAACCTTGAGAACAGCAAGGAAAAGCTCCAGACGGTCGGAAAACTGCTCGAGACGCTTCTTACGGGATGGAAAGACGCGGTCGCTCAAGCAAATAAAACCTCGGGAGTCGCAAAGTAAACCACATGGAAGTGGCAGAGAAAAAAAATCAGGATAAGGCCCCCTCCTTTGACGGGGGTGTTGAATTTGCTGCAGGCCAAAAACCGTTGCTTGGAGCGAATTCTCGGGCTTTGTTCGGACTTTCTGGGGCGATGGGAAACGCTTTCCGCGCTTTCGCAAGAAGCCACGTCCCAGGAACTGGCTCGCTTGCACGAAAAGCGCGAATCCTATTTTCACCTCCTTGAGCTTTACGACGAACGAATTGGCCAGACGCTCCACGCCCTGCCTCAGGCGCAAATCCGAAACCACGGCGAGCAAATGAAACAAGCGATCGAAGAGCGATCACGAATCGTTCGACTCATCATGACTCAGGATCAGCAGATCATGATGCGGCTTGAGTCCGAGAAGACCCGGATCCTCGATGGACTCGCCGGCACCCGCAGAAACCAGTCCCTAGTGAACAA
>CAWFZD010000056.1:0-8674 GCA_963820145.1 uncultured Alphaproteobacteria bacterium
ATTTCACCGACTAGCGTAGTGAATGGGCAACCCTCTCTGCAGGCTAGCCGCTTCATAGCCGAGATGTCCCCCCATGCTCCGGCCGCAGAATTTGGAGTACCGCTCTAACCAGTGTTGGGTCGTCGTCGCGGTTTTTGGGAGACATCCTTTGGAGCACACCGTGAGTTGCGGCACGTTGATGGCAGAGGGCTTGCAATGAGTGCCTTTCTCAGTGCCCGAATCTCAATCGCGCATTCGCGCGTCCGCAGGCCGTGCCAAGGCTTTCCAGGAACATTAACAGCTGTCGATCACGGTTTGAGGAGCTTCTTGCGAGCCCGGTCACGCGTTTGTTCAACGTCGAGCAGGCGCCCTGCAATAATCCACACTTCGCGCTCGAAGCTGGGGTTCGTGAGAGCGGCTCTGACCTCTTCGGCGACGTCGTCCTTGACAACATTTTTTTCGTTCCGGAGATTTCGCGATAGCGCCACTCGTTTGGCGTTGAACAGCGTGGGCCGTTGCCAACGGTCCCTCTCGATCCCGTCGACTTGCGCCATGGTCGAGCAAAAAGCCAATGAGGCGGCACACTGCCGGCCGACCGCTTCGAGCTTGGTGACGCTACCTGCGCTTAATTCGCTACTCGCCTTGGCATGTACGATTGCGAGCCGCCGTTCGCCAATCGCGATAAAATCGCCAAGCTCCGAGGAGTCATCGTCGAGGAGAACGAGATCGAAACCTCTCAGAGCTCCCTCCAGTTCGTTTCCGCCGCCTGGACCTGGGTTTTCGCAATACGATTTGACGAGCCCAAAGACGGATTGCCTTCTCCAGGCAGCCCGCTTCGAGAAAAATGCTTCACCCTTTTCGCTTGTGGTCTCGCTAAGCGCAGAAATCGCCACCGCGCATTCTAGCGGTAGCACCGTCCCGCCGGCGCTCAGCACGTCGCGCGCTTTCAGAAATTCACCATACATGTAGACGACGCCGTCCTGCGAAGTGAGCACCCGAAAAGCTTGCGACGTATTGATCCGCTCCGTCAGCGCAATGGCCCGAGCGCCTCTAGAGGTCGCAAGAGGCGGGTGGCGCTCGTTTAAGGCGGGGCTGCGGATCGCGTAGCGCGATGTCTCTGGATTGAACTGGATTGAGCAGGCGACGTCGACACCATCGAGGCCTTTGATCGTAAAAGTGTTGTTTTCGATATCGGCGCACAAATCTTCATAGGCCAGCAGGCCCACCGGCGGATCGGCTCGGTCTTCTCCACCGCGAAGCCCGAATTCCCGTAGAGCTTCCTCCGTCAGATCGAGCAGAATGTTTACGGGCTTGTCTGCCTTATCCCGGTCCGGCGCGACCCTCGTCGCGTAGCGCTGAAAGACCGGATTGGGTGTCACGGCTTGATCGGTCAGCTGGCGCTCAATCTTGCGTGCCCAGTCGATGAAATCGGCAATGGGGATGTTCTCATCGGTCGCGTCGGCGACCTTTGCACGCACGATGCCAATGTAACGGCCGGATCCTCCGGCATAGCCGGTGACGGTCGCTGGACGGAGCATCGGATCAAGCAGATCGGTAAACGTCTCTGCGAATGAGCGTGTTCTTTGCCTCAGCGAGCGGATCGCCCGATCTGACATGTCGAGCGAGTTCGCCGACACTTCCGTAATTGTGGAATTCGCGGGCAGCAATCGTGTCATGCTACCTTCGCCTGGGCGCGCAGCGCCGACGCGGGACGGGCTGAAGGTTAGGCCATCGAAGTCAAAGACAAACAGGTGATTGCGCACCGCGCGGCCAGCACAACGCCAAATCGCCACTCGGTAATAAAATGATTGGCGAGATAGGGGCTCTCGTCGACCGTGAAGTAGGTCCAGCCCAACGCGTCGGACGGTAGCCCGCCGATCGGCCGGACGACGAAGCGGTTTCTTGCCAGGATGCTTCGAGAATTTCCGTGCCGGCGATGCCCATATCGAATGACGGCTCCGTCTCAAAGACGGCTGCCCGCCTTGGCACGATTATGTCCTCGGCCCCAACCGATACCAAGTCGGGCAACCGGTGCCGGAAACGTCCATCCACGTACTGCATCTCGGGCATGGCCGGGACGATTTTAACCGGTAGATACGCTTCACTCGGGACGATGGCGGAAAGCCCGGTTGCCACGTACCGTTCGAACTCCAGATAACGCTTCCACTCCGATTGGGTGGCGGCGAAGAGTTCTTGGGGCAGCAGGATATGGGCTGTCTGCTGTTCTCTTCGCGTGGGATCGTCGATTGTGAAACTCGTCCAATTTGTTGCAAGGTTGCTGCGCGTTCGTAAACAGATCAAGAAGGATCGCGACTGCAACGTAGGTTGATCCATCGAATCCCCTCGAGGAGCTTGCTTTGATGCAGCCCAAATGGTTTAATCAGGCTCCTTCGCACGGGCTCGGGCCACCTCGTTGTAGCGGCGACGCTCCTGTTCGCCGGTCGTGCCCTCGACCCGATCATGAATAAGAACGGGGAGTTGTCCGAAGGCCTTTTCCAGTGTGACCTGGAGAAGCTCAAGGATTTCGTCCAGGATCGGCTGCGCACGATGACTTTCGGGCTGGCAACCCTGGACGCTTTCAGCAGGGCCGGCAGCTTCGCTTTCAGGCCTGCCACAAAGTCATCGACGGCGCTCAGGTCTTCGGACGTCAGGCCAGCTGGTGTAACCGTATCTTCATCCCCCGACGCCTTTCGTTTGCGGCCCTTGCCAGCGATGATCTCGATGATGTCGACATTCCGAACAATGTTTTCGTCGCGTGCCTCCTCAAAGGGGTAGTTGAAAACGAAGCGGCCTTTCACCTGGAATAGCTTGTAGTCATTGCGAAAAGGCGTCGCGCTGAGCAAAATTGTCGGACATTGAGTTCGCTGACGCTCAACTCCATAAGGACGGGCTCGTAGTGACCCTGGTCCACCACGACAAGGTCGAAGCGCGCAAGCCAGGACATCATCTCTGTCGTGCGTGTCCAGACTTCGATCTCGTTGGTTGAAAGAGGCTGACCGCGTCTTAACTTGCGTTCAAACCTGTCGCGTTTTACCCGGACCTGATCGAGGGCTTCAAGGGTGCCGACCAGCACCGTCGGCATGTCCGCCGCCAACTGCATAAGGTACTTCAATCGGCGGGGATTGGGGAGCAGAAGAGCTCCACATGGGCGGCCTCGATCGATGTATCGAACCACGTCTGCGGTGGCTGAACCGTGTAGCCCATGTTGCCCCAGAAGCGCACGGCGATGTCACTCTTGAGCTGATCAGCCAACGCCGTCCGTGGTGTAAGTACGAGGATGCGCTTCACCGTCGGAAAACACCGGGAAATACACGCCACCACGCCCGACTTACCCGTCCCTGTCGGCATTTTGATCAACGCCGCTTCTGTGCCTCCTTCGTCCAGGGTCTTTTCTGACGAGACATATGCCGCGGCGAAAGCAATTGCCGTGCGCTGATGGGCCCAAAGCGAGCGAACCTTGCTTTGCCCGTTCCAGAACGCCTGCTTGTCTACATTCGCGATAATCCGTCGGTACCGCCTGCCATCGGTTATGTCCTTGGTTCGCAGCGAGACCCGGCGCGGATCGTTCAAATAATCAATTCCCACAATATTCCCCTTAACAACGCCCGTTGTCGCAGCGGCCGTTGAAAACAGTTTACCTGACCTCCGATTTGGGCTAGCACCGTTGGCCGACGGTCTGCTGTCGAGGCGGTTGACTGCGAATGTTCACAATGCGCCTTAACGCTTGGTTGCCGATTTCCGGCTGAAGCCGCCCGTCGTTCCGGGATGATGCCGCCTACCGATTCCGAGATGATGTCGCCCACCGTTCCGAGATGATGTCGCCCGCCATTCCGGGATGATCTCGCCCGGGGTCCGGTGCCTCCGCTGGCCGACTCAGGTCCGCTCCTTCGGGTTCGAAGGAGGACTTGGATGCCAGCAGAGAGAACGACGATGCGCCAAGTGCGCGAAGTGCTTCGGTTGAAGTTCGTTGGCGGCAAAGGCATTAAGCCGGCCCGGGCCCCAAGGAGATTTGGGCAAGCTTGCATCCATGAAGCCCTTGAACGACGCCAACCAGTCGCCAAAGTCGATCTTGAGTTGTGCGGCCGCCGCGTCCGAGTAGCCGCTTCCGAGCACCTGTTGGGCGAAGCTTGTGAAACGATCCGTTTGCGCCGGTGTCTTGCTCGCTGCCTCGGTCAGATCGAAAAGAAATTGCTGAAAATCTGCGTTGGCCGGGGCGCCATCAAGGCGCAGAGCGTAGCGTTGGCCGTCCTTCTGATACTCGAGCTGAGCGGTGTGGCAGGCGGCGCATGTCATGCCGAGGGCGCCCGAGGCTCCATCACAATCGACGACGAAGCCTACCGGAAGGCCAAACGGATTGGTCGTGGACGTTGGATAGGGAAGATATCCATAGCGCTGAAGCTGATCGCCTGCGAAAGGTTGATCGACGTCGGTGCGACGCAAGGCCTTGAACCAGGCATAGGGGAGGATCCGCGAGCCCTGACTGGTCGTGTAAAAAATGTCGCGGTCGGTGTCGTTCCAGCCTTGTGCAGCGTAGGTGACGATCGGTTGAGGACTCCACGCCAGGTGTCGGTCCTTGGGCCCACAGAGCCCCGGCGAAACAGGACATCGACACGCCTAGAGCGAGTGCAAATCCGAGCCCGGCCATTCTCTTAGTTGCCATGTTTCACCTGTTCTGATTTACGATTCCGGTTCGACCGACGTCCAATCTCGTTGGGGCAGGGCGCGAAAATTGCCGCGCGATGTCTTGAGCGGCACGTCACGCTCGGTGCTCGGGGGGCGTCGCTGTGGCGGGGCGTGTGAGGACGAAGGCATCCTTGACCGAGCTGCTTTCGTATGCCGCGCCGATGGTCCCGCCACGCGACCGCGCCGCCAGAGCGACGCAGCCGCAAATCTATACGCTTAGCGATGATCAAACGGTCTGGAGAGCCTTGAGAAGATTTTGACCATCCGGAACGCCCCAGCCGCTCACGGCATCAAAGCCAGGGCCAGCCGTGTAGCCCTTCCCGGGCGACGGTTTTGTTACGTTTCCTCCGGAAACGATGTCCCGGAACCCGGCTTTTGCGACCTTGTCTTTATAAAGCAGCGGCGGCAGGAACCTTTGGCGCTTGTTGACCGGTAAGGCCGCGTCGATCCGAGCCACCAGCGATGCCCAGAGCGGGGCCGCAGCGCTTGTGCCACCGTCGGGGAAGCTCTGTCCATCGAGCAACAGATCGTAAAGGGGCGGTCCCGCCAAAGCAGCGACATCGGGTACAATCCGCCCATCCGGAGACGCTGGATTGAGCGAGGCCACCTCTGCGGTCTGCCAGGGTGGTCGCGCATTGAGCATGCTGACCCCGCCTCCGGTGGCGCCGCCGCCCTTGTTGGTGCGTTGGCCGGGGGTTTCCCACCAGACCACTTCGGCCGCCGGATTCCCGGCTTCTCCGGCAAGCATCGTGCCGCCGACGCTCAGCACGAACGGGCTCGACCCTGGAAATTCCACGTGGCAGCGCGTTCCATCCTGACCGCAGGCGGTCCCGTCGTCGCCCGAGGAAACACAAACCGTAATTCCCATCATCGCCGCGATCTGCAGCCGATGATTGATCGAATTCATCGCATCACCGCTCCAGTCCGCAGCCTCCTCCGCAAGGCCATAGCTGATGGAGATGGCAACGGGTGTTGCCGGGTGCCCGGAGGTCATATCGTCCAGAAGGTCGATCCAGCCTTTTTGGTCCCAGCTGGCAAAATAAACGCCGATCTTGGCCGCAGGACACAGGGCGGCAATAATCTGCACGTCCATCATGGTCTCCGCGGTCTGCTCGAGCAGAACTTGCGCGACCTGGCGCGGCAACCGGCGCTGATACATTTCGAACTGGTGCTGATTGAGCGGCGCGACATTGATGGGATAAATCGTAACCGCGGGTGTCGCTACACCGTTGGCCTGACAGAAGGCGGCGACGTCCGATGGAATGTAGGCCGGTGGTAGAACCTTCCCATTGTCGAGCGGCGTTCCGAACTCCGCAATCATGATGGTCTTTCCGGCGCAGTCGCCGGGCGGAAAGTTGTAGCGCTCTTGAAGCGCCGCAGGTGTCAATGGCGTGTTGGCCTCGGTGGGCGCGGCGGCCACCATACGATGGCGCCGGCGCGCCGCATTCCGAAACGCCATTCTTCGCTGATCGAGCCCATCGACACCGGTGATCAACCCGGCGAGCTCGCTTGGTACCATCAGGGCGCCTTCGCGGCCCCGGATCTCACCCTGGCCCGGAATTTGATAAACCCCGAGATTGGGACGGAATGCTGCGTCGATCGCAGCGGCCGAGCCGTACACCTGCAGGCTTCGACCGCCTTGTTTGACATCGCCGATGTGGAGGCCAAACGACCTTAGAACGCGTTCGACTTTCTGCACGTCCGCCGGAGGCACGCCCCATTTCTTGTCAATATCCGCCCGGCTCATAGGCTGCTCCGGCATCTTGTTCAGCGGGGGGAGGTCGGGTCCTTTTAAGGTAACCGTGACTTCGATGCGTGCATGAGGGTCGACGTTTCGAACGCGCGTTGCGTCCTGCGGAGGTGCCCGACGGCTTCCCGGTAATTCTGCATGGGTTGGTGTCATGGTGTCGCTCCAAAATGCTTTGCCCCGCATTGTCGGGGAAAAAAAGACAAAACACGACCGTGTAACTCCCGCAGCGCTTGTTAATCAAGTAAAAATTTCAATTGTTTCGTTGCGAGGTCTGTCGAGCCGAGGCTCGCGCAGACCCAAGGAAGTTGGATCAGCATTTGGGCTCCCTGCCCTGTGAAGCGGCGAGACGAAAAAGCAGAACAAACTGCGAGTACAAGGCCTTAAGAGTTCACGTCTTGCAGTTCGCGCCTTACGCCCGTGTCAAACATTCTACAAACCTTCCGGCGCTTCGGAATGTGAATTACTTCACACAACCACCTCGTATTATCCGTTAAATTGAAGCGTGCGTGATTGCGCACGACGCCTGCCGATATTTTTCCTTCCCCGCGTCTCATCAGTGCCGCCGCGAACGATGTCTCACATTCGAGGATACTGTCGATGCCCTGGATCAAATTGACCTCGCTGACCGGACAGGCTCAATATTTCAACATCGCCAACCTGATTGTTCTGCGGGCCCCGTCTGGTTTGGATGCTGCGCCGGGCGCCCGGACAAGTCTGTGGCTGCAGGCGGGCAAGGCGCAAGTGAAGGAAACGCCTGAGGAGATCATCAAAGAACTTGGGCCCGCATGGGTGGAGCTCACGACCCCGCCGGGCACGCCGATCTATTTTTATCCTGACAGCTGCACCGAAGTGCTGGATCTCGTGTCCAATGAGAAAGCTATGGAGAAGAACACGGCGCGAACCAAGATAAGGACAGAGAACGAAGAATTTGTTGTCCGCGAGAGTGTCGCGCAGGTGATGGCCGCACTGGATGGGCAAGCCCGTGGTCCCGCGGCGCTTGCGCTGAAGCCTTTCCCGGCGCCGCGCCGAAAAAAGAAATCCAAGAAATAGCGCGCCCTCTCTTCTGGCGGCTCAGCTGCCGCGGTTCGTCCAGGATTTGACCGCGCTCTCCGCCGGTCTCTCTTCCTCCCAACAGATGCACGTCGAGCCAAGCGCGTATCGAGACGCGTAAACTCTGGAACCTGAGTATGCCGAACAAAAATGAAACAGTGGCACCAAGATCAGCTCAACCCATGGCCCCCAAACCACAGGCCCGCCACGATCCACCGGCCTTTCTTCCCGACTTCGATGAGGATCAACGCACCTGCTGGGACGCGCTTGTTCGCAGCTTCTTCCAATCGGCGATCGACGGGCTGCCCGAGAAAGTCCGCCGTGCTGGAGGAGATGTGCAAACCTTCGTTCCGCAATTTTTTGATCCCACCACCTATGGAGGCGACCTGATTGTCCAGCCGGTAACCTGGAATGCCTTCCCAAAAGAATTGTTGGTCCGGTTTGGCCGCAAAAGAGCCCTTCAGGAAGCCGATCGTCTTTGGCCCCTGGGCGCCTATTTCGTGGATCGGCTCACATTGCCTTTTTATGATTCCGAAGTTGCCGGAGGCTTCAACCCGGATCGCCCAACAAAGAGCAATTTGGAATTTATAGCGCGAGCCGTGTACCGGCCCACCGTCGAATATTGCGAATGGCACGTCAATCGGGATCCGGCGAGCGGTGCGATGACGCGTGTAATCTTTACCTCGGAACCTCCCGAATACTGGACAGCCATGTGGGGTGGACCGTTCCCCGGTGGGGGGCCGGTATTCCCGGACGGTCGCGCAAAAGTGCTTGCTCTCTATCGAGAACTGATCAGTCCGGACGTCAAGATCGAAGACCTCATTAGTCCGTACGACGATTCCGATTTCGGGATCGCTCGTGGTGGTTATTACCCGTACAACAAGTGGAATACCACACACGGCATCATGCACCTTTGTGCGCCACCGAACAGTCTGGGCGCGGAGGTCGAGCTTGGCGCGGAGGCCACGCTCCGGCGCAAGGATGGCAAAGGCAATCCAATAACCGATCCACAGACGCTCATCTGCTGCGCTGCTTATGGCGGCGTGAACAGAAATAGCGATCCGACCATCGGTGCTACAGTCAACGCCCTTGCACGGCTCGGAGCCTTACTCACGCTGCCAAATCCGGTGGGCCTTTACATGGATCACATCGACCTCTCGGGTTGGGAGACGGGTGACGGCTCGCCGGCCGAAGAATGGGTAACGATTGTTC
>CAWFZD010000057.1:0-8182 GCA_963820145.1 uncultured Alphaproteobacteria bacterium
TAGCTTATGGTTTTCATTTTTTCCGCATCTTCATCCGGGATGTCGAGATCAAATTCTTCTTCCATCGTCATGACGAGCTCGACGATGTCCAGGCTGTCTGCGCCAAGGTCATCGATAAACGACGCGGTCTGGGTGACCTTTTCAGCTTCTACGGCAAGTTGGTCGCAAATAATCGTTTTTACTCTCTCTTCAACGGATGCGGACATCGTGTTCTCCTTATATTTGACTTAAGTCTTATTGCACTACCGAAAAGTTCCGCCAAATGCAACAGCCGGGTATGGCTTGGCTATTTATAAGAGCGGTTGCTCAGCCTACATATAGAGACCGCCGTTTACTCCAATCACTTGTCCGGTGATGTAGCGGCTCGCCTGGGAGGCAAGAAAGCCGACGAGTGAGGCGATATCTTGGGATTCTCCCAAAAAGCCAAGAGGGATGCTCTTTTGAATGTTTTCTTTCTGATCTTCCGTTAGAGCGGAGGTCATGTCGGTTTGAATGAACCCCGGCGTGACGACGTTTACTCGGATTTGGCGGCTTGCGAGTTCCTTTGCCATGCTTTTGCTAAAGCCAATCAGGCCTGCTTTCGCGGCGGCATAGGCGCTTTGGCCGGCATTGCCGCTTTCTCCGATGACCAAAAATTTGAATGATGCTGCCCTGGCGCGCCCGCATCATTTGTTTTGCGGCCGCGCGTGAGCAATAAATCGCACCTTTGAGATCGATGTTGAGCGTCCGATCGAGGTCTTCGTCCTTCATGCGAATGAGAAGTGAATCGACCGTAATGCCGGCATTATTGACCAGCACCGCTACGGGGCCGAAGGTTTTGGCGATCCACTCGAATTTTTCGTCCACTTCAGAGGATTTCGAAACATCAAATTGGCAGAGATCGGCCTTTCCGCCGCTCGCTTGAATGGACGCGCGAAGTTGCTGGGCCTTCTGCTCGTTCGAAGTGTAATTGATCATCACGTGCATGCCTTGGCTTGCAAGCTGGCTGGCGATGGCGGCCCCGATTCCACGTGAGGCGCCAGTGACAAAAGCGATGGGGGAAGAAGTAGGGGTCATCAAGAGTGCTCCAAGTGCTTTCAGTTGGGCCGAATCACTCATCGGGTGCACGGTAAAGGTTGCTCCGGAGCCTTGAGCGATTCGTTTGGCGAGGCCCGCGAGCACTTTGCCGGGACCAAATTCAATACCGACAGTATAGCCCAGATCGATGAGATGAGTCATCGATTGCTTCCAGAGAACAGGATGATCGACTTGTTCGACCAAAAGCTCGAAGATGACTCCAGGTTCGCGCGTCATGCGGCCCGTTCGATTTGGGATATAAGGGCATACGGGCGTTTTGGGCTGGTTTTCTGGACTTGCGCCGGCAAAAAGCTCCGCCATTCGGTCGCGCGCGGGACGCATCAGCCTGCAATGGAAGGGAGCGCTGACTGAAAGCGGGATCGCCTTTCCGCCCGCAAAATCTCCGCCGGCTTTGATCAAGGCAATCGCTTCGGCAACCGCATCGGTCGAGCCTGCGATGACGATCTGCCCGGGGGCATTGTAGTTGGCGGGTTCGACGATGGCTTCCACCGAATATTCGCTGCCCGCAGCGCGTTTTTCTTTCGCGGCAGCCGTGGCTTTTTCGCAAAGTAGGGCGACTTTCGCGTCGTCCAACCCCATGACCGCTGCCATGGTGCCTTGGCCTGCGGGAACGGCGATCTGCATCGCACGTCCGCGTTCGCGCACCCATCGAGCCGCTGTCGAAAGCGGGAGAGCGTCTGCCGCGACTAGTGCCGAGTATTCTCCGAGGGAGTGCCCGGCGACCATGGCAGGCTTAAAGCCGGTTTCTTTCTCCATGACTCGAAATGCCGCAACAGAGGCGACGAGCAAACAGGGCTGAGTGTTTTCCGTCAGCACGAGCTCGCTTTCCGGCCCTTCAAGGCAAAGTTTCGTGAGATCTTTTTTTACGGCTTCGGAAGCTTCTTCGAAGGTTTCTTTGGCGATTTTGAAATTATCGAAAAGGTCCTTCCCCATTCCGACGAATTGGGTATCCTTGTCCTGGAAATAGGGCAACGGTCTTGTTTAGCATTCTTACCACCTCATGAGAATTGATCCGTAAGTGACGCCAGCTCCGAAAGCATCGAGTAAAACGGTTTGGCCCGGTTTGATGAGTCCCTTTCGAACGCCTTCATCCAAGGCTGTCGGTATCGTGGCCGAGCTCGTATTTCCAAAACGTTCGATGTTGACCAAAACTTTTTCCATCGGAAGTTCGAGGCGCTTAGCAACCGCTTCGATGATCCGTAGATTGGCCTGATGCGGTACCAGCCAATCCAGGCCGCCTAAGCCGAGTCCATTGCTTTCAAGCGCCTGGACAGCGTAGTCGCCTAAGGTACGGACTGCGACTTTGAACATTTCCCGGCCTTTCATTTCCATCTTATCCAGATGTTGCGCGCGGGCTTCCGCCGTGACCGGCATGTTCGAGCCACCCGCCTGGACATGGAAAAGATCCCAGTACTCGCCATCGGAGCCCATGTGCACAGAGAGAATTCGGCGAGGATTGCTTGCTTCCGTTCGCTCGAGGATCGCGGCACCCGCGCCATCGCCGAAGAGGATGCAGGACCCGCGGTCCTCCCAATTCGTAAACGCGGTCAAGATGTCGCCGCCCACCACGAGTGCGTTTTTGAATTGACCCGAGCGCAAAAAGCTGTCGGCCGTGGCCAAACCGAAAACAAATCCGGAACAGGCCGCATTGACATCCAATGCCCAGGCTTTCTTGGCGCCGATTTTTTTTTGCAACCAGCAGGCGGTGGATGGAATCAGCGTATCCGGCGTGCAGGTCGCGTAAAGAATCAGGTCGATATCGCTTGCGCTCTTGCCGGCCATTTCAAGGGCGGCCATCGCCGCACGCGCGCCGAGAGAGGAGTTCTTATCGGATTCCAAACCTGTCTGAGCGATTCTGCGTTCGCTGATGCCGGTGCGTTCGAGAATCCACTCGTCAGTCGTTTCGACTTTTTTTGTGAGTTCTTGGTTGGTGAGTCGTTGTTCAGGGAAGGCAGAGCCGGTTCCGGTAATGCGCGATGCGAAGGGTCCAAAATTTGTAGCAGTCATAGTTTTAGATTTTTTAGGGCTTGAAACGCAGTCGCGTTGGCCAGCTTCGCGCAGGCGCAGCGGCCCACGTTTAAGTCGGCTCCGCAGTTGGAGCACATGCCTTTACATTCGGGTTTGCAAAGAGGTTGAAAGGGGACTTGGAGCTGCAATTGCTCGGTCAGGAGCTCTCGAAGGTCGATGTAATCGGTCGAGAGATAGGTGATGTCCAGATCTTTTCCGTCGCTCGCCAGCGAATCGGCTTCTTCATCGTGGGCATGCCGGGCAAAGCCCTTGTTTTGCCCGGCGGGTTTGCCTTGGCCTTCAAGGTGACCGACGCCCGCCATCACCGGATCATCGCAGAAGAGCGCGGAGAAATGAGGCGAACATTCCATTTTGAACAAAGTCGCGCACCGGCTGCAGACGAGCTCAATATGGGTTTTTACATCACCTGAAACGACAATGACGTCGTCGACTTTTCTGAGAGAAAAATGGGTTTGGATCCCTCGAGGAGCGCGAACCAGTCCCGACCGCTTGGGGACGGCGCCTGGCACGTCATCCAGCGATTCATCGACAGCTTCAACGGCTTCTTTGACCCAAGCTTCCGATTCCGTAAAGGCGAGCTCGGTTTCCTGGTCGCTTAGTTCTTTTAGATAAATTTTCATTCTGCTGACGCAGAGTCGTAGCGTTTCCAGGCGGGTTAAGTCAAATGGAATCCCGCGTAAACCTCACTCGATTTCCTTCGACTTTCCATACGAAACGTCGGTTGCTGAGACGATGGGCCGGAACCGAAAGCACCGAAAGCGGGTCGAGCGTTACATGTTTCAGTGTGCTCTTGAGCAGTTGGGCGATCGGTTGACCGGTATGGGCGGATTCTTGGAGGAGCCAGCGTCGATAAGCTTCGGGCAGCAAAATCCCTCCACCGGCCAGATTTCCGTCTGGAAGACGGCAGGCTCCGTCCTGGTAGCGGACTTTGAGGGGGCCAAACGGATGCCAGCGCTGACCCGAGGTGCCAGCGGCAGGAGCAGAATCCGAAACAAAGCAGATGGGGCCGGCCTTCCGGTGAAGATCAAGGGTCCAACGAAGCAGGGTGGGGGATACGTGAATCTGGTCCAAGATCAGTTCAATATGCAGATCTTTTCGGCCGAGCGCCGCTCCCATGATCCCCGGTGTGCGATGATGGAAGTTCATCGCGTTCCAGGCATGCGTGACGCCCGTTATACCCTGTTCAAACGCCTCTTGAGCGGCTTTTTCTGAGCATCTGGAGTGTCCAAGGGACAGTCGAATTTCGCGGTCCCGACAAAACCGAAAAAATCGAGGCCGGTCTTTTGGGTCGAGCGCTTCGGGGGGCCACTGTTATGATTTTCAGGTTTTTTTGACTGATTTCCCAAAGATTTTCGACTTCTTGCAAATCGAGTTTACGGATCGCCCCCGGGGGTGGGCGCCACAGGCTCCTTGGCGGATAAAAGGGCCTTCGAGGTGGATACCCAGCGGCAAGGCTGCCCGATCGGACGAAAACCTCGAATCCGAACAGTGGCGTATCCATTTTCCCAGTTTTTCGGTGACCGCACGAAGCTCCTTGGCCGGTGCGGATAGAGTTGTCGCGCAAAAACCCGCAACTCCCGCATCACCCAGTCGGGCGGCGAGTTCTTCGAGTTCAGCCGGAGTGGCTGTCATGAGGTCAATTCCAAAGGCTCCGTGAAAATGGATGTCCACCACACCTCTTGAGCGTAAGATGAGAGTGTTATTGCGAACATCAGGTGAACGTTTGGTCTTGACGGGCCTTTTTGGGCGTGGCACCCAACCAGAGTTAGCATAATAAAAGGGCAAGATCATGAAGACTAAAAAAAATAGTAAAGCCAAATTCATCGCCTCTAAAAAATCGACGCGCCCAGCCGCTCAGGCCGCGAAGCCGGCGAAGGCGGCTTCTAAGTTTGGAAAGCTCGCAAAATTGGTCGGCTTGGGTCCAAAAAGGTGAGGACTAAGGCGGCTGCGCCCAAAAAGGTGGTCGCTGTTTCGGCCGGACAAAGGCTCCAAGACGCGGGCAGTGGCTCCAGCGACTAAGAAGGCCAGCGCCCATCCTGTCAAATCAGCTGCTGCCTCAAAGTCTGCCGTGGCGAAGCTTGTTCAGGTCCCAGCGAAGTCCGCTTCTGCGGTGAAATCCGCGCCGGCAGCAGTGAGCACGCCCTCAAGCAAGGCGAGTCGAAAGAAAGTCCCGCTTTCGGGCCCAGCCGCGGCGCTCGCATCGGCGACGGCGAATATTCGCGCTTCCAAAAGTGGGGGTGCCCGCCGCGAGGAAGCCAGCGAACAAGTTTGCCGCGAAGTAGCTTGCGAGGGTCTTTCGACTTCCGGGGGCTATTGCCGTCTGCATTACATCAAAAATTGGAAAAAAATTAAGCGCAAGGAAGTGATCTTAAAAGAAGGCAAGCTCAATCAATATATCGAAGAGCTTGTCGTTAAATATCCGGATAAATATATCGAAGCCATTCGCCAAGATTTGGCAAACGACAAGGATTTCGCGAAAGTCATTTATGACCTTGATCTTGATGAGGGCGTGGATGAGTTTGATCCAGAAGGCGAATCACTCGACGCGGTGATCGATACGATCAAGCGCGACTTTGACGACGAAGGCGATACGGGTTTTTAGCGATCCGTTTTCGTCAGTGAATGGTTCCAGAGTCATCGTCATCGTTTGAGTCTTTGGAATTTTTGGCCCAGTGAAAAAAAGTTCTGACGTTTCTCGTTCTTCCGCATCAAGGCGCTCGCGATGCTTTGGATCGTTTTTTTCAAGCCAGTCATCCGCCATGCGATCGATTTCGGGATTGGCTTTATCGACACGAACCCAAACGCGCGTGCGCTCGACTTCAATTTGAGTCCATTCAAAAGGAGCTTTTTCCAGCGCGGCGAGCGAGCGGTCCACGATCTTCTCCAGCGCTTTTGTATCTGACGGATCTAAGAGCTGCGCAAATACGGATCCGATCGCATCGACGCCTGCCGAGAGGAGGTCTTGAATGGTGGGCGTGCTGGCTTTGGAGTCGAAATCGCAGCTTGCGTAAACCGAAGTCGCGGCAAGCTGTCCTTCTTCAAGCAGCGAGATGCAAAGAATCACTTCGTCGGGGTAGATACCGCCGCTTGTCGAGAAGCGAAATTTGCTTTTGGTGAGTTGGGTCAGGGCTTTTAACGACTCGTCGAAGTTCGTGGCGAACACGCCGTTCACCAGTTTTACGTAATCGAGTGGTAGGGCGCTTGATTTTTTTCCTGGATGGGCTTTGCGAGAGTGGTTTTCCATATTTTAAATAATTCCTTGGGGTAAGTTTTTTCGAGCCGAGGGAGTTCTTCCAACTGAATGGTGAGAGTTTGTTTCTGATGACCGCGAAGTATTTCAATTTGCGCGCTTTCGGTCGGACGATGCTTGGCGAGATCCCGCTCGAGCTCATAGATATCAGAAACCTTCTGTCCGTCGATACCAATGATTAAATCGCCTTGCCGCAGGCCTGAATGATCGGCTGGTGCTCCCTCGACCAGGTTATAGATCGCTACGCCTTGCTCCACTTTCAGGTTGTACATACGGGCAAGCGCGGGCGTAACGGTCTGGCCTGAGGATGCCGAGCCAGGGTCTGGGAACCTGACCGTAACGTTTGAGATCAGGAACGATCCCCTGGCCGATTTAATCGGAATCGCGAAACCCAAGCCTCCGCTCTGGCCTGTTTTTCAAACAGCCTGATCGCCGAGTTGATGCCGATCACCTCGCCTTTGAGATTAAATAGGGGTCCCCGCATTCCGGATCGATCGACGCATCGGTCTGTAGGAAATTATCGAACGGGCCTTGGCCGATAGTTCGGTTTTTGGCGCTGATGATGCCGGCCGTAACCGTGTGTTGAAAGCCGAACGGATTGCCGACCGCAAAAACGGATTCCCCGATTTCGCACTTTGTCGGAATCTCCGAGCGGTACCGGGGAAATCCCGGAGGGCAGTTTATGGTTCGCTCCTCGAATCTGAAGCAGGGCCAAAATCGAGCTTTTCATCTTTGCCGATGATTTTGGCTTTAAAATTTCTTTTGTCGTACAGAGTCACGAGCACTTCGCTCGCATGCTCGACGACATGGTTGTTCGTCAGAACGTAGCCATCGTTGTCAATAATGAAGCCAGACCCGAGTGAGGTTTGCTTTCGCTCTTGAGGGACGCCCCAAAGTCTTAGAAAGTCGTTCATCCCGAAAACCTGGTAATTGATCACGGTGGTTGAGCTGATATTCACGACACCGGGTAAAATCTTTTCGACAAGATCCGGAAGATTCGGCGGCGCCACAATCGAACCGAAGGCGGGAGTCGCTTCGCTCGTCCCGTGCACGAAAAACCGCTCGGTAAGCAGTGCGCAAATGACGCCGGTTAGAATCCTAGTGAAGCATGCTTTCGTACTGCGTTTTAAACCCGTGTGGCCGCGCGCTGCAAGCGGAATGACGGCGATTGCCAGGGGTGAATGATTGTGTTTTAATTCAGCACCATGGCGCAAAAATTTGCTTTTTCGATGCAGGGCGTAGGAAAAATTTATCCGCCCAACAAACAGGTTCTTCGGGATATCTACCTTTCGTTTTATTACGGAGCGAAAATCGGTGTCTTAGGTCTTAACGGTTCCGGCAAATCGACATTGATGAAAATCATGGCCGGTCAGGAAAAAAACTTCAACGGCGAGGCCAAGCCGGGCGACGGCATAAGCGTGGGCTATCTTCCTCAAGAGCCGCTGCTCGATGAAAGCTCAACGTGCGTGACAACGTCGCCTCCGGCATGGGCGATCTGGTGAAGTGGCTGAAGCGCTATGAGCAGATTACGAATGAGTTTTCAAATCCCGAGCTTGATCCTGATAAAATGGAAAAACTTTTGGCCGAGCAGGGCGACCTGCAGGAAAAATTGAGCACGCCAACGGCTGGGAAATCGATCGCACGCTCGATATCGCGATGGACGCGCTTCGATGCCCGCCTGGGGAAAGCCCGGTAACAAAGCTGTCGGGGGGCGAGAAACGCCGCGTGGCTCTTTGCCGACTGCTACTGAGTAAGCCCGATATCCTGCTTCTCGACGAGCCGACTAACCATTTGGGGATGCTGAACGGCTTGGCTGGCTGAGCAGCT
>CAWFZD010000058.1:0-3813 GCA_963820145.1 uncultured Alphaproteobacteria bacterium
AACCGTGAGAACGAGTATGAAACATAGCGTAGAAAAACTCATTCGCAAAGACTCGATACGCTTGGCGCCCGCGCTCACGGGGTGCCTAGCAAGTTTGGCAAGTTTAATGACCGGTTGCATGGCCACGAATAATGCGAACCCGACCGCCGCGTCCGGCGGATCAACTGCCACGACAACGGGAAGTTCCGTCGTTCTCACTTCGACGTTCGATGATTATACCATCAACAACGTGCAAATCGCGCCCTCAACCACGGGAACGGCGGGATCCACGGCGACGATCTTCCTCGAAAGCGGCGTTTCCTCGACGAACCTCACGACCGACTGTCCGGCTCGAGTTCCGCCACGGTCGCGAGCACCTGCACCTGTCAATTTACCTGGACCGATACGAACACGACTTCGGGCACGACGGTGCAAATCCCCCGTCAGGTTTTGACCAATATCACGGCGGTGACGGAATTCACGGCGACCTGCGCGGCGCCCTCGGTTTATGGCACCGATATCACGGACGGCACCTCGCTCAGCGTGACCATCGTTCCTCCCACGGGGGGCGCCGTCCAGGCTCAATTCAACACCTATACCTATGTAGTGAACTCAAACTCGAGCTCCGTGCCCCAAAACTTCTCGGACAGCACCGGCACGCCGTTCGCTGAATATCGCCCGCTACTCCTGCTTCACCCAAGCGCAGCGGGGGATGACGGTCCAAAACATGATCTCAAGCCATACCGATGCCGGCGCTCTCGCGCTCGGTACGGTCTCGTATCCGCGAGCAATAAATACTGCATCAGAAAATTCGACGGCACGATCGCCGGCAACGCCCAGTTTTGCCTGAGTCTGCCCGCGGCGAGCTTTTCCGCGCAATCGTATTATTTCAACCTCTATATCCAGGAAAACGCCGAGGGCAACATCAACCTCGGCAATAGCCAAGTAACCTGTCCGCAGGTCAAGGAGTCTTTAAACGAGGCCCCGGGAAATCTCGGCACCCAAGACAAACCCTGGCCGCTTGATACCACCTTCGCGCTATCACAAACTTATACCTCCAATTACACGATCGGGATCGCCGCCAACACGGTCACGGCCAACGGAGCCGACGCCACGTCGCAGTCCGTCTCTTGCGCCCAGATGCAGCTCAACAGCACCGCGGGAACCGGGACTGCTTCGCCAACGACTACGCCGACAAGCACCACGGCTTCCTCAAGCCCGTTCGTCTCCTCATGCTTGGGCTTTGCCGCTCCAACCGCCACGAATGGCTCGTGCGGAAAAGTCAATGGCCTCCAAACCTATCGCCTTCGCCGCTATTTCCTTGTCTATCCTCCGATTTTTGACACGAACGGCACGCCCTTGAGCGCCGAACAAGGCAGCGCCTCCCAGCTCATCGACACCATCTACGTGCTGGATCGCCCGGTTACGAATCCCGCCGATCCAAGCGCGGTCATCACGATGCTAGGCCCCAAGCCCTGCCCTCAAGCCTACTTTGATGGCCATGCCGTCACCGGCGCCAATGGCTATTACTCGACAAGCAACTCGGCTTGGACGGGAAAAAACGTCGACGGCATTCACTTTCCAAACGTGGACAGCCCCTTCGTTGGTGGAGTCGCTTCCTGCTCAGCCACCTTGCCCATCGTCAACGCCGCTCAGAGCGAAATGTCCGCGGTTACCATCAATGCCAGCAACCCCATCGGCACTGGTTTTCTGCCGAGCGATCCGACCCGCTCTTTGAAGCGGGTCTACGTCCGCCCCGTCGAAGCCTGGGGGCCACACTATGTCGAGGACACCTCGTTTCAAGCTTCGCGCCTCTCGCGCAGCCACTGCAGGATCCGCCTCTGCACTTCGCTAAATTGTCGAGCGCCAATAGCACGGTCACCTGGTGCGCCGAAGCCTATCCTTCGCAGAACGATAATGTGAGCACCCTTGACCCCAATGCGACGGGCCTCATCGCGCCCTTCACCTCTCATGCGCCGCAAGGCACGAGCGTGGGTTGCACGGCACCACTTCAAAATCACGGACTCACCACGATTCCCGCCGGTTACCCGGCGAATGGGCTCGCCAATCACACGGGCTCGGCGCCAATACCTGCGATCGAACCGTATTCAACCCCGCGGGCGGTTTGGCCTATAAGACGTTTCCGCTTCTTGCGCCCGCCACCGATGTCCAGAGCGTACTCGAATCAGACTCGAGCTTTGGCTGCTCGCTCACGTTTTACAATGGCAATGCGCCAACCCAGGTCTCGCCTACGCAAGGCTGCTGCGGCCCGAACGTCAACGTCGTGCCGGGAACGGGTGGCGCCTTGACCGCCCATCTCGAGCCGCCGCTTGCGCCGGCCGCGACCAATTGCTCGGTCCCGCAATACTAAAGCCGGGAATTATCGGGTTTTCGCCCTACCTGCTGAGTAGCTCAGTGCTGCTCAAACATCGCCTCAAGACCCAAAATGTGGTGAAAATACCCGGAACTTGCGACTTGAGGGGTAACGCCATTCGCGGCGATCAGAACCCGTTCGACGGTGTATTTTTTCGGTGCCTTGAGAAAATTGATCTTATTTTCGACGTCTTTGACGACGCCCACGCCAATCGCATCGGAGTAGTACTTGCATTCGACTCACGTTAAAACGTGCCCCTTTCTATGAATAAGAATGTCGATTTGAAAACCCGAGTCCGAGCTGCCACTCTTCTTCTTTCGCGGACCTTGCCTGAAAAATGGACCGAATCCGATTACTTGCTGATTTGGGATGCCAAGGGCCTTCAGGATATTGGGAAGATTCTTCATGCAGAGCCGCTCAAACGCGAATCCAAAATACTTTTCGATGCTGGATCCCGTGATTGCGTCAAATAAACCTTTTTCGGTAGAATTCTGAATCATTTGAAGGTTGTCGGAAACATACCAGAGATAAAATCTGATCCATTCGTCCCAAATAACGTATCGAGCCGTCTTTTTCCGCGCTTCAAGCCAATTGAGTGAGGCGTAAACTTTTTAATGAACCCCGCCCGTTCCAACTTCTCTAAATATAAGTCTAGTTCGCCACGTCCCTTTTTATGGAGTGACTCGACTAACTGCTCCGTCGTTGCGCCCTTCTCAACTAGCGCTTTAACGATTTCCTCGTAGTTCCTTACAACCTTGAATTGCTCCTTGAATACGGTTTCGAACTCATTGACGAAAAACCCATCCTTCTGGAAACAAAGTCGATCCATATTGTCAGAAAGCGGCTGCCTTGGACGGACTTCCTCCAGGTACTTCGGAATTCCGCCGAAGATCATCAAAAATTTCGAGATCTCAAAATCCGAGCGGTAGTTCCCGAAAAATTTCTTGGATTCGTGTGCTGGAAGCGGTTCGATCTTCATTTCAAAGGTTTTGCGGTTGTGCAAGACCTCCGAGTGCAGAACATGTTCAACCATGTAACTGATAATCGATCCGCATAGAACCAAGGTTAGCTTTGGGTTGCGCATCCAATGACGCTCCCAATAGTAATTGACGATGGACACTAACTCGGTTCGTTCGACAGCCATCCATGGAAATTCGTCAAAAACAACGTAATGCTTTCCCTTGGAAATGACCGCGGTCAGCGCATCAAATGCCTCTTGCCAAGAGTCTGCCTTGACGGGAAGGGCCCCGGTTTGCTCGGCAAGCTGTTTGACAAAATGCGCAACTTGCTTGGGTGTGGTAAAATGCGTTTCGATTTCACCGATTTTCGCGCCCGCCTTGACCCCTTGGCGCCCGAAAGCGAGGAAATAAAGGTAGCTTCCTTTTTTTAAATTGAGTCAAGAGACGACTCTTCCCTACCCTGCGGCGACCGTAGACAATTCCTAGCTCGGCTCAATCAGA
>CAWFZD010000059.1:0-10491 GCA_963820145.1 uncultured Alphaproteobacteria bacterium
CTCCGAGCAGGAACACCACCTGCGCGCGGCGACCGAGCGCCGATTGCGCGAGCGCCATCAGCGACAGGATGCCGCCCTCGCCGCGGTTGTCCGCCCGCATCAGAAACACGACATATTTCGCCGTTACGGTGAAGATCAGCGCATAGAGCAGCAGGGAGGTCGCGCCAAGGATTGCGCCCTCGTTCAAGATGTTCGCCTTGGCCGCATGGGCGAGCAACTCGCGCAGCGCATAAAGCGGGCTCGTGCCGATGTCGCCGTAGACGACGCCGACGGATCCGACGATCAACGCCGGTAGCGCGCCGCGGCCGTGGTGGGCGGTTTCGGCGCGGGCGCAGGCGCCGCGGCGGGCAGCTTTTGAGCGCTTTCCAGTTTCTGGCGAGCAGGCTCGGCGCTCAAATTCTCATTCATGCGGAATTCCTGTGCCGACGAACTCCATGCACGCCTCGGCCAAACGCGCGGGCCAAAAGTGCGGGCCAAAAGTGCGGGCTAAGCGCGGGCGTCGGGTCGCCGCCGGGTTGATGGCGGAGCGATATACGCTTCTTTTCCGCGGTTGAGAAGTGCGGCGCGCCGTCAAAGCGCGGAACTCGCTGACGAAAGCTTAAATTTCAAGCGGGCGCGGCGTTATTCGGCGGCTTGGCGCAATTGCTCCCGCACTCTGGCGCGCAACGCGTCAATCGGCCGGAGCCTGCTGGTCTTCGTAATGCCAGAAGGTCCAGCCATTGCACGCGGGCAGACCCTGCGCGAGGGCGCCGATCTTATGGATCGAGCCGATGACGGCGCCGATCGTCAGACAGCGCCGTCGGCGCGCACCAGGGCGCGGTGGCGGCGTTTCGCATCGGTAGAGCGTTTCGCCGGGCGGCGATCGAGGCCGACCTCGACGACTTGCGAAAAGCGACGCGCGGCTCGAGCGTTTGCTCGGCGCGAGCGACGGCAACCTCCGGCAGGGGCTCGACCGCGGCGATGCGTTTGCGCGCCGCTTCGGCATAGGCTGGTCGCGCTCGACGCCGATGAAGTTGCGGCCGAGGCGTTTGGCGACCGCGCCCGTGGTGCCCGAGCCGAAGAAAGGATCGAGCACGAGATCGCCCGCATTGGTCGCGGCGAGCAGCACGCGGGCAGCAGCGCTTCCGGCTTTTGCGTCGGATGGGCTTTCCGCCGCCGTCGTCTTTCAGCCGCTCGGCGCCGGTGCAGATCGGCAAAAACCAGTCCGAGCGCACCTGGCAATCGTCGTTGCCGGCCTTCAGCGCTTCGTAATTGAAGGTGTAGCTCTTAGCGTCGGCGCGTTCTTGCCGCCCAGATCATGGTCTCATGCGCATTGGTGAAGCGCCGGCCGCGAAAATTCGGCATCGGATTGGCCTTGCGCCACACGATATCGTTGAGGATCCAGAAGCCGAGATCCTGCAGGATCGCGCCGACGCGGAAAATATTGTGATAGGAGCCGATCACGAAAATCGTCGCCTTCGGCTTCATCGACGCGCCGCGCCGCGGCCAGCCAGTCGCGCGTGAAGGCGTCATAGTCCGCGAAGATCGGAGAACTTGTCCCAATCGTCGTCGACGGCGTCGACGACGGCTTTGGTCGGGCCGCGTCAGCGCCTTCGCAGCTGCAGATTATAGGGCGGGTCGGCGAAGACCAGATCGACGCTCTCGGGCAGCCAGAGCCGCGAGCGCGCGGGCGCTGTCGCCGCAGATGATGCGATTGCGCGCAGGAGCATGCCCCGAGTTCTGCGGAACATGCTCCAAAGCCGCGTGAGGCGACCCCAACAGCTTCGACCCGGTCCGCGTTACCTTTAGCTGGGTGCTCGGCGGGGTCGCCCCGACGCGTTCGTTACGCATGAACTGGACACCAGATTACGCTACCAACACGCGTAAGATGGCGGATCGAGGTAAAGGGCGCGTTTAACGGCCGCGCAGCGACAAGTCTCTTTTTTCGAACGTTTTGATTAAGCAAAAAACAACTTTAACAAGGGGTTGCCTAAAGCCGGGTTTGGTTAAAACATCTATTCGCCGCGCCTGAATGGGGAAAAGCTCATCCTATGACAAGGCGTTGGTCCAAATTGCGCGATAGCCGCAAGATGCGTCGCGGTGGCGTATCCGACGTTTGAACCAAGATCATAGGCGGGATAAGTCTCGCCGAGGCGGCGCATCAAATTGTCGCGCGCGACCTTGGCCACGATCGAAGCTGCGGCGATGGACAGCGATTTGGCGTCGCCCTTGACGATGGCTTCGCCCGAATGATCCATCTCAGGCAACGCGTTTCCGTCGACGAGCACATAGGCCGGGGTGAGCGCCAAACCATGCGCGGCGCGCGCCATCGCCTGCAGGGCCGCGATGCGGATGTTGGTCGCGTCGATTTCCGCTGCGGTGACGAAGGAGAAACTGACGGCGAGCGCGCTTTCGACGATCTCGAAGAACAGCCGCTCGCGGACCTTCGCGGTCAGCGCTTTTGATAGTCGTTGATCCCTTGCGGAATGTTTCGAGGGTCGAGAATCACCGCGGCGGCGCAGACCGGGCCGGCCAAAGGACCGCGGCCCACTTCGTCCACGCCCGCGACGGGCCAGACGCCCTGGCCGCGCAATTCGCTTTCGCGCGAGAAATCGGGACCGGGATTTTCCACGCGAGCCTCGCAAGAGAAATGCGTCGCACCGCACGCCGGCGCGCAACTCGGCTCCATCATAGACGGCTTTGGATGCGCTGGAAAAGACCGCCGCGTCAGAACAACGCAAGCTGCTGCGCTCCGCGCCGCCGCGGTTCGAAGAGGTCGCACCGCAGTTTGGGGGCGGCGCGATAGCCGAGCCGCGCGGCCGCGACTTCGAAACGCCGCCCGATCATCCAGGCGTAAGGGCCGTCTCCGACCATGCGCTTGTCGAAGCTCGCGTCGTAAAGCTTGCCCTCGCGCGTCGAACGCACCAGCGAGAGCACATGACGCGCCTTGGCGGGAAAATGTTCGAGCAGCCATTCGCTGAAAATCTCGCGAGCTCCAGCGGCAGGCGCAGCATCACATAGCCCGCCTCGCGCGCGCCGGCGGCATGCGGCGCGCGTCAGGATGGTTTCGATTTCGTGATCGTTGAGGCGGGAATGATCGGCGCGACCATCACGGAGACCGGGATCCCCTCCGCGGCGAGAAGCTCGATCGTCTCCAGGCGCTTGGCGGGCGTCGCGGCGCGCGGCTCCATCGCCCGGGCGAGCTTGGATCGAGCGTGGTGACGGAAAGCGCGACCTTGGCGAGCCCCTTGTCCGCCATCGGCGCCAGGATGTCGACGTCGCGCGCGACCAGCGCCGATTTGGTCACGATGCCGACCGGATGATTGGCGCGCGCCAGCACTTCCAGCACCGCGCGCATCGCGCGGAGCCGCTTCTCGACCGGCTGATAGGGATCGGTGTTGGTGCCGATAGCGATCATTTTCGGCACATAGCCGGGCGCCGCGCAGTTCGCGCTCCAGCAGCTGCGCCGCGCCTTCGGCTTGACGAAGAGTTTCGATCTCGAAATCGAGCCCGGGCGACAGGCCGAGATAGGCATGGGTCGGCCGCGCGAAGCAATAGACGCAGCCATGCTCGCAGCCGCGATAGGGATTGATCGAGCGGTCGAAGGAGATGTCGGGCGAAGAGTTGCGCGTAATCACGCTGCGCGGCTTTTCGACGTGAATGTGGGTCTTGAAAGGCGCAAGGCCTTCGAGAGCGCCCCAGCCGTCGTCGACCGCTTCGCGCGCGAGAGCCTCGAAACGCCCGCTTTTGTTGGTGACCGCCCCCCGACCGCGCCTGCGGCGCGCTTCGACCGGCTCGGAACGGCTCGTCGGCGCAGCGCCGCGGGCGAGCGGCGACCGCTGAGAAACGGCGTTTGGCGTAAGCGGGGCCGGCTGCAGATGATCCATCACGCGCACCTTCCTAACGACGACCAAAGCGCGTTCGGAGAAAACAAATCCGAAGGGCGCTCGTAAGCTTTTGTTTGAGCATGTCCTTGTCCAAAACCTATTTTTTGGGAACCTGCTCCAGGCTTCAAAAGAGTTCCGGCGCGATCGTCGGCGTTCTCGTTGGGGACGAAACTTCGCGCCGCGGACCGCCGCCGGACTCTCTCACGCGAGAACGCGCACGCAGGGACAAGTCACAAGGGACAAGGGGACAAGTCACAAGGAGAACGCGGGAACAGCGACGCAACGCGAACAGCGACGCAACGCTTGGAGAAACTCTGGAACCGACCGCGCTTCAGGGGAATGAAGCAAGAACAAGAGAACGTATAAAGAACGATTTCGACGCGGTCAAGTAGCAAAAAAGCGCGTTCGATCCGGACTTGAATTGAACGGCGCTCATAATTTTAGTCCAGCTTGTTCTCGCCTCTCAGGCGACGCCCTTGTCGTTCAAGAACGGGCCGTATTTCTTGTCGATGTTGGGAATGTGGTTGGTGAGCCAGCCGACGACGAAGCTCGCCGTATCTCCCGTCACTTCGGCTTCGCCGGCGTGGAATTTCTTTTGCAAATCCAGGCAGGCGGCGACGAGCTTGTCGTGCTCGGCCTTGTGCGAGGGCGTGTCGGGATAGCCGTATTTGGCGAAATTGGCTTCTTCGGACGCAAAATGCTCTGCGACGCAGGCGATGAGCGAGTTGAGCGCCTTGCCTACGGCGAGGCGCTGCCCCGCGCCGACGGCGTCGCCGAGCGCGTTCAGCCGATTGAATATCTCCTTGTGCTCGGCGTCGTGCGCGCTGACGTTGGTCGCGAATTGTTCCGGCGTCCAGGTGATGAGCGACATGCGTTTCTCCCGATGTTGGTTGCGCCCGCTGCGAAGACGTGCGTGCAGCAGCCCTTGCCTGGAACGCGCCGCCGAGCGAACGCCAAGGAATTTAGGCGCGCGAAAGAGAGCCGATGTTGATGAGCGTCAAGTTGAGGCTAGAAAGGCGAACCAGGCTCTAGGGCTAATCGCCACAGCGACCAATGCACGCAGCCGTCAGGCGACGCGCGCATTCGCGCTTTGGGCGCCGGTCAGCACGCGCACCGTCGCGCCCGATATGGCGAGCACCGGACAGGCGCCGGGCGGCGAAGACGCGGGCGCGTCTTCGTCCGGTTCGGAGAGTATGGTCAATGAGGCCAGCGCGCCGCTCGTCAGCAGGCCGGCTCGCGAAAGATCGGGGAGTATCCGCGTCGGCGCGACGAGGCGAACGGGACCGAGCCGGTCCAGAAGACTTAAAAAACGCGCGGCGCGAAAAGGCGCGAGAAAATGCAGCGGCGCGCCCGAGAGCAGAGCTGCGAGCGGGCCGGCGACGAGGCCGCCGAAAGAGCCCGGCGACGCCAGCGACACGATGGGGAGGTCCTTCGACGCGCGGTCCTTGCGCAAAAGCTCCAACGCCGCGGCGAGAAGTTCGTCCTCGCCGAGAACCGACGCGAAGCCGCGCGAACCGAGGGCGCCGAGGCGCGTCCGCGCGCTCTGCGCAAAGCCCGAGGCGAAACGAAATTCAGGCTGCGCCCGACGCAGGGCGGAAAACGAAAAATCCATCGCCCCGTCGATTGGAGGATCGGTGAGCGCGCCAAGCAGGCGGATCGACGGCGCCTGCGCGGCGACGGCGAGCAGCGTGGGTTCGAAATCGACGTCGCCGAAGCGGGTCGGGGCGAACAGAGCCTGCGCGCCCACGGCCTGCGCCGCAGCCGTGAGCAGCTCGACGCCAAAGCTCGACGGCGCGAGGAGACTTAACGGCGCGAGAACCGGCTCCACGCCGCAGCAGCGCATCGCGGCGAAAGCGATCAGCGATTGCGCGCGCGGCGCGCAGCACAAAAGCGCGCTTGCGCCGGGCTGCAGACCGAGCCGCCCGAGACGCTCCGCAAAGGCGCCGATCGCGTGATCGATCTGCGCATGCGTCAGTCCTTCGCCGCCCATTTCGTCATGCTCGTAGACGGCGATGTTGTCGGGACGCACCCGCAACGCCCCGACGATCAGCGCGTCGAGACCAAAGAGCGTGAGCGGATGGGCTCTTGCGAGCGCGCCGTCCTCCCGCACATCGGCTTGGGCGCTTCTGCGCATCACTTCTGCTCTCTCCACCAGCTGTCGAGCGTCGGGCCGAAGATCGGCGTCGCATACCGCGGCAGCCGCTCCGGATGTTTGAGATCCGAGGCGTGCGCCACCCATTGATCCGCGGCATGGAAGAACGGCACGATGTAGAACCCCGAGAGCAGCGTGCGATCAAGCGCGCGCGTCGCCGTGACGAGCTCTTCGCGCGACTTTGCGGCGAGCATGGCCGCGATCATGGCGTCGATGGCCGGCGAGGAGGCGCCGCAAAGATTGAAGGAGCCTTCCTGCGAGGCGCCGATCGAGCCCCAGCGCATGCGCTGCTCGTTGCCGGGCGAGGCGGAGGCGATCCATTGCCCCGGCATCATGTCGAAATCGAATTTCTGGCGGCGGCGCTGATACTGCACCTCGTCGACCAGTCGCACGCGCGCCTCGACGCCGATGCGGCGCAACGACGAAGCGTAGACCAATGCAAGACGCTCCTCGGCCCTGTCCTTGACCATGATCTCGAAAGCGACCGTCTCGCCGTCCTTCTTGAGCGCGCCGTCCTCGACGCGGTAGCCGGCCTCGGCGAGCAGCTCCAGCGCGCGCTTCGCCATCGCGCGGTCGCCGCCTGCGCCGTCGCTGACGGGGGGCCGCCAGCGCCCCTCCATCACGTCCTCGCGCACGGCGTCCGGAAAGGGCGCCAGCAGCGCGCGCTCCTCGGCGCTCGCCGGGCGTCCCGTTGAGGCGAGCTCCGACTGATCGAAGAAGCTCTTGGTGCGCGTATAGAGCCCGGAATAGAGATTTGCGTTGATCCACTCGAAATCGAACATCATTCCCAAGGCTTCGCGCAGCCGCGGCTCGGCGAACAGTTTGCGGCGCAGATTGAAGGCGAAGCCCTCCATGCCCTTCGGGCTTTCGTTGCGCAGCTCCTCGCGCAGAATTCTGCCGTCGCGCGCAGCGGGGAAATCATAGCTGTCGGCCCAGCGGTTGGCGCTCGTCTCCTCGCGATAGTCGACGAGGCCGGTCTTGAACGCCTCGAACAGCGTGTTGCCGTCGCGGAAATAGTCGATGTCGATTTCGTCGAAATTGTAAAATCCGCGCTGGCTCGGCAAATCCTTGCCCCAGTAATTGGGATCGCGCCGCAGCACGAGACGGGCGCCCGGCTTCACCTCCGCGACGACATAGGGGCCGGAGGCGACGGGCGGCGCGAAAGACGCCTCCTGGAAATGCTCGGCGTCGGTCGCATGTTTGGGCAGCACCGGCATCAGCGCCAGGATCAGCGGCAGCTCGCGATTCGCGGCGCCGGCGAGATCGTAGCGCACGGTCGCGGGGTCCGGCGCCTCGATCGCCTTGACCAGACTATAGGCGGCTCGCTGTTGCGGCCGACCTTTGCTCTTCAGCAGTTCGAAGGTGAAGAGAACATCGGCCGCAGTGAGCGGCGCGCCATCGGAAAAATGCGCGGCCGGGTCGAGATGGAAGGTGAGGCGGGTGCGCCCCGCGTCGAGCTCCACCGAGCGCGCGATGAGCCCATAAAAGGCGAAAGGCTCGTCCTGCGAGCGCGCCAGGAGCGTCTGGAACACCGTGCCGCCGAGACCTTGCGCCGTCGTGCCGGATTTGACGTTGAAGGGGTTGAGGCTGTCGAAGGTGCCGGGAAGACCGACGCGCAGCCGCCCGCCTTTTTTCGCGGCGGGATCGGCGTAAGGGAAATGCGTGAAATTCTTGGGAAGCTCGGGCTCCCCATACATCGCAAGGCCCTGCGCGCCCTGATCTTGCGCGACCGGGATCGGCCCGGCCCGGTCAAGATCGGCTGGCGACGCTTGTTCGCAGCGCGCAAACCCGCCGGCCGCGGCGAGGGCGAGAGAGAAGGCGAGAGCCGCCGCAGCGAAGCGAATCAGTTCGATCCTCATGGCGCGACAATAAGGCAAGAGCGCGCAGTATAAACCTCCCCGCGGGCGTTTGAGGCGGTTTTTGTGAAAAGCGGCGCTCGCCGAGCCGGGCGCGCGACGCGCGTCTCGCGCAGGCTCCTGCGATAAGCGTCTGGAATTTACTCTAGCGAGCATGTATGAGCGAGGCCACGTTCTCAACTTCGCCTTAAGGTGGGGCTAAGGGGCGACAACCGGGCCGCGCCGGCGTTTCGGCGCAGCTTGGATCGAAGGTTCAAACGCCCCGCGACCGGCGCATTTCATCGCCTGTCCGGCGGCGGCGGGCCGTTCCGTCGGCTTAGGTTTCGCGGCGGAGGAAATGGCTCGAATCCAGAACGTTAGAGCAGGTTTAAAGCACGCTCTAGGGTGCAGTCTCGAAGCAGTCGAAAGGACTTCCGATGTCGATGATGTTTAAGCGGTCCGTGTTGGTGGCCGCGCTCGCGCTGATCGGCGCGTCGGCTCAGGCGCAGCAGCCGGCGCCGGGCGGCGGCGCCCCGCAGCAGCAGGGGCCGGTCAAGGCGGATCTGGTTCCGGTGCAGCCCGATTGGACGAAAGTCTGCGGCGACGACCAGCAGCAGCACAAGCAGACCTGCTACACGACGCGCGACTTCGGCCTGCAGGCGGATCAGCCGATCCTCGCTCTCGCGGTCTATGATCCCAAGGGCTCCGATCAAAAAATCGTTCGTCTGCTGTTGCCGCCGGGCCTGATGTTGAAGCCGGGCTTCCGCTTCGCCGTCGACAAGGGTCCGACCGAGTCGGGCGCCTTCCAGATCTGCTTCCCCAACGGCTGCTTTGCGGAAGCGCAGATCAAGACCGCCCTGGTCGACACGATGAAGAAGGGCGAGAAGCTGACCGTCGTCGTGAAGAATCAGGTCAATAACGAGGTGACCTTCTCGCTGCCGCTGGCGGGTTTCGGCAAGGCCTACGACGGTCCGGCCATCGACCCCAAGGTGCTCGAAGAGCAGCAGAAGAAGCTGCAGGAAGAACTGCAGAAGAAGGCCGAGGAAGAGCGCAAGAAAATGGAAAGCTCGAAGAGCCAGGCTTCGCCCGCGCCCACGCCCGCGCCCGCGCCGAAGAAGTGACGATCCGCAAGCTCCGCCCGCGTTACAGCCTATTCTTGGCGCGGGAAAAGCTCTAGTGGTCCGACCCAAACGCTCGAGTCCTGAGCGTTTGGACAAGTCGGCCACCAACGCATTGAACTGGTGGATAAAATTATCCAGACGAATGGGAACCATCCGTCTGGTTCTATCCACGCGGGCCGGTTTTCCGACCGAACAGACTCATTTGGTCGGAAAATTTCTTTTTTGGGCTTAGCAGTTTGGAAATTTTCCGAGATGATCCTGTAAGAGCGCTAATTGCAGGATTCTCACGGGCTTGCGCGCCGCCACCAAAAAAATGCCCGGCACGCGTCATGCTTAAGATTGCTTCTGGAACGCCGCGGGCGTTGACAGGCGAAAGGATGTCTGTCGTTTTGCAAGCGGGAAATGGCTGTAAATGCTTGGCTTTAATGGAAAAGATCCAAGTCTGGAGCCTGCTGTTCCAAAAAGGAGGCGCGATGATTGTCTGCTCCTGCAACATCGTTTCGGACCGCGAGGTGCACGCTTGTCTGGAAACCGCCAAGGCGCGACCAAGCGTCGGCAAAGTTTTCAGACAGCTCGGCTGCGCGGTGCAATGCGGACGCTGCGCGCGCAATGTCGCGGCCATCATCGACGAATATGACGCTCCAGCGCGGGAAGACGCCGCGCAGGACGCTACTTTTGATATGCTTGAGGCTGGCGAGCTTGCAGCCTGACAGCTGCTTGCGGGCGGGAAGAGGTTCAACATGCGCGGCGACGCTAAGGTCATCGAATATCTAAATCGCGGGCTCCGCAGCGAACTGACCGCAGTCAACCAATATTGGCTGCATTACCGTATTTTCGACAATTGGGGATTTCTCGAACTCGCCAAGAAATGGCGTGAGGAATCCATCGAGGAAATGCACCACGCCGATAAGTTCACCAAGCGAATCCTGTTCCTGGAAGGTTTCCCGAACATGCAGACGCTCGACCCGTTGCGGATCGGCGAAAGCGTCGAAGAAATCATCAAGGCGGACCTCGCGACCGAGACCGAGGCGCGCGCGCTCTATCTCGAAGCCGCCGCCTATTGCCTCTCCATCAACGACCGGGTCTCCGAGCAATTGTTCGAAGAAGTCGTCGCCAACGAGGAGAAGCACATCGACTTTTTGGAGACGCAGTTGGAGCTCATCAAACAGCTCGGCGTGCAGCTCTATTCGCAAAAGCACATCGGCGAACTCGAGTCTTGATCCGAGGTCAACCCGCCTCCACCGGCGCGGCGAAGTCGAGCACCCGATCAGTCGGGAAATCGTAAAGCTTTCCCGTCTCTCGCCACTGCGGCGAGACGAGAGCCACGGCTTTTTGCGCGAACTCCGCAGGCGTCTTCAGCGTCGCCGGATCTTCGCCCGGCATGGCGCGGGCGCGCATGGCGGTGCGCAGCGGGCCGGGATTGGCCAGCATCACCCTCACCTCGCTCACGTTCATCGTTTCGGCGGCGTATGTGCGCGCGAGCGCTTCGAGAGCGGCTTTCGAGACCGCGTAAGGCC
>CAWFZD010000060.1:0-13115 GCA_963820145.1 uncultured Alphaproteobacteria bacterium
CGAGACCGAGGAGCTTGCTGACCCGCATCGGCTTCTCCGAATTTCTGGCGCAGATTTTCGGCGGCATTCCGATGAGCCAGGGCGAAATCGTGCGGCTTTCCGACTTCGGTCTGGGCTGCGAGCCACGTCGCAAAGCGCATCGCGACGCCGCGACGAGGCTCTGATCGCGACCGGCAATACGCGCCGCGCCGGGCCCGCCTCGTCGAACTGATCGACCATCACGAAGCCGCCGGACCGTCGGCGCGTCCGGGCTCGACGAGACGCTGGAAGCCATTCGCTAGGAGATGCGCAAATTTGCGGAGCGACAACGTCGTGCCTTTCGCGCAAGAATGGCACGTGAAGAACAAATACATCCCGCTCGAGGTCATCTCGGGCCTCGCCGATCTCGGCGTGTTCGGCCTGACCATCCCGGAGGAATTCGGCGGCATGGGGCTGGGCAAGATCGCGATGTGCGTCGTCTCCGAGGAGTTGTCGCGCGCCTATATCGGCGTCGGCTCGCTCGGCACGCGCTCGGAGATCGCCGCCGAACTGATCCTGCGTCGGCGGCACGCAGGATCAGAAAGAGAAATATCTGCCGAAGATCGCCTCCGGCGAAATGCTGCCGACCGCGGTCTTCACCGAGCCCAATACCGGCTCCGATCTCGCCTCGCTGCGCACCCGCGCGGTGCGCGAGGGCGACAACTATAAGGTCTACGGCAACAAGACCTGGATCACCCATCCGGTGCGCGCCGATCTGATGACGCTGCTCGTGCGCACCAATCCCGACGAGACCGGCTACAAGGGCCTCTCCATGCTGCTGGCCGAAAAGCCGCGCGGCGACGGACGCCAATCCCTTCCGGCCAAGGGCATGACCGGCGGCGAGATCGAAGTGCTCGGCTATCGCGGCATGAAGGAATACGAAATCGCCTTCGACGGTTTCGAAGTGCCGGCGGAGAATCTGCTCGGCGGCGTCGAGGGCAAGGGCTTCAAGCAATTGATGGAGACTTTCGAAGGCGGCGCGCATCCAGACCGCGGCGCGCGCCATCGGCGTCGCGCAATGCGCCATGGAATCGGGCCTGCGCTACGCCAAGGAGCGCGTCCAGTTCGGCAAGCCGCTCTTCGCATTTCCCGCGCGTCTTCGACAAGATCGCCATGATGGCGGTGGAAATCCACATCGCGCGCCAGATCACTTATTTCGCCGCGCGGCAGAAGGACCAGGGCAAGCGCTGCGACCTCGAGGCCGGCATGGCCAAACTGCTTGGCGCGCGCGTCGCCTGGGCGGCGGCGGACAATGCCGCTGCAGATCCACGGCGGCAACGGCTTCGCGCTGGAATATCCGGTGTCGCGCGTGCTGTGCGACGCCCGCATCCTCAATATTTTCGAGGGCGCGGCCGAAATTCAGGCGCAGGTCATCGCAAGACGGTTGTTGGAGGGGTGAGGGGGCGGACTGCTTGTGCGACGCATTCATCAAAGTTTAAGGCTTGAAGAAAAGCTCATCCACGCGGCAGGACGCTTTGAAAACAGCGCCAAGAGCGTTGTTGTCGTCCGCACCAGCCGCTAACTCCCTGCATGTGGTGAGAGCTTGCAGAATTTCAGGCAACGTCGCCTTTGTCTTCTTGACACCCGTAAGACCTTGCACGAAAGGGCAGACCTCTGTCGCCTTCGCGGGAATCGCGAGTTCCCCCTTTTCGATTTGCGCGGCGACGGCACGCGCCTTCTTTGTGGATGTTTTGGCGAATGCAGTCTTCTTTCCGGTTAAGCGATCGATAGCGTTTTGTCTTTTCCCTTTTTTGTGAAGTCGCGATCTTCGTGAGCTCGGCAGCCATTTGATCCGGGGTCAGGTCGGCAAGCTTTGTGAAGTAAAATATCGGAAGCCAGAGTCTCGGCTGACTGACGCCAGCGCACACGTACTCCTTTGGTTGTCCGATCAATTCCTGATTCAGGAATACAGTCAAGATCTCCTCTTGGGAGATAGCCCTCGGAACAGACCTCTCGGCGGTTAGCGATTGCACGTTTACCGACTTCACCTCTCCCACGAGCTTCAAAGTGGGAACGCCATTGATTTCGTCGAACTGTCCTTCCCGAATAAAGTTAATACTCTTCACCAACTCTTCGTCGACGAGTATTTCGCGCCCTTCAGCTTCGAGAACATTTCGATCCGTATCGAGGATGAGCGCCTTGGTCGTCCCTACAGTCGCAATCTTTCCCGCTGCCACGGCAAGGGCCATTTGGGCACATCTATCCCTCTCTGCGAGCATGTCGCGAAGATCGCCGAATTTGATACGCGCCGATTGCCCAGCGTACCTGAAAAGTATTTCTCCCTCATTCAGCTTGTCGCCGTCATCGCGGCAGACGATCACTGGCTTCTCGGGATGTGGCTCGACACGAATGAAGCCAACCTTCTTCCCATCGAAATCTATCAAACCCTTTTCCGAAATCCGAGGAGTTGGCGATAGATAGGTTTTGGCTTTGTCGACAATCTTTGCGATATCGAATTTCTCGAACTCAGAACAGACACCCTCGGCACGAAACTCGGTATTTGAAACCCCGACAAAAATAAATCCGCCCTTGTTGTTCGATAACGCTGCGATGGCACGCAGGACGGCGGAAAGCTTCTTTGGATCGAAATCCCGCTTGCATTCGTGTTCGTCGGTCTCGCCAGCCTTTAGTCGCCAAACCCCATCCGCATCCTTTTCGAAAAGCGTCTTTGCGTGCTCTGACGGCGTGAGTGGTATTTGCATGATTGCTGCCTCAATTGGTGCCTGAACCACAGCTCCGATCTCTGAAGATTTGAACGACATCAAGAAGCTATTCAAATCAGCCTCCGACGCCTGCGCCGTTTCGGGCCCGTATGATTCATCGCGAATCTGCGTAATGCGGCCCGAATTGACGGGGCGATCCTGACGATTAAAGTAAAACTGGATGTCGCGGTTCTTCATACCACGCGCGAGCATCGCCTTGATCAGCCCGATTTCTGTATTTGTGATGCTGCGTTTCGCCAAATTTCAAACCCCGAAAAATTTGTGCGCAAAAGACCTCGATTCGCTTTGTAAATAAGTTACTGCTGCATACAGAACCAAGCAAGAGAACCGCCGCCGTCACTGGCGCCCTCTCCAGCTCCGCGCTATCCTCCCCGCATGACCGTCGTCCCGCAAACCCGCCTCACCGTCGACGATTACCTCGCCTGGAGCGAAAGCCAGCCGGGACGTTATGAACTCGTCGACGGCATGGTCGTCGCGCAGGCCGCCGAGCGCGCCGCTCATGCGGAGATGAAGCATAAGGTTTGCGTCGCCTTGAACGGCGCCATCGGCAAAAAGGCCGCGCCCTGTCACGCGCTCCCCGATGGCATGGCGGTGCGGATCGACAAATCCACCGTCTACGAGCCCGACACGCTGGTCTATTGCGGCGAGAAGCTGCCGCCGGATGCGCTCATCGTCGAAAATCCCATGATCGTTGTCGAGGTTTTCTCGCCGTCGACCGGGCGCAACGACCTATCGCGCAAGTTGACCGGCTATTTCAGTCTCGCCAGCGTCATGCATTATCTTATCGTCTATCCCGATGAGCCGCTCGTCATTCATCATCAGCGCGGCGACGGCGATAAAATCCCGACGCGCATATTGCGCGAGGGCGCGGCGACGCTTGATCCGCCCAGCCTCGCCTTCGAGCTTGCGGAAATCTACCAAGCCTGACGACCTTCAGCGCAGCTTGCGGCGGACAGCCGCACTCGCCATCGCGCCTTGCCGCCCCACATTTTAAAAAAGGAGGCCGCAAGCAGAAAGAACGACCATGACGCATATTGCTGTGCATAACGGCGCCTGGGTGCTCGTCGGCGACGGGCGGCGCGCGCTCTTCCTTTACAATCACGGTGATCCAGATCTTCTCGACTTGCGCGTGCTCGAGGCGCGCACGGACGAAAATCCGCCGGCGCGCGAGCAGGGGACGGACGCGCCGGGTCGAAGTGTACGGCACCCATGGCGCGCCGCGCAGCGCGGTCGAACCCACCGATTGGCACGAGTTGGAGAAAGAGCATTTCGCCCATGAAATCGCGAAACGCATCAACGCCGCGGCGGAAGCCGGCGAAATGAAAGAGATCGTCGTCATCGCGCCGCCCAAGGCGCTGGGCGAATTGCGCAAGCTGTTGTCGCCCAAGGCGGCGGCGATGGTGAAGGGCGAGCTCGATCGCGACCTCACCCACCATCCCTTGCGCGAGATCGAAGCGGCGCTCGCGCGGGAATTCGCGCGCTCGGCCTAGGTCATAAACTCATTAAGGGGATTCCCCTTTGAGACGAATGGTGATTCAAGCTCCTTGGAGGAGCGAAGATGAGCCAACGTCGCTACGAGCTGACCGATTTTGAGTGGTCGATCATCGAACCCTTGTTGCCCAACAAGCCGCGCGGGGTTCCTCGCGCGGACGACCGCAAGGTGCTGAACGGGATTTATTGGCGGCTGCGCACGGGATCGCCCTGGGCCGACATTCCCGAGCGCTACGGGCCGGCCACGACTTGCTACAATCGCTTCGTGCGCTGGCGCAAGCTCGGGGTTTGGGACCTTATCTTCGAGGCGGTTTCCAAGGCCTACGACGGCGATTTGCAAATGATCGACTCCTCCTCCGTCCGGGTCCATCAACACGGCGCCAACGGCAAAAAGGGGGGCCGGACGACGCGCAAGCCGCCGCTGGGGACCTTGCTGCAAGCCGATGCATGGGGCGCTCGCGCGGCGGATTGACCACGAAGATTCATGCGCTCGTCGACGCCAACGGCCTGCCCATCTCTTTGAAGCTCACCGAAGGCCAAGCCCACGACGGCAAGAGCGCCGCCGACATGCTCGAAGGGCTGGGCGAAGGCCAAATTCTGCTCGCCGACCGCGCCTACGACAGCGACGCCTTGCGGGCGGCGCTGAACGAAAGAGGGGCGTGGGGTAACATCAAGCCGATGCCGGGGCGCGTCAACATCCCCGCCTTCAGCGCCTTCCTTTACCGCTACCGCAATCTCGTCGAGCGCTTCTTCAACAAGCTCAAACACTTCAGGGCGGTGGCGACGCGCTTCGAAAAACACGACGCCAATTACCTCGCCCTCGTCAAACTTGCCGCATCCCGAATCTGGATGCGATTTATGAGTCGGTGACCTAGAGCAATCAAAATGCTGGAGCATGATCCAGTCTGAAAAGTCTCTCGGAACATGCTCTAAAAATCGCGGTCCGCCGTGGGCTCCGCTGCGGCGGGTTCGCCCACGTCGGCGTAAATCCAGGCGGTCGCGACCTCCCAGGCGACAGCAAGGACGATGGGTCCGGCGAAGAGTCCGGCGATGCCATGCGCGAGAATGCCGCCGATGACGCCGACGAAGATCACCAGCCCCGGCGTCGTCAAACCATGCGAGAGCGCGAAGGGCTTCAGCACGCCCTCGATGAAATAGACCGCTGCGAGACAGACGGTGAGGCCCGCCGCCGTCAGCGTCGGCAGATTGGACCAGGCCCAGATGCCGAGCGGCGCGACAATGATGAGCGGCCCGATCTGGACGATGCCGAGCACGAGGATGGCGAAAGTCAGCAGGCTCGCGAAGGGCACGCCCGCGAGCGCCATGCCGGCGCCGCCGATGATCGCTTGCAGCAGCGATATGCCGATGACGCCGCGGGAAACGGCGCGGATGGTCGCCGCGGAAAGCGCCACGATCTGTTCGCCGCGCGTCGGATCGACCTTTCGCGCGAGCGTCTTGGCGGCGGCGACGAGAAGCGGCCCGTAGGAAAAGAGAAAACCCATGAGCACGACCGAGACCAAAAATTTCAAGGTCCCGGCGCCGGCGCTGCCGAGCGTCTCCAGCGCCACCGTGCCGGCGGGCCGCAGTTGCGGCAGAAGATTGGCGAGCGCGCTCTGCGCATTGGTCGAGGCCGACATCCAGAACTCATAGAGCGAGTGGCCGACGAGCGGCCAGTCCCTCACCTTGAGCGGCGGCGGCGGGATCGTCCAGGCGCCGCTTTCGACCTGCCTGATCAATATTTTCGAGCCCTCGAAGAGGTCGATCGCCATCCAGGTGGCAGGGCCGAGCACGATGAGAAGACCGATCACGGTCATGATCGCCGCGGCGAGACGCGGCCGGTCGCCGAGGTTGCGCCTGAGCCAGTTGTAGGTCGGATACAGCGCGACGGAGAGCACCACGCCCCAGACGACGATCGAAATGAACGGACGAACCAGGATAAAGGCCCAATAGAGAAGCGCGAAGACGACGCCGAGGTGGATCGCCACCCCAACGAAGGTCGCGTTCAATTTGCGTTGACGCGTATCATCTTGAGTCGTTCCGCCCATCGAGCCGTCTTCCAATATCGGCGACATGTCTTCACCCATGGGTCGGGCCCTATAGACCAGTAATGCGCCACGACTGCGACAGAACGCCGCCTTCGCGAAGCCGGCGGGGAAAATCGTCACCCTACAGGATAAATCTGCTCAAATCGCGGTTCTTGGCGAGATCGCCAATGTGCTTTTCCACGAAATCGCCGTCGATGACGATCTTCTCGCCTTCACGATCGGACGCGGTGAAGCTCACATCGTCGAGAACCCGCTCCATGACGGTTTGCAGGCGGCGGGCGCCGATGTTCTCGACCGAGCCGTTGACCTCGACCGCGACCTTGGCGATCGCCGCGATCGCCGAGGGCGCAAACTCCAGCGTGACGCCTTCGGTGCCGAGCAGCGCCGAATATTGCTTGGTCAGGCAGGCTTCGGTCTCGGTCAGGATGCGCCGGAAGTCCTCTTCGTTGAGCGAGGCAAGCTCGACGCGGATCGGCAGGCGCCCCTGCAGTTCCGGCAGGAGGTCGGAAGGCTTGGCGACATGAAAGGCGCCTGACGCGATGAACAGGACGTGATCGGTCTTGACCGAGCCATGTTTCGTCGTGACCGTCGTGCCCTCGATCAACGGCAACAGGTCGCGTTGCACGCCCTCGCGCGACACATCGCCGCCGCCGCGACCTTCGCGCGCGCAGATCTTGTCGAGCTCGTCGAGAAAGACGATGCCGTTGTTTTCGACGTCGTGCAGCGCTTCGCGCACGCTCTCCTCCTGATCGATGAGCTTGTCGCTTTCTTCCGCGATCAAGGGCGCGAGAGCGTCCTTCACGGCGAGACGGCGCATTTTGGAGCGTCCCTGCATCGCCTTGCCGAAAATGTCGCCGAGCGAAAAGGCGGTGACGCTGCCCGGCATGTTGGGCATTTCGAACACCGGGCCGGTGGGGCCGGCCGAGGCGATCTCGACTTCGATCTCCTTGTCGTCGATCTCGCCGGCGCGAAATCTTTTGCGGAAGGTTTCGCGCGTCGCGGGCGAAGCGGCCGGACCGACCAGCGCGTCGAGCACGCGCTCTTCTGCGGCGAGTTCGGCGCGCGCGCGCACGCCCTTGCGGCGGCGCTCCTTGACGAGGCTGATCGCCACTTCGACGAGGTCGCGAATGATCTGCTCGACGTCGCGGCCGACATAGCCGACCTCGGTGAACTTCGTCGCCTCGACCTTGAGAAACGGCGCGTCGGCGAGTTGCGCGAGGCGCCGCGCGATCTCGGTCTTGCCGCAGCCCGTCGGGCCGATCATCAAAATGTTCTTCGGCAGCACCTCTTCGCGCATCTGCCCTTCGAGCCGCAGCCGACGCCAGCGATTGCGCAAAGCGATCGCCACCGCGCGCTTCGCCGCCGCCTGCCCTACGATGAAGCGATCAAGTTCGGAAACGATCTCGCGCGGCGAGAAATCGGCCATTTCAGTTTTTCCTTGTAGGCGGCGGGCGGGTCAAATCGTTTCGACGACGACGTTCTCATTGGTGTAGACGCAAATCTCGGCCGCGATTTTCATCGCGCGACGGGCGATCGCTTCGGCGTCATGCGGGCTGTCGAGCAAGGCCCGAGCGGCGGCGAGCGCGTAATTGCCGCCAGAGCCGATCGCCGCGACGGCGCCGCCGTCCTGCGCTTCGGGCTCCAACACGTCGCCGGAGCCGGTGAGGACGAGACCGACGTCCCTGTCCGCGACCAGCATCATCGCCTCGAGCCGTCGCAGGAAGCGGTCGGTTCGCCAGTCCTTGGCGAGTTCGACGCAGGCCCTGGTCAATTGTCCGGGATATTGTTCGAGCTTGCTCTCGAGCCGCTCGAAGAGGGTGAAGGCGTCCGCGGTGGCGCCGGCGAAGCCGGAGATCACGTCGCCTTTGCCGAGCCGGCGCACCTTCTTCGCGTTGCCCTTCATGATGGTCTGACCGAGACTGACCTGGCCGTCGCCCGCGATCACCGTCCTGCCGTCCTTCTTCACCATGACGATGGTCGTCGCGCGCCATCTCGCTTGGTTCTCGTCCATCCATTCCTCTTAGCAACGCTGTAGGAGCGGGATGTAGGGTTTCTCAAGGCTTTGGGCAAGGGCGCGGGTTTTTGCGTTCGCGACCTCGTAATGAAACGCTCTTGACGATCCCCCCGGCTTTTTTAAGATTTGTTGGCGGCGCGCGATTTGGAACCTCGAACATGTGCTACTCGCTCGCGGCGAGCCTCAATGCGGGAATTTCACTTGCAGTCATCGGCGCCGCAACCGTGCGCAAAGCCTGGCGGTACGACCGCAAAATGATGGGCTTCGCCGTCTTCCCGCTGGTCTTTTCAGTCCATCAACTCACCGAGGGCGCGGTCTGGTATTCGTTGGCGCATCCTTTCGAGGGCGGGGAGGCGTTTCGCTACATCTATACGCTCATCGCCTTTTTGGTCTGGCCGGTGCTTACGCCATTCGCGGCGACGCTGGCCGAGACCGACCCGGTCCGCCGGCGCTGGTGGATGCGGATGTATCACCTCGGTGCGGCCCTCGCGCTTTATCTGTCGGTCAAGCTCGCCTTGGCCGACGGCATCGACTTGAGCGTCGTGAACCACTCCCTGGCCTATGATCCGCAATTCGAACGGCCGCCGATGATCGTCGATCTGCTTTATCTGGCGTTGACGGTCATCCCCCTGCTCTGCTTCGACAACAGGGCGCTGCGGCTGTTCGGGGTCGCCGTTTTGATCAGCTTCGTCTATTCGCTCGCGCAGCATCGAGCGGCCTGGTATTCGGTCTGGTGCCTGTCTGCGGCGGCGTTCAGCCTCATCCTGTCCTTTGCGATCCGCAGGGGCGAGAAAGAACGCTGCGACGAAGAGGCGAACGCCTGACCCGGAGGAGAAGCCGCGAAACGCGGCTACCAAAATCGCGCGGCGGGGGTTACATGAGCCTCACCGATCTCCGAGGCCTACCCCGTGTCGCAATTTTCCGATCTCCTGTTCGAGACCCGCGTCGCCGCGGAAAGCCTCAAGGATTACCTCTCCGGCGCGCGCCTGCGGCTCGGCGTGACCGGGCTGTCGCGCTCCGGCAAGACGGTGTTCATCACGGGCCTGGTGCATCATCTGACGCGCGCCCTCGCCGCGGCGGAGCAGCGTCAGACGCAATTGCCGCTGTTCCGGCTGGTCGCGGAGAACCGGCTCGACGGCGCGCATCTCGATCCGCAGCCGGATTATGGCGTGCCGCGCTTCCACTATGAGGAGCATCTCGCGGCGCTGACCGGGCTCGACCGCCACTGGCCCGAACTCGACGCGGCTCATCTCGGAGCTGCGCGTCAGGGTCGAGTATCGGCGCAAGAGTTCCTCGCTGCTGACGCGCGCTGGGCCAGCGACGCTCGACATCGACATCGTCGATTATCCCGGCGAATGGCTGCTCGATCTGCCCTTGCTCAGCAAAAGCTATGCGCAATGGTCGCGCGAGACGCTGGAGGCCGCGAGCGCCAGCGCGCGCGCTTCGATCGCCGCCGACTGGCGCGGCTACAACGCGCAGATCGACCCCAAGTCGCGGCTCGCCGAGCCGGTCGCGCAAAAACTCGCGGCGCTGTTCACGCAATATCTGCGCGTCGCCCGCACCGAGCGCTTCGCGCTCTCGACCCTGCCGCCTGGGCGCTTCCTGATGCCGGGCGACAAGGAAGGATCGCCGATGCTGACCTTCGCGCCGCTCGCAGTCGACGAGGGCGCCGACTATCCCGACAAGAGCTTCGCGAGCGAGATGGAGCGGCGCTACGAGGCCTATAAGTCGCAGATCGTCAAACCTTTCTTTCGCGATCATTTCGCGCGGCTCGACCGCCAGATCGTGCTCGTCGACGCGCTTTCCGCGCTCAACTCCGGCCCCGCGGCGGTGCGCGATCTCGAGACGGCGCTCGCCGACGTGCTCACCGCGTTTCGCACCGGCCGCTCGAATATCTTGAACTCGATCTTCAAGCCCAAGATCGACAAGATCCTGTTCGCCGCGACCAAAGCCGATCACCTGCATCACACCAGTCACGATCGGCTGGAAGGCGTGCTGCGCCATCTCACTTCGCGCGCGATCAAACGGGCGGAAGGCGTCGGCGCCAAGATCGACGTCATTGCGCTCGCCGCCGTGCGCGCGACGCGCGAGCGGGTGATCAGGCTCGAAGGCGAAAGCATCGAGGCCATCGTCGGCGTTCCGATCGAAGGGCAGCACATCGGCGCCAAGGTATTCGACGGCGTGCAGGAAGGCGCGATCTTCCCCGGGGAACTGCCCGCCGATCCGCGTCACGTGTTCCGCGGCGACGCGCTGGCGACGGCGGATGAGGACGCCGATTATCGCTTCTTGAAATTCCGCCCGCCGATCGCGCAGCTCGGGCGCGACCGCGAGCCCCTGCCCTTGCCGCATATCCGCCTCGACCGCGCGATGCAGTTTTTGATTGGGGACCGGGTGGAGTGAGCCGGCGGCTCTTCGATGTTTTGCTCGCCGTGTTCTTTCGAGAAGAGGATGCTAACAAACGCGCTATGACCAAACACATCCGACCTTTCGAAGAAATCCGCCTGCTGCTGCTGGACCTGCCCAAACCCTGCGAGGCGAGCGTCGCCGCCGTCCGCGGGCGCGACGGCGAGCTGACGAAGCCGCCCGGCGCGCTCGGGCGGCTGGAAGAGATCGTCGAATTCCTGGCCGCCTGGCAGGGCCGCGCGCAACCTGTAATCGAGCATCCGCTGGTCGCGGTGTTCGCCGGCAATCACGGCGTCGCGGCGCAAGGCGTCTCGGCCTTTCCGGCGAGCGTGACGAAGCAGATGCTGGATAATTTCACCAGCGGCGGCGCGGCGATCAACCAAATCTGCAAGGCCCATGGCCTTGGGTTGAAAGTGTTCGAACTCGCGCTCGACATCCCGACGCGGGACTTTACGCAAGCGCCGGCGATGGAGGAAGGCGAAGCCGCGGCGACGCTCGCTTACGGCATGGAGGCGGTGGAAGGCGGCGTCGATCTTCTGGCGCCGGGCGAAATGGGCATCGGCAACACCACCTCGGCGGCGGCGATCTATGCTGCGCTTTACGGCGGTCCCGCCGCGCGCTGGACCGGGCGCGGAACCGGCCTCGACGACGCAGGCCTCGCGCGCAAGAACGCCGTCATCGACGCGGCGCTGGCCTATCATGCGCCGGATCTCAAAAACCCGCTCGAAATCCTGCGGCGCCTCGGCGGGCGCGAGATCGCCGCCATGATAGGCGCCGTTCTCGCCGCGCGACGCGCCCGCGTGCCGGTCGTGCTCGACGGCTATGTCGCCTGCGCCGCGGCGGCGCTGCTGCATGCGCTGGATGAAGACGCCGTCGCGCATTGCATCGCCGGCCATGTCAGCGCGGAAGGCGCGCATCGCGAGGTGCTGGCGCGATTGGGCAAACGTCCCTTGCTCGATCTCGACATGCGGCTCGGCGAAGGCTCCGGCGCGGCGCTGGCGATGGGCCTGATGAAAGCCGCGCTCGCCTGCCACCGCGACATGGCGACGTTTTCGAGCGCCGGGGTGAACGGGAAGGTTTAAGCGCCGACCCACGCGAAGGACCGCCGAAGGAACGCGGCGCCGCCCGAGCGCCGCCATTCGCCATGCGCCATCACGACGCGCTCGCAGTCCCAGGCGAACATCTTGGCGCAAGCGGCGCGCGCCGGCGCGCGGTCGAAGAAGGACAGCCGCCATTCGCGCGGCGCACCGGGCTTCGACGCGCCTATGCCGTCGAGCCTTGCGAGCGGCCGCTGCCACCAGCGCCACTGCGCCCGCAGGAAATCGTCGCCGAGAGCCTGGATCAGATCGGCGACGATGACGGTCTTTGACGCGCGATGAAAGAATATGATCTCATCGAGCAGCGGCGAGCCGCGAAACCACGCCTGATCGATGTCGCCGCGCCAGTCTTGCGGAGGCTCGCTCTCGAGCGGCGCGCAAAACGAGAGCTCGGGATGGCGGGAAACCGTCGAGGCGGGCCCCCAAAGCTTGGCGTCAGGGTAAACGGCGCTCCACTCGGCAAGATAGAGATGATGCAGCTTGTTGGGGCTGACGAGATGCGCGACCGGGCCCAGCCGATCGACTTCCTGTCGTAGCGCCTGGCTGAGTTTGACCGGCGACCATATCCACAAGCCGCCGTCCGACAAGCGCAGGATCAGAGCCCGCGTCGGATAGGCAAAGCTATAAAAATCGACGATCTCGCCTTCGGCGAGCCAAATCGAATCGTCTATTGCTTCAAGCGTCTTCATCGCGGGACCTATGCCCAAGCTTTTCGGCGCGGCGTTTGTTGCTTGCGCTAGGTTATATCTGGATATACTTTTCACGCTCGTAGCGTCGAATCGTCGTGTTGCCGATCGCGAGGGGCAAACCGCCCCGCGAGCGCAGACTCAGCCAAGGCTAGACGCATGACCGATGATCTCGCCTCAGACCAGGATTCCCTCGCGCCGCCGATGATCGTCGGCGATGGCGATTATGCGCCCGCCGCCACTCCCGAGGAAGCGAAAGCCCCCGCCCCGGCCGAGACCGAGGAGTTCGCCGCAGAAGCGCCCGAACCGCAGAACGACGGCAAGATCGTCACCGACGCGGCGCTGCTGGTGACGCAAGGGCGGCACCGCTTTTATTCTTTCGTGATGTCGAGCGATCTGCTCGCCGCCACCTGCACGGTGGATACGCGGGCCGAGAATCCCATCGACGGCTTCCAGCGCCGGCTCGACAGGCGCCGCGCGAAGGAGATCGCCGCCTATCTCGACAACGGCTTCGGCACCACGCCGAGCGCGGTGATCCTCTCCGCGCAGCCGCGCGCGCAGTTACATTACGACCGCGCCTGCCAACTCATCCGCTTTCGCCAGACGGCGGGCGCCTTCCTCATCATCGACGGCCAGCA
>CAWFZD010000061.1:0-5092 GCA_963820145.1 uncultured Alphaproteobacteria bacterium
GATGTATTGCTAGCGCGCGCAATACTTCGGCTTCCGCGAGCGCGATAGGCTTGCCGGCTTCGTCGCGAATGAGCATCGCAAATTCTTGCCGACGCGATTCGAGGCGAGCTGCTACGGAAAGAAGAAGCTGTGAACGTTCGTGAGAACTCGAGTGCCTCCACTTCTCAAACGCTTTGACGGCCTGAGTAAGCGCATCGCGAATTTCGTCATCGGACTCAAAGGGAATGCGCCCGAGCTCGCTTCCATCATAGGGTTTTCGAACAATGCAGATATTCGACATTACATCTCGATCGTGCGCTTGTCGACACCGAGCGCGGCCTGTTTCAACACTTCCGAAAGGGTCGGATGTGCGTGGCAGGTACGGGCGATGTCTTCAGCGCTGCCGCCGAATTCCATCGTGGTGACCGCTTCCGGAATCATGTCGCTTGCGCGCGGTCCTACGATATGAACTCCTAAAACTCGATCGGTATTCGAATCGGCGATGATCTTAGCGAGACCTTCAGTCTCTTCCATCGATTTCGCGCGGCCATTTGCCATGAACGGAAACGTTCCGACTTTATAAGCGATGCCTTTGGCTTTCACTTCTTCTTCGGTCATGCCGACTGATGCGAGCTCCGGCCAGGTGTAGATGACATTCGGGATTGCATCGTAATTCACGTGTCCCGCTTGGCCGGCCATGATTTCGACAGCCGCAACGGCCTCCTCTTCGGCCTTATGTGCAAGCATCGGACCCGCAACCACATCGCCAACCGCATAGACGCCTGGAACTTTGGTTTGGAAGTGCGAATCAATTTCGATTCGACCCAATTTGTCGGTCGCAAGACCGATCGCATCGAGGCCCAATCCTTGGGTATTGGGCTTGCGGCCGGTGGCAACGAGGACGCGATCGCACTCAATTTGTGATTTTGTCCCGGTCGCGATCTCTTCGAGTCTGAACGACCATCGTATTGCCCTGGCGGGTTGCCCCCTGGCACTTGGTCGCAAGACGGAATTCCATGCCCTGCTTTTGAAGGGACTTGTAAAGCTCTTTGCCGATCTGCTGATCGACGACCGAGCAGAATGCGATCGGCGAACTCGATTACGGTTACCCGGGCGCCTAGAGCGCGCCCAGACGGAACCGAGCTCAAGACCGATGACGCCTCCACCGACGACTACCAAATGTTTCGGCACTTCCGGAAAAGAGAGCGCTTCGGTCGAACTGACGACACGGTCGCCGTCGAAGGGCAGAAACGGAAGCTGCGCGGGCGTACTGCCGGTTGCGATCATGACTTTCGGCGCTTGAATCAAGCGTTTGGCGCCGGCATGATCGACTTCCATCTGAATCTGATCGCCCACACGACCTTTGAAGGCACCGAGACCCATGATGCCTTCAATTTTGTTTTTCTTAAAAAGGCCCGCGATGCCGGTAGTGAGCTGGCGAACGACCCCTTCTTTGCGCTTCATCATCGAAGGAAGATCGAGCTGAATCCCACTCAACACAATGCCATGCTTGGCGAACTTCGTTTTCGCTTGAAGAAAGTGCTCGCTCGATTCTAGCAGCGCTTTTGAGGGAATGCAGCCAACATTCAGGCAAGTACCGCCGTAGGTCTTATCCTTTTCGACGCAGGCCACTTTCATCCCGAGCTGGGAGGCGCGAATCGCGCCTGTGTAACCTGCCGGTCCGCTGCCAACGACGATCAAATCAAATTGTTCTGCTGCCATTGCAGGCTCCTTAACTAGTATTGGAGGTTCAGTTTTTCCGGATGCTCGATGAAGTCTTTGACCGTGATCAAGAAAGTGACCGCGCCTTTTCCGTCGATCAATCGGTGATCGTAGGAAAGAGCGAGATACATCATCGGGCGAATTTCGATTTTCCCATCAACTGCGACCGGACGCTCTTGGATCTTATGCATGCCCAAGATACCGCTCTGCGGAGGATTCAAAATCGGGGTTGAAAGAAGCGAACCGTAGACGCCGCCGTTCGAGATCGTGAAGGTCCCGCCGGACATATCGGCGATCGAAAGCTTGCCGTCGCGAGCCTTCAGGGCGAGTTCGGCGATTTTCTTCTCAATTTCGACAAAACCCATGCCTTGAGCTTCACGCACAACCGGTACCACTAGCCCGCGTTCCGAGCCGACCGCGATGCCCATGTCGATGTAGTCGTGATAGATCACGTCGCGCCCATCGATCGATGCGTTGACTTCAGGAATGACTTTCAACGCCTCCACGCAGGCGCGCGTGAAAAACGACATAAAACCGAGAGCTACTCCGTGCTTGGCTTTGAAGGCGTCTTTATGTTGACTGCGCAGCTTCATAACAGCGCTCATGTCGGCTTCGTTGAAGGTCGTCAGGATCGCGGCCGTGTGCTGGGCTTGCACGAGGCGTTCGGCAATACGTGCCCGCAAATTGGTCATCGTTACTCGACGATCACCGGGACGAAGGGCTGCTGGAGCTGGGGCCACTTGCGCGGGAGCGGCGCTCGCGCGCGCCGCCGGCGTGGCTGCCTGCGGACAGAACGTCACCCTTGGTGATTCGCCCTTGCGGGCCGGTGGCTTGAATTTGATCGGCTGAAAGACCGCTTTCAGTCAGTGCTTTGCGAGCCGCGGGTCCCATCACCGGCGCAGGGGCCGATGCGGCTGCCGGCGCGGGCTTGGGTGCCGCTGCCGGGGCAGGCGCCGGCCTTCGCGGGAGCAAGCGCCGGCATTTCCCTGAACCGCATCGTCGATCACGGCAATCACTTCACCGACGGGAATTCGCTCACCAGCCGGTTTCAAAATCGTGAGGGCGCCGTTGAATTCGGCGACGATCTCAACCGTCGCTTTATCCGATTCGATTTCAAGGAGCAAATCGCCATTTTTGACCTGCTGGCCGTTTTCTTTGGCCCATTTCAAGATACTGACTTCCGTAATGGACTCTCCCACGCTTGGGGCAACGACGTTGTGTTTCATTGAAAGCTCCTCTCGACGAGCGCTTCTTGCTCTTTATGATGTATCTTTTCGGATCCGACGGCGGGTGAAGCGGAAATTTCGCGTCCCACGTATCGGATCGGCCTGCCTCCGGCTCGATCCACAAACTGATCGAAGCCACCCATCCACATATTGAAGACGAACGGCCAAGCGCCCATATTTCTCGGTTCCTCTTGAACCCAGACGATTTCCTGCGCGGACTTGTATTTGCCGAGAATATTGACGAGCTGGACACCGGGCCATGGATGAATCTGCTCAATGCGCACGATCGCGACATCGTCGCGTTTTCGTGCCGCTAGCAAGTCGTAATAAACTTTGCCAGTGCAGAGCAACACGCGCTTGATTTTCGCGGCGTTTGCCATAGCGGTCGGATCGTCGAGCACTTCCTGAAATCCCTTTTGGGTGAATTCATCGATCGTTGAAACCGCCATTGGATGGCGGAGCAGGCTCTTAGGCGACATGACGATCAGCGGTTTTCTGAAATCACGAATCACCTGGCGGCGCAAAGCGTGGAAAATTTGCGCCGGCGTCGTTAGATTGCAGACGAACAAGTTTTGTTTTCCGCAAAGCTGCAGAAAACGCTCAAGCCTTGCGCTCGAGTGTTCCGGTCCTTGGCCCTCGAAACCATGCGGGAGCAAGAGGGTCAGGCCGCTCATGCGCTGCCACTTGGATTCCGAGGTCGAGATGAACTGGTCAATAATCACTTGCGCGCCGTTCGCGAAGTCGCCGAACTGGGCTTCCCAAATAACAAGTGATTTCGGATCCGAAAGCGAATAGCCGAATTCGAAGCCCAGGGCCGCCGTTTCCGAAAGGAGGCTGTTATACACTTGCGTATTTTGCCTGGCCTTCGCGGATATGGTTCAGCGGAATGTAAGCTTCGCCTGTTTCGAAATCATTCAAAACCGAGTGACGGTGCGTGAATGTTCCGCGCTCGGCGTCCTGCCCCGTGAGGCGCACGCCGTGTTCTTCGAGCAGGAGCGTGCCATAAGCCAGGGCTTCGCCGTTGCCCCAGTCGATACCCTTGCCGTCTTGAACCGCTTTGAGGCGGTTTTCGAGAAGTTTCTGGCTTTTGAGCTTCGGATGGATCGTGAAACCGATTTGGCGTGACGTTAATTTTTTGCGCGACTTCGAGCAAAGTCTTGTCGTCGACCATGGTCTTGACGGGTTTGAAAAGGTCCTCGTCCGACGCTCGGCGCAGATTTTTCCAGCGGCTTTCAAAAGTCGAGACAAACGGCTTTGGCGGATTGGCTCGCGTCCGCGCCTGCGCTTCAGTAAAGCCCGCGCATCAGCGTGTCGATCATTTCCTGCGCTTTCAGTTTCCGTGACCACGCCGGTCGCGATCAATTTCTTTGCATAGATGTCGCGGGTCGAAGCATGCTCCTTGATCGTTTTGTAAACGAGAGGCTGCGTGTAGGAAGGCTCGTCGCCTTCATTATGACCGTGTTTACGGTAACAAATCAGATCGATGAAAACGTCCTTTTTGAACTTCTGACGGTATTCGGTGCAAAGCTTCGCGATGTACCAGACCGCCTCGGGATCGTCGGCATTGACATGGAAAATCGGAGTCTCCAGCATTTTCGCCATGTCGGTGGCAGTACGTCGTCGAGCGCGAGTCATTGGCGACGTCGTGAAGCCGATCTGGTTATTGATGACGATATGAAGCGTGCCGCCCGTGCGGAAGCCAGCAAGTTGCGACATCTGGAGCGTTTCATAGCAGACGCCTTGGCCGGCGAAAGCCGCGTCGCCGTGAATGGTGATCGGCACGACTTGCGAGCGGTCGCGATCACCCAGAAAATCCTGCTTCGCGCGAGCCACCCCTTCGCTTACCGGATTAACGAATTCCAAATGGCTGGGATTAAAGCTCAAAGAGAGGTGAACGGTTTTTCCGTTACGCGTTTTCACGTCGGCCGAATAGCCCATGTGATATTTCACGTCGCCATCGCCGAGCGAAGTGTCGGCTTGGTAAGCGCCCTCGAACTCGGTGAAAATGTACTCAGGCTTTTTGCCCATGACGTTAGCGAGAACATTCAGGCGCCCGCGATGGGCCATGCCTAGAACGAATTCCTTGGCACCGAGCTCGGCGCCGCTTTCGATCATGCAATCCAGAGCGGGAATCGTGGCCTCGCCGCCTTCGATCGAAAAACGTT
>CAWFZD010000062.1:0-5397 GCA_963820145.1 uncultured Alphaproteobacteria bacterium
GTCGGCTGACACCGGTGATCGACGCAGGCAGGATGAACGGAGGTCGGCGTCCAACTCGTCGTTTCTGCGCAGAAAACGTGGTTCTTCTTCTGTGCCGCACGAAGCCTCGAACCATTCTCTTTTGAGAATGAGGTCACGTTGCAGGGCTACCGCCTGGAAGGCGTTTGTCCGCGAGTAGCGGCGAAACATAGGAACAATCGTCCGTTACGAGCTGCGCTTTCTGACTTGTTCTGGAGGTAATCGGTAGAAAATCGTTTCCAAGGTAAGCGCAGTCCTCGTCACTTGAGCAGGTAAGAACCCGGTCATAAAATTTTTCGAGTTCCGCGTTCGCGTCAACGCAAGGATTCGGAAAGTTCTCGGGATAATAGCGCGACACCAGGTGCTCGAATTCCTGCCTCAGCCTCGGATTGCACGACACCGTGCAATCCCCGAGGACTCGAGCACAAACGTCTCGCTTTCCTCTTGTTCCGTGTCGGCCAATTCCGTCTTCGGTGCGTCGCATGTCTCGGCCCCGTTGGCGGGGATGTCGCTCATATTGCCCAGAGCACTCTTCATTCTGTTGAGATCCTTGTCAGCGAGTCTTCCGGTAATCTGCTCCCCTTTCGGTCCGGGTCCGACTCGGTAAAATCCATCACTTTTAACGCGAAAACCATAGGCTCCGCGGCAGCTGGATAGAGCGGCCTCTGGCGCGCAAGAACCTGGGCGACAAACTGTAGCGCCCAAGAGCCGATTTTCTTCGCATCTGGCTGGGAGCGCGAAGGTTGACTTAGCGTAGGGGTGATTAACTTTGCTGCCTCATTCCGCGAGCTGCATGATGAGTCCAGTGCGAGAAGTGAAATAAAAAGTAATAGCTTCAAAAAACGGGTGGTCATGGTTCAAACTCTCCTTAAAATTTTGCCGCGCTCATATGATCACGTGAGCTGAATCGACGCATCATCGACGAAGCGGCCACGAGCCAGTGCAAACGGTGTACCGTCGTAGGTAGGCTTGGTGATTGCAGATCGTTCGCTCACAACTCGATTCCGAGTTCAGTTTTAAATCTTTGAACCACTTACTTATGTCAGGAGATATGCGATGAAAAAAATGATCTTTTTAGGAGTGCTCGCGTTGACTTTAGGAGCGACGGCCGCAAGAGCCGACGATGATTGCCAGGGTCCAAACTGTAAACCGCCCACAAAGGATGTCTGTTTTAATTTGCTGTGTAACTATGAGTGCGGTGACCATGACGGAAATCACGAGAAGTCTTGCACGGTCTCCTCTACTTTCGTGAAAGCTGTCACGTTGGATGGCGGAGAAGTCGAGGATAACTCAGAGTCGCCGAATAACCCAACACTTGAACTCAGCTGCGACGGAAAGGTGCTGTTCAACAACAGCGCGTACCGCTATACTGAGGGGCTCGGCACTCGCATTCAGGGCCAAGAAGGGCCGACGCCAGCCATCACTCTTCCGCGCGGCGAACTTCATAGCACATCAGTAGGGCAAGGTGGCGGTCATTACAGCCCTTCCACGCTTGAATTCCAATCGTCCGAAGGCTTTGAGAAGCTTCGTGGAAGCTGCTTTATTTGGGCAGGCTATCCGTGATTTTTTGATTCATCTATATTTCATATAGCAAATGTATTTAGCCGGCTGGGCGCTACCGCGCTCGGCCGGCTTTCTTATGGAGTGAGTGCTCGCGTTTAAGCTGCTGCTACATGGTGCTGGTAGAAGGGGTGTTCTCGCTGCTGTAAGATCGCGTGGAGTTCTACCTTTGATAGGCCTTTCGGAAACAGCCAGGAGTCAATTGCACTTTCTCTGAGAAAAATAGGGCAACGGTTATGTCCAGCCGCCGCAATTTCTTTCGGAGGCGCATCGGTAATGAGGGCAAAGCTATGAAATGCGTTGCCTTGTTTGTCAGTCCACGCGTCGTATAAGCAGGGAACAAAAATGTACTCAAATCCTTGCGGCTCGAAGGCGACTACCATGTTCTCAGGCTTCTCATTCGGCTTCAGTTTACGGTGCTCGTAGACGTTGCGATGGACGTTCTCAAAAAATTTTTTGATGACGACGATGGCGTGATTCTTCCCGAACTCAAGCTTCCATGGAAATCCATCCAGATTGTCGAGTCGGGCGTTGTAGCATCCCGGATATTTCGAATCGAAGTCTGGATGTTGGCCTGCGGGCCGAATCAAGTAGCGAGCCAGGCGAACGACGCGCTCCCCATTTTCGCCGCCCACGATGATTGGCGTGAAGTGCTTCGCGTAAATCCGCTCGTCGCTCTCAGTGAGGTCTTTTGCCTGAGCGCGGTCGAGCCGCGTTTTGATTCGATCCACCTGGCGCTCGCAGACGGCTTTTTCTTTTTCGGCAGTCTTGGTAATTTTCTCGGCAAGTTTTCTTTCGGCATCCGCTAGGCGCTTTTTATAAGCGAAGAGCTCTTGCTGCGCATCGGCGATCCGTTTCGTGATGCTTGTATCGATCAATTCTTTGATTTTTCGTTCGTCCGCGCACTCGGGATGGGTAAAGTTCGATTCGAATGCCTTTGTGACCTTGAACTGAAAGGAGTCCTCTCCAGAAAGCGAGTGGCGGTAATAGTCGCTCAGCAACGAAAGATCGATTCGCGCCTTGAAACGCAGTTTATATTTTTTCAATTCTGTCACCAGCGCCGAGTAGCACATCACTCAGGACGTTACACGAAAACCCTTGTTGCTGTCACGACGCTAGACTTGAGAAGTCTCCGATAATTACAAAAATAAGGCCACGAAGTCGGACTAGCCGCGCTTCATGGCCCTTATATCGCTTAATGACTAATGCATTTAGTTGGCTTGGGTCTGTTTTCCGTACCAGTCGCTGATGATCTTCTTCATCGTGTCCGGGTTGGTGGACCAGTTCGCGGCGGCCTTGGCGATTGCTTGGTCAGCAGCGGTGTTATCGCCCTTTGCCGATGCGGTGAGCGCGGCGTTCACTTCAGAAATATCAAGACCGGTGACGCGCTTGGAGAATTCAGCCAAATCTTGGTCAGTGCGTTTACGGGTCTTACCCATCACGGCCCAATCATTCAAAGAGGTCGCGACATTTTGGGAAACTTCGGCACTTAAGCCGTATTTGGCTTGTAAACCTTGAGCTGCGCTGTTGATCGCGAGCTTTTGAGCAGCGGCCGCATTTGTGGCGGAGTCACGTCCGTGTTCATTCACGGAGTTGATGGCATATCCATTTTGGTCATAGAGCACGCCATCGCTGGTAGCGTAAGCATAACCGGTAAAAGTAGCTGGGTTGCCATAGACGTCGGTATAAGTCCAGGTGCCATAGGCAAGTGGAGCAACGTTTGGATCTTGGTTATACATAACCTTGGCGCCGTTTTGGTAGAAGTCGCAGCCCGGACCGGGAGATTGACTCGTAAAGCAGTACTGTCCATACACGTTATACCAGGCTACTTCAGGAAAACCACTGATGCCTCCGCCGCCGGTACAGCTGGAAAACGCGAGAGCCATTGTGGCGGCCATGCTGCCAATTCCTAGGATCGAATTCATCTTCATAACAAGACTTGCCCCTTTTTTGTTTAAACTGAAAATCTCCTGTCAACGTTTTGACCCAACAGCAACTCGCGTGCCAGCTGAAGAGGCATGGATCTAGCTGATTTAATTGAAATTATTTTTTCGGACAAAACTTCTTTGAGCCGTTTTGGCCCCGGCATGTCGTTCGATTGGCAGATACTTTTTTCAGGCTTGGCCGCGCTTTTCGTTGAGATCCGGTCTAGTAGCTCAGAGGCATGCTGACAAAGTGATCCCCACAAAAAGAAAACAAGCTCTGCAGGCCCCTGCTCATCGGCCGCTTTAGCGGTGGGCAAGGCCGTGCAGCCGGGTTGCGACTCGAGGTGAAATTTAGCCGGCCTTGAAAGCGCGGCGAGATTCCCTGATGAATCGTATTGAGGGGCGATCACTTGCGTATCTTTAGAGAAAATAAAGTCTCCGGGCGTGAACAAAGCCGGCACCCTGCGTTTCTCCACTCACTTGAGTCAGTTCTCGGTCTTCGATCAGTAACGGAAAGAAGGATTTGATCGAGAGGATGTCCGGCATGAAGCTAAACCGCTCCTGATTAATCATTGCAACCTTTGGGGCAACCTTTGGGGCAACCTTCGGGGAGGTCTTTGGGGTCGCCTGGTCTTTCAGCTGAATCTCGTATTTGGTCAAACTGAACTGCGCGCGGCGCTTGGAGCCGATAAAGGTACCGCTGATGTCAGTAACCGAATCAAAGTTTCGAATCGGCGCTGCGAGCGTGTCGGATGCGCCCGAGGTCGTAACCACGGTTGAGCGGCGGCTTCCTCCCGGGCCTACGTCCGAGCCGACGAAGCCTGAGAAGACGCTTCCGCCAAAGGGCGTTTGCGGGTCCAATGAATTGACCGCGCTTGGGACGATACCCTGGATGTTATGAAAGACCGGCAACTGAAGTGCCGTCATATTTTGCCAAGTGCCGCTCATGAGCTCGGCGGTGGCATAGGTGAGAGCATAATCGTTTCCACTTGCGAGAATGGCCGCCACCGCTCCTCGTTTGCTTTGCGAAGGGGATTGGGCGACGAGGGACACCATTTGCGGGTAAGCCGCGGGCAATTCCACGCTGTGCATTCCGTCTTGGGCCAGGATGTACATGTGAAACGCGGGACGATTGGCATTTGGGTTCCATGGATCGTAAGGCGCTGCCTGGCCGGGCGGTACGACGCCCATGCCGTACCAAGTGGGCGCAAGCTCTCCATTGTAGAGTTGCCATTGAAAATCATCGGAAAGGAACGTGATGTTGCTCGGGATGACTTGTACCGGACGAGCACTCAGCGGCTGCATTTCCGAGTCAAGCCAAGTGATTTGACTCTGTCCCACCTGACTGAATCTCATTGGGGGTTGACTCTCGATGAGGGCATAAATCGGCTGACTGGAGCCTGGTTCAAGGATTTTCTGAAGCGAGGAGATACTGGTGGTCACATTATCCCGGGTCAGCGTTCCTTGCAGCTCCATATTCCCGGCCACGTTGGCGACTAAAAGATCAAGCGACTGGGAGTTTCCAGCTTTGGCAATGCCCAAATACTCACGGCCGCTTCCTGTATTGAGAACAATCGTTCGGACTTCATCATACTTCTTTGAAGGACCGTCCCCTGTTTTGAAACAATGGGAAAAACTTTTAGGTCCGCGCCGGAACTCCGCGGTCCGATCGGCGATACGATTTCCGCGCGCATTGGAAACACGCGAAAATCCCCCGTTTGATGCGGCAACGCGTATGTCAAAATCGACGTTCGTATCGATTTTTCGGATCGAGGATCTGGAGCTGTGTCGATAATGTCTTCGTCTCGAGCGGGCCCCACGACGTAAATTTCCAAGACGCTTGAGTAAGCAATACGTCTGTCTAGTAATAATAACCGAACGAAGTGGCAGAAAG
>CAWFZD010000063.1:0-3032 GCA_963820145.1 uncultured Alphaproteobacteria bacterium
TGACGCGGAGCTACGCCCGTCTTACTTATTTGTACATATACATATGATGCATGTTAATATGCATCATATGTATGGAGGCAGTTCATGGAGCGTTTGTCGTTAGAGGATCTGTCCTGGGAGTTGTCGGTGCTTTTAAGAGCGGTGGTTTATCGGAATCTTTCGGGCGCCGCCCAGAATATCGGCCTGAGTCAGCCCCAGCTTTCCCGTATTTTGCACCGGCTTGAGGCGGAGTTCGAGTCAGTTTTGCTGGATCGCTCCTCGCGCCGAAAGGCGGCATGGACGCCTCTGGCGCACCAAATTGCCGAGGCCTACCTCAAATCAGCGCGAAGCCTGAATGGCCAGGTTTTGAAATTGCTCGAAGGGACTGAGCCCAAGCTCATTCACATCGGCACGCTCGAAGGGCTTGTCCCGGTGGCACTTCGTTTTGGCCATCATATTTTGACCGAGACGGCGGTCCAGATGCTCGATCTCGACGCGTTCGATTTGAACGTGATCGAGGAAAAATTCTTTCAGGGCGATCTCGATATGATTTTCACGGCCGCGAGCCGGGCCGAAAAAAGTACGGTTACACGCGTATGTTGGGCTATCAGACTTTGCAATGGCTCTCGTCTAAAAACGATTCAGAGTTCAGCGTGATGAGCTCGTATGAGTATGCCGTGAAAAGCAATCGCGCCCCGGCGGTGAAGGCCGAAGCCGCGCCTCAGCGCACGCTGATCAGCAATTCATTGCTCGTGCGCAAGCATTGGCTCGAAGAATACGGTGGAAGAGGGACGCTTCCTTCCGAGCTTCATGCCCGTAAGCAATCTCCCAGGGGCGGCGACCACGAAGAAGAAGTCTATCTTTTCGGGCAGGATTCGTTGAGCCCAGGTTTTTGGAAAAAATTGAACGAGCTTAAGATTTAAGGGTCCCTAATAACGGGCCCGCATCAAAAACGTGATGACTTCTTTCGCGCAGTGTTCGCAGTAGCCACGCTTGGCGATCATATTCTTGATGGTAAGGCGGGCGAGCTGTAGGCCTTCGTCGTTGCCCCCGCGGTCCGGATCCGAGGGGTCGTACTGGGCCAGCGCATTGTGCATTTTCGTCAGCAGCGCTTTTTGCGACTCGAAGTAATGCTTTTCCAGTTTTCGCCAGAACTCGGGAAAACTTTCGCATAAACCACGGTTTCGCGCGGGTGATCGAGCGACCAGGCGCCGATCTGCGAGATGACCCCTTGTCGGAATGCTTCTTTGGCGGAGCTGTCCTGTGGGGCTTCGACGATGCGTTCGAGCTCGTCGATGAGGGCGAAGTCGAGATCTTCCAGTTTGCCCGTGATCGGGTTCTTCACCTTTTCCTTGCGAAGCGCGATGCGAGATCTGCTGAACGTATTTGCGTAAGAACTCTTCCCATTGATTGGAGTCGTAAAGGCCGATTGAGTCGCGGACTTCGCTGTCGATCTTGTTGAGATACTCGTTGCGAGTGGTGGTGATGAATTCGTGCGCGTCGTGGTAGCCGTCTTTGACATCTTGCTTGAGGAATTCGTATTCGGTGACGCGTTTGACGAACGAGTCGAGCTCGCGGAGCACGGCAAGCGGCGACAGGCACGGGAATTCCGGGTTTTGGGCGGCTTCGAAGAGAATCGATTTCATTTCGCGCGCGGACGCGCCCATCCGGCCTTCGTAGTAGGGGACGTTATTGTACTCTTCGGCGATGTTGTTCAGCGAGGAGCGCAGCAGCTTTCGATCCTCCGCCGAAAGCGATGCGGGCACCTCTTCGGTGTCGTAAAGTCGCGCTTTTTCGAGTGGCGTGAGATTAGCGACCAGGGTGCTGACATTCGGTGCGTAATTGATGCTGTTAGGCTTTTTCAGTCGCGTACAGCACGGCCCAAAGCGCGACCGTCCATGCCACGTGAGGGGCGATGTGTTTTTCTCCCGCGAATTGGTCGAGATGTGAAGCGTAGATCTGTTCTTCGGCGCTGACCGATAGGAGATAGGGAACGCGGATCAGTTCGATGCGCGCTTTGAAGCTGATGAAATCGGGGAATTCCTTGAAGGCGTCGAGCTGGATCTCGTTCGTCGAGCCCAACATCACGGCATCGAGATAGGCGATGCTCGATCCGACGTTGACGGAGCCGGTCTCGCACGCGGTAAGCAGGTACTTAAACGTATCGACCGGGCGTTTGAGAAGGTCGGAAAACTCGATGATGCCGCGATTGCCCTCGATGAGATCGCCTGAGAGCGCGAACAAGTTGATGGCCTGAAGCGATGCCGGAAGCGCGCCCATGCTGCGGTTGTAGGTCAGCTGGTGGTATTGCGCATCGACGTGCATTTGCGGCTCGATGCGTGACGAGTCCATGACGATAACGTCGGGCAAAATAAAATCGTTCGACCTGAACATGGGCCATGACTTTTTGGAAGTCGCCGTTATTGCCGGTCAAAAGAGCATCGAAGATCTGGCGGCAGCGGTGGCAGAGATCGCCGTTGGCGATGTAATTCGGCAGGGATTTCCAAAGCGCTTCGGCTTTTTTCTCACCAATCAGTTCCGAGAGAAACTTTTTTCGGTGGCTGCGCGGAATCATCAGGATCGGGTGGTCTTTGAGATCGCAGGGGATGCGCGCCGCGATTTCATCATCATGAAGCTTCGCGTAGTTCAAGAGCTTGTCGCGACCGCCTTGGGCGGAACCCGCGGTATTGATTGATGCCGATACCGCCTTTGGTATAGCGCTCGACGGGAAATACCCAGTTCACCGTGTAGAGCGCGCCCTCGGATTCGTTCGAATAGCGCTCCATTCCACTCATGAGCGCATGGATGGTCGAAGTCTTCGCGCTGCCGTTCGGTCCGTGCAGGAGCACGAGCTTGTTGTTGATTCCTTGCCGGGTAAAGGTTCTAAGCGCGCGGTAAATCTGGTTCTGCACGGCTTCTTGCCCGACCACTTTTCGCGCTTGTCCGTCGGCGTTCTGGTCAAAGAGCCTGAAGCGGTTGCCCTCTTTGCCGAAGAAATCCATCATGTCGGCAACGTATTTGGCGGAGCCGCGGGTTTGTTTCTCGGCGTTTTC
>CAWFZD010000064.1:0-6109 GCA_963820145.1 uncultured Alphaproteobacteria bacterium
GACGCATTGCTTGGTCTATCACGCCAAGCGGATGACGATGGACGGGCTACAGGCCGGCGTGCTGCGCCAGTTCGGTAAATGCGTGCGGTCGAGCGCATTCGTCAGCGATAGCGGATCGCCCGATGTCGTTTACTCGGACCAATACGAACGGATCGGGCTACCGCTGTTGTGCATCGTCGGCGGGCGCGACCGCATCGCCAACGCGACAATAACGAAAGAAGTGTTTTTCCAGCGCGTGCGGTGCGGCGGACAAGCAATTCCTGTTGTTCAGTTCGCTCAGCCACAGCGAGTTCGGCATCGCGCCGATCAGCTGCGAGTTCGTCTATCCGCCGATCCTGGATTGGCTGCGCGCGCATGCGGGGTGATGCGGGATGCGAGCCGACAAGAGCAGCAAACCCTCGCGGTCGTAGATTGTGGCGCAATAGCCTCGTCTCACCTCCAAGAATTCAGCGGAGCCGCGTTCATGCAATCGACAAGCCGTTCGGTCGAACTCCGCCCCATATTCCAGCGCTTCAGCAAGATTTCACCGACCGCAGCAATGTTCTTTGCTGAAAAATCGCCTTTGAATGCCGTCGCGGTTCCACCAAGCACGAGCACAGCCATGGCCGTGATGTCGTCAGTTCCCAGTTCAATATCTATGTCCTTCTGCTCGGTCGAATTCTCCAGATGCTTGTTACGCCGGAGCATTTTGGAATTAAACACGATCGATCCTTCTGCCGTCTCGTAAAAAGGGCCCGTGTCGCCAACGACGCCGAAAACGAGGCGGTCGCCTGATTTCGATTGGGCAAATCCAATGGCGAGATCGCCGGTATTCAATTTTCCAAAGACATCGCCCGGGAGAACGACGAACGGCACTTCACTCGAGTCAATGTAGCGGTTCGGCTGGCAGGCGGTTTCTGGCGTAGGCTTCGTCTTGCTGAACGAGGTAGCTGCCACGAAATACCCCGGATTCGCACTTTTCGGCCCCCACACACATGGCGAGCCATTTTTGAACGGAATAATGGGAGTTTTAAACACGACGGTAAGGTCGTCGTCTTTCAAATAATAGAGCGCGTATTCCTCTGGGATGCGGGGATCAGCCTGGTGGCCTAAAGAGCTATCAGGCTTGGCAATGATCAACGACCACGCCTTGGCCCAGGTTGCCAAATAATCGGCCCGGTCGTCCTCACTCCTGTGCGGATCAATTTCCTCTGTGCCACGAAATAATCTAATATCGGCATTTGGAAGCTCATCAAGCGCACAGACCTGCGATTTTGGCCCACAAATTCCAACACCCAATGGATCGGCGGGATGGTAAGCGCGTGCACTCCCGTCAACGTCAACCGTAAAGCGGCTGACCTTCCAAAATATTTCGCTGGGAACCGGCGGATCGCCTTCGGGCGATGTCATGAGAATATTGAAGGTGCGTACTTTGGCGCCACAACTCTCGATCAGCTCTGCGGGGGCGAGGCCACAGCGCGCGTCTGGCTTTGCGCCATCGGGGCGCTTCAGCGCAATGACGAGCGGCGGTACCGCCGGCCCTTGAGGAAAAACTGCATCAATGACCTCTTGAGGCGGCAGAGCATCCGGCTTGCGGGGTTCAGCCGCAACTCCCTGCCCTTGAATTGCAGTAAGCGAGGCCGCAACCATTGCGCATGCCCGAAGACAACTCACGGAAACTCTAATGTGCCGGAAAAAAGAACATAGCGCATGAAGTACCCCGAGAAAGCCAGCCTGGCCGATCGCAATACTGACAGTGGCAATTTTGAGAGAGGTCAGCCTTCGTAGAACAAAAAATGTACCGTCGTTGAGCGGCACAACCGATTTGAATAATGCCGCAATGACGCAATCCTCGGCGAGGTCCGACACGGCGTACAGCGCGGGAAACAACCACCAAATCCAGTTTGGTACATTGGAAAGAAAAACGGTCCGGTTCGCCAGCCACACGGAAGCGACACCCAACAGCAAGCCAAGACTGACAAGAAAAAGAACATCAAATGGAAAAATAACGGGGAACACGTAGCCGCTTTTCGCCTTGCTATTTCCTGCATCACCCAACCACAGGTGCAGGCTCTCTCGAGACAGAAGCTTCGGCTTCTGAGAGGGTATGTAATTCAACCGCTCTATGAACCGCCCTTCGACGTCCTCACCATAATTCGGCGCGACCCCGCGCTTCAAGATGAGCGTCAACCCAACCACAAGAAATACCAGCAGTAGAATAATTTCTATCACTTTTGTCCCTGACGCCGGCAGGCTCGCAACGAAACGATAGGCCTTGTTTAAAGAACGAACGCTCGGCGCTATTTCGGTAGTACGAAAAATCTCGCGCAACCCATATTGTCTGCATAAAACACCTGAAACCACGGCAGGCCTATGACCGCATCGTTGAAATAGAAAAACAGTTCGCCTGGCACCTTGGAAGGAACCACATTCTCCGAAATGTTCGTGACTGTCGGAACTAGATCAGGTTCAAGAAAATCCAGTTCGCTACCTATCGCGCCGTAGCGCGCAACCGGCCGGAACCAGGGCTCACCGTAATGCCGCCTGAGCGGAAGAAGCAGCGCACTCCACACCCTCTGCGATAGATCAAGCTCCGTGTGGAACGGCTTCGGCTTGTTCGGATCAGGCTCGGAATTATTTTGGTCGTCCGTCCCGTTGATGAACGTCGAGTAGCCCCGAGCGTCGGTATGGACCGATCTGTTCCAAAACGTTCCGTCGGGCGTCCTGGAACATTTGTTATCGAACGTGACGTCCTTGTACTTATTTATCATCTCTTGGTCACTTGGTGGACTTGTCCAAACGAGATATCTGTCCAACCGATTGACCTTGTAGCCGGTTGCAAAGCAGGGCTGCGAAACATCGAATGAGAAAATTATTCCGCGGTCGGGAATATTCGGTAGCTGCTCTTGATTTGACGACACCGGCGTCTCGATACAGACAAGCCCGGCTTCATCAAGCGCGGTGAATAACCACCGATTTGAAAATGTCACGACGATGTACACAATCGCAATTGCCGATAAAGCGGGCGCCAAATAGTCTCTCCAAGCCGACCGCAAACCGCGCAAGGTCCTTTCCTTGTGGGTCAATTCGTTGGATGGCGCCCTCTCGGGTTCCGGACCGTCGTTCGCGAGAGACGCTCTCCACAACACGGCCATTTTGTCGTTGATGAGCGCCGCAGTTTTCAGACTTGAAAATAGAAGCACTCCGATGACACCGATCACGATCAAAAGCGTCATAGGGTACTTCTCGTAACTGCCAAGCCACGTGGCAAGCCACCCCGGAAGAAAACCGGACGCGGTCCGTATAAGATCGGAAATCCACTGCGTTTTTTTGGCCGGAAGTACGTTGCCGTCGCTCACGAATGGAAATATCACAAGGACCGCCGTCGCAAGCAGCGTCAAAGCATAGAGCCCCGCCCGAAGATAAACCAACGGCCATATATCGCTACGCTCCGCAATGACACGCGCTTCGGCATCTTTCCTTAGTTCATAAACGTCGCTCCGGCCGTCTTTCTCCTCGGGCAGAGATTCGATCCTGAAATCGGCATCGACCCCATTCGTATCAGGCACGGTGACCACGAGTTCGTAGTCATGCGAAATTCCGATCGGCGCATAGACTTGCGCGTTGTTTCTTATGCGCTTGAAAACGCTATAGTAAATCTCGGCTTCCGGATCGAAACCTTATCACCCGTTGTCGTCGAAAATACCTCGTTGCAGAGCCGCGACACCCGTCTGGGGCCGTAGCGGTAGTAGCTTGCGAAGCCGCTCCTGGAATCTGAGGCGCCCGTCTTTGTCCTGAGATTGCTTGATCTCAGCGATGGCCTCGGGATTTGCGGCTTTGAAGACCAGATCGCAGGCCTTGGCTTCTTGCATGATCCAATAGAGAGGTATTTGAGCGAGGGAATCGTCGGGGTAGCCGCCGCCAACATTGGCGTGAACTCCGGCGAACCACACTTGCGATATTTTTTCGTCCTTTGTGAAGCGTGGCGCGGCGGTTTCGGGCAAGCTAGCCTCATTATCTCGATCCCGCTTATTCTCTTCGTCCTTCTTGTTTTCGGTTTGATCGTCTTCATCCCACAACACGGGATGAAATGTCGTTCGCTCGTCGTCCAATGAAAGCGCATGACGAGCCTTCTGAACACTGCGGTCGAGTTTATGGCTCGGTATTTCAAGCGGCCATATCCACTGGCTTACGCCACGCGTCATCTCGTCGACAGGAAGACCATAAGCGGCCACCGTATCCCACAAACCGAGGAATCGAATAATCGGGATGTTTCGGTCAGACGGCGGGCCCGACGACGTCTGCGGTTTCCTACCTCGCCATTTTTGAATTTGTTTGTAGATGAGGCCCCAATTGGTGTGGAAATGCTTTTTTGTGATAGGCGCGGTACGCCAGCCGAGCTTGTCTGTCGAGCTCTGTTTCCGAGATTGTTTTTGCCGGTATGAGGCCCTGGTCGATTATCAGACCGATGGTAACGCGGATCGTGAAGGCGCCTCGGCTGAAGCCGAATCCAAAAATTTCGTCTTTCTCGCTGCGAAAGTTGCGGCACGCGAACTTATCAGCGAGATAACATTTCGGCGGAGGCCTATCCCGAATGCACCACCGAGAAGGGCCAGCGGCGCGAATGAAGATGTTCCAACGCCATCGTCATAGCAGGCGACCTGATCATCGCTACTTAAATCAAGCGCGGAAAACATCCGCCAGACATTGGTCCGCCACACTTTGGCGGACGAGTTCCGGTCCCATCGGATAACAGAATAATTCGTCTCGTCATGTCATGACCTCAACAACCGCGAACCGCGGCTTCGCTATTCTGCTGATCGTGACTGCTCAACCGGCATTCAAAAACTTTGCGGTAACTGATCAGCGATCTCCAACGGAGTTACGCGGACATTGAGTGGCTCAAAAGTCCATTTCTTCAGAAATGCTGTCGTATTGGATTTCCTTCTACTATAGCGTGCAACATCTAAAGGTTACATTTTTACGAATTTCTCTCTTATGTTGCAAACATCGCACAGTGCTCGTACACCGCGCCATGGGACAGCTTTCTCTACGCCTGCTGCGTCTCATTGACCGGATCTTGGAGGGCCCAGGCTTAATCTCGCAGCTCGCATTACGGTGGAGACCCTTGGCGGCTCTCCATTCACGAAGTCCGCGGCCGCAACGGCGCGCGTTCAAGCCAATTGACGTTCAAGCCATTTGCGAAGTGGTGCGGGCGGCCGGAGACGAAACAATCGGCCAGATAATTCAAAAATATCAATGTTATTGCGTACTTGTAGCCTTCCGATGTAGCATTTCTATGTCAGCAGTCGGAGGGACCAGTGGCGAAGACCTACTTGCTAGAGCGGGGAAACGGCTATGCGTTTCGGATCGCCGTTCCGCTATCAGTTCGAGGCAAATTTAAATCGCGCACCGGTAAGCCTCTGGCAGCGATTGTTGAGGGCTTAGGCACTGGCGACAAGAAGGCGGCCGAAAAGCTCGCCGCGAAGCGATATCATCATTGGCTTACTGTGTTTGAGCGGGCCGCACAGAAAGCGCCACTCACGCTGGCTGAAATCGATGCTGAGGCACGAGAACTCTACATCTCGGAACTAGAAGACCGGGCCGCTTATGCCAAGCAAAGCCGCCTCCCCGTTCAAGATGATCGCGATACCCTACGCTTTGAACTCATCGAGCTTATTTTTGGCAGCTTCATTGAGCAACAAAGCATTCGACAAAGAAAACCCCGATTGGGAGCCTCGCCTAGAAGCTCATGACGATTTCAATTTCATTGCCCATGAAATCGCCAAGGTGAACGTCGCAAAGGCGTCAAGATCGATCCAGAGAGCGAAACTTATCGACACCTTGGCCGGGCATTGGTGCGGGCAAAAATCGCGGCACTTCAGGGGCGCATCAAGGCGATCGGCGGCAAGCCAAGTAGAGACACCCCAACATTCTTGGGTGCGTCCGGTATCGACCCGGTAAGCTTAAGACCGGTCAAACTGGCCCGTCCTGTGGTGCATCTGCAAAATGAGCGCGGCCCCAAGGCTTTATTCGACCAATGGATTGCTGAGGCGAAGCCAGCCGTTTCGACAATCAATCGCTGGCGCGCGGTTTTCCTCAACCTGCAAGACAAGTTCGGCAAGCGCGA
>CAWFZD010000065.1:0-8328 GCA_963820145.1 uncultured Alphaproteobacteria bacterium
TCGCGCGCTCAGCACTCGATAGGACGGCTGGCGAGGAAACCGGGGAAACATGGTTTTTGAGATTAGCAAGCTGTTGAGTTTGCGCTGGAGCCACGGGGAGCATGCCTTCTTCACTCAGGATGCAGTTGATTGTCGACTGGTCGTCGAGCGAGCCGGGTTGAATCTTTTGTGGAGGAAGCCAGCACATTTGCGGGGTTTGGCGTGCTAGCCAGCCATCGTTTGAGAGTTTCGTCGAGCTTTGGGTCATAGGGGGCGGGCGGGCTATAGTGTGGCGGATCGGTCAGGATACTCATGAGGCGTTTTTTGTCAGGCGGCCATTGTTTGAGAATTTCGTCGAGTTTCGGGTCATATTGAGCGTTATTAACGACCTTGCTGGGTGTCGTCAGAGAGCGAGGCGAGATCTTTGCTTGTGAATCCAAAGCAAACGGGACCGAGCACGTTGAGCGAGTTTATTGTCGGGGTTTGTCCCGTCATCGCAAGCGTATAGGGTGTATCGCGCCCACTTGAGGTCGAGGCGTGGCCGGGTCTGCTAGCGACTGAATTCCGTTGATGGTCAATATCCGTGATTTGGCGGGTTATCAGTACGGGGTGTCAATCGGGCCATTGATACTCAGCATCGGAGTCCGAACCCGGGGGCCTGCCCCTCGCTATAGGTTGGGTTGATGAGGGTCCCGGGCTCAAAAAAGATGCCGTCATTGACCGAATCAACAAATACCGTCGATACACCTCCGTTTGCCGCGTTCTGTCAGCGGATCACGATTGGGAAGAACTGAAGAAGGGTAAGCAAAGTCATCCTTGGGCCAGTGTGGACTGAAATGGATCTACTCCGATTCGAGGGTCGATCGTGAGATGCGTCGATGGAGCACAGGATTGATTAATGCAAGTGCCTGCACGAGCAGGGCGCGCCGGCATTTCACGTCGTTGCCACAGGTGTTATCGCAAATGTTTCCCGCTTGCTCGAATTGGCTCCCTCGGCGAACGTCTCCATCGAAAGCAAAGCCCCCATTGGGGGTGGTGGGTAAAGAGGTATGCGCTTCGCTCGCGCACTTATCTCAGCTCAGCTTGAATCGCAGGGTTAACGGCTTGGTCGTTTCACTCCATGGAAAACGGCTAAAAATCGGGCCGCCGTTTTGGTGGCAGTCCAAGCACACCTTCCGCTTCGCAAAGGCTATCTGTGCTTTTTGTCCGGATTGAATATGAGTGACGATCAAAAAATCGTAGCGCCGTTTTGATGGGTTCCAGGTGATGATTTCGGCTTGATGCGGTTTGTCCGCATGGCCAATGAATGAGGCAGGAACTGTCGGATCTAGGGACGGGAATTGTCGCCAGTGTCGCTAGGAGCCGCGATCTGTCTAATAACGGCCAGAATCATTCGGGGTTGCTGACAAGTAACGTAAGGCCGTTGCAGCGAGCGACTGTCGGGAATGAGGAGGCTGTCATCCGTTTGAAGCCGCCGTTTGCGTCAGCATTAAAGGTCGAGTTCGCCAGCGCGTTGTCATCGGTCGGAAACGGATGTGCTTCAAAGAACTGCCCTAAGATCGTCTCCCCGATGGAGTTATCCTCCGCAAAAACCGACTTCGGAGCGGAGACCACGGCTGTCAAAGACATGACGGCTGCGGCAGCGATGGCGGTCTTGATGCCCATATCAATAGAAGCTCCTCACAGTACTGTCGGCATTCCAGGGAAAGTTCGTTAGAAGAGGGCTGGGCTCCGCAACTGTCAATCACTTGCCACCCCAGTCTCCAACGCGAGGAGCCGGCGTAGTTTTTCAGCTCAAGAGTCGCGGCTGTAAAGACGACAATGTACTCCGTGAGTTTCGATTACGACAAAGTTGCAAGTAAGAATAAAGAGCATGGGTCTTGGTGGACTTCTGACGCCGACCTTTTCATGATGCTTTCCATCGTTTTTCTCCTCATGTACGTGGCGTCGAGCCTGCGGAGCGGGAGCGCGGGCTTTCGGCGGCAGCTTCGAGAACAAGAAGCTCGCGCAAAAGGCCGCGGATCTCGAAGAGCAGATCAAGGTCTACAATACGTTAAAGGACGAAGCGCTCAAGAAGCAATCCACCGAGGAAGAGCAGCAAGTTTATCAAAAGCTGATGAGCAAATTGACTTTGCTGCAGGACGACGCTCACCAGGAAAAGGACTTGCTCCGCCAGAAAGCCAAAGAGAACAAAGAGAAGGAATTCGCCCTGAATCAGTATCAGGCGCTCATCCGGAACATCATCAACACCAATATTTTAGCTAAGACCCAGATCGCGCATCGAGAGACCAGATGATCGTGGCCAAAGACGCGACCATCGAGGAAAAAAAGCAGAAGATCGCGGAGATGGAAAATATAGTCTCTCAAAACGAGCAGAAGATCGCCTCGATCAACAACGAGCTTGAAAATAACATCAAGAAGCTGCGCGAGAGCAAGTCCAGCACCAGACTTCGAAAGTCGCCCTCGAACAAAAAATCGCGGGCTTGCGTAAGGAAAGCGAGAATAAGATTCAGTCCCTCGCAGACAAGAACCGCAATATCACCGTGGAGCTCAGTCAAGTCAAGGGCACGCTCGTTCAAACGGAAGCGCAATTGGGCCAAGCCAATGAGACGATTGGCCGTGAGCAGCAGCAAAACCTCAGGAACTCTCTCCAGTCAGCTCGAGGCCGATCGCGCGAAATATACCGACGAGCTCGCGGCTCAACGAAAGGCGCATGCTGACCAGCTTGCCGGCGAACGCGCGAAGTTCGAGGAAAATCTAAATAAGCAGAGACTTACGCATGAAGCGCGCGCCAAGGAGCTTGCTCGGTTCGCCGCTAACGAGCGCAAAAAGGCCGGTGCCTTGGAAGCTACGCTTGGCGGTCTCAGGAATAAGATCGCCGCAACCGAGGACCAGCTCAAGGGTACCGAGGCGCAGCTCAAAGGTGCCGAGGCCGCGCTTAACGGGGCCCAGCAGAAGCTCGCTGGCACTACCACGGCCCTTGCCGACACTCAGGCGAAACTGCAGGGAACCGCAGCCGCGCTCGACGGCACTACGAAGAGGCTCAACGGCGTCCAAGGGCAACTCGAAGGCGTGAAGGGACAGCTCACCGAACGAATCGGAACGAAACAGAGCTCTCGCTTCGGTCGAGGACCTCAAGGGCGACCTTCCTAAGACTGGTGCGATTGCAAATGCCAGAAAGCAGCTTGCCTCCCAGATCGTCGCTCAATTCGCTAAGGCGGGCATTAAGGGCGATGTGAACGGCAAGACCGGAGAGGTGACTTTAGACTTCGGCGACGAGTACTTCGACACGGGGAGCACCACCCTCAAGCCCAGGATGCGGGATACGCTGGATAAATTTATTCCGGCTTATGCTAACAGCCTTTTTCAGATCCAAAAGTCGCGGATAAAATCGGAGAGCGTCGAAGTTATCGGTTTCGCTTCGTCGACATACAAAGGTAAATACGTTAACCCCAAGAGCGTCGATGCCGATGACAAAGAAGCGCTTGAGTACAACCTCAAGCTCAGTTTCGGCCGCGCGAACTAGATCTTCCAGCACGTGCTCAACCAGAATCAGCTTTCTAAAAAGGACAGAGACCGTCTTTTGCCCCTCATTAAGGTCGTTGGCCGCGGCTATCTGCCGGATGGGGTGTCCGAAAGCGAGTTGCCCGATCACGTCTCGGAAGGCGAGTTTTGCAAAAAATACAATTGTAAAAAGGCTCAAAGTTTCGTCGTTAAATTTAATATGAAGGATTGAGGATAGAATTATGGACCCAACCCAAGCAGCACCGACCGTCCAACCTATCATTTTGGAGCTGATCTCACTCGCCAAGGTGATGATTATCCCGACCATGATCGTGGTGTTCTTCAGCTCGATAATTCTTCGGGCTTTGATCTATTACACGGTCACGCGCGAGGAGAGCTTCGCTAAAGAGTTTGAGAAGCGGGTCAATCGATTTCTGGACGGAACCGACGTTCACTCGAGCCGGTCGTTCTTCGTCCTTTCCAAAAGAATCCTCGAAAAAACCTACTACGAGATGTTTGAGATCCGCTCAATCATGATGCGCCGAAAAATCGACCACATCATGGTCCCTAGCGACCGGATTTTCTGGTTCAGCCCGGGACGGCTTACCTGGTCCGGGATTGTCTCAAGGAGTTGAAGTTCGTCAAGTACGACGGCACGCGGCCTCCGCTTATCGACATCGTAAAGAGCATCTTTGCCAATAATCCGTGTTTTACACGTGTTTTCGGAATTATTCCGGTAGGTGCCTTCAACGACATGCTGGACATCATCCCGGGTCTCTTCATCGTCGGCGGGATTTTCGGAACGTTCTTGGGGATTATGCAGGCCCTACCCGAACTTGGCGCGATGGATATCCGTGATCCCGAGTCGACTAAACTGGTGATGGATACCTTTCTTGCCAAGATCGCCTTTTCAATGAGTACGTCGACGGTTGGCATCATGCTTTCGGTGGCCACGACGATCTACAACAATTTTCTCTCGCCTGAGAGGTTGTTTACGAAAATCGTCGAACGCTTCGAACGCAACCTCTATCGTGTCTGGAGCCGATGCGACAACAATAAACTCCCCGAGGAGATCCCGAACTTCGATGAGCATCGCGACGCCGTCGAGGCGCTCGCATCAATGTCGATCGAGAAGAGCATCGCCGGCGTTGAGAAGGGAAAAGCCGGGGCTCGTGAAGAGGATAGTCGTCGCCCCAATAATGTAGCAGACCTTCCGGTTCCCGATAAAACCGAAGACGCAGCCTAACGCCGCCAGGGATTTATGGAAAATGAAGGCCAAAGCAAGCATATCGTTCGGATCCGGCATGGAGCCTATGAGAAGACGCTCCATTTTGGGCAAGAGGAGATTACCCTGGGCAGCGGCCCAAATGCCTCGCTTCGGATAAGTTCGCCTATCGTCAGTGATTCTCACCTTCTTATTCGCACTGAAGGGAAGAATGTCTATATTCGGGATCTCAATAGCGCTCACGGGACATTTTTGAATGGCGTTAAACTCAGTCCAAACGAGAACGTCCCGCTTCGCTCCGTTGATCAGGAGTTTTTTCTCGGCAATGTGGTGAGTGTTTCCGTCACTCCGAGTGAGGTTGAAACCCAGCCGGTCCCGCTCGCCGCCGCCGCTGGAGATGGTGCCCCGGCGGCCCAACTCCGCGAGCCGTCGCAAACAGCGGCCTTGCGCGAGAAGGCAAAGCTTCGTGTTGTCCCCTTGGTTCGGTCGCCGAACCCGCTTGATGTCGAGGGATTGAGCGAGGGTGCGGTGCGTTTCGGCCAGGTTTTACGAGAAGAGAATCGCCGGGAAGCCCATAGTATCATCGCGGAGGCCGAGAGTAGAAGGCGTGAGATCGAAGCGCGGACGGGCGAAATCGAGGTTTCGATAAGCGGGCTCAGGGCGCAGCAAGAGGCGATTCAGCGGGATAAATTGAAACTGGATCAAGAAGCCACTCAGGCCCGGCTGCACTTAAAGTCCATTGGCGACGCCATTACAGACCTTGAATTGCAAAAGGAACAGCGCGAGAAGGAGAATTTGCAGGCCCTAAACCGAAGCGCCGAAATTGAGCGGGAGATTCACGCGCTGAACGCAAAGGTGGCCAAGCTGAATGAGGAGATTTCCGAAAGAGACCGGAAGATCCGTCAGATGGTCGGCGAGATCGAGCAATTGCAAGCCACGATCAGTGAGCTTCGAAAGTCCGTCGCCGATCTCCGGGAATCGAATGAGTATGAAAAGGAACTCGGCGAAGCCGCTAACGCCGAGTACCACCGGCAGCATTTGGCCGTCGAGTCGATGCTCGCCAAGCTCGAGGTCCAAAAAAACTCGCTCGAGAGGGAAATCGAAAGCCTCACGCGCGCCAGGACTGCCGTTCACGATGAGTACGAAAGCCAAAAGAAGGCTTGCGAGCGCCTTGTCGAGCAACACAATGAGCGTTGGCGAGCTTTTGAAGCGGAGTCCGCGAGGCAACTCGAGAAAATTCAAGCGCAAGAGAACACCCACGACAAGTTGAGATTGGAGATCGCCGAGCAGCGCAAGGAGATTGGGGCTTTCGATGCCGCGCGTGACCAGGTCGCGGCTGAAGCAAAGCTCGCAAAGGAGAGATTTCGGAGAGAACTGGAGGACATGAGCGAGCAAAAGAGGAGGATGGAGCTTGAGGTCGAGGAGATCAAGGTCAAGAGGAATGATCTGCAGATCCAGCAGGATCAGCTTCGGAAAGATCACGACCAGATTCTGGATGAGCGGGCAAAGGCCGAGGCGGTTAAGGCCGGCCTAACCCAGATTCAGACCGAGTATGCCCAAGTCCAAGCAGCGCTCGATTTCGCGCGAGCGGAACTCGCTCAAGCCAAGGCCGAGCTGCCTGAGGCATCTTCGCGTATCAAGGAGGAAATGGGGCAGCTCATTGCAAACCGGGATCTTCTGAATTCTCAAATCGAAGAAAAGAAGAGGCTACTTGAAACCGAGCTCGAAGTCCGACAGAAGACGGCCATTGCCGAATTTGATCAGGAAATGCAGCGGCGTAAAGGGACTCAAGAACGGGAGTTTGCCGAGACGCGAGCCGTGTTCGAGCGTGAGATCGAGCATACCAGAAGGCTCGAGACTGAAAAAATTAAACAAATCAGCAATGAGAAGGAAGAGATTGAACGTTCTCGGAAGAAACATGTGCTCGAGGAGGTTATTGAGGCCACCCTGCAACTTTCACAGCGGAAGTCAATCGAGCAATCAGAGCCGGAACTCCGCGAGATCGTGGAAGCGGCGTTGGAGGGAAGGAGTACGGCAGCACTGAGCGCGAAGGCAGGGCAGCGGACCCGTAAATTTTGGAGGAATGTCGGCCTTTGGACAGCGGGTCCGGCGGCTTTGGTCGGAGTGCTTGCAATCTTTCCGGATTTTCCGAACTGGGTCGCTCAGGCCCTCGAAAAAACGGCACTCAAGGAGAAAAAGGACAGCGGTGGCGTCTTTCTGAACGAGATTCGGGAGCGAGGCCAGATCTTTCAGCCCCAGCAAATGGATCGCGTCTATCGAGATACTTATACCGATAACATCATTTATTTGGAGGGTTATGTCGATTTGAAGACTAATCCGGGAAAACAGCGGGAATGGACGCTGCTTCTCAATGATTTTATCGTGGGGCGCCTTGGGCTGAGTGATCGGACGATTCCTGATTTTATCGCCGACGAGAGCGTCATGATTAAGTCTCTGATCGAGCTCCGCCAGGGAATCACCATGCAGTTTAAGGATACGCAGCTTCAGCGCATGGCAGCTGCTGAAAAGCAGCAGCGCGCGAAAATTCTAGACATGCTTCAGTCACCGGAGAACTATCAAAAATTCCGTGCCTTCGAGAAGAGCTTTTACGAGGACTATATCGCGGCTAGGGGCGCGCCTCAGCCCACTGCCAGCAAGTCATCCGTACCCGCCGTTGGGCATTAAGCGAGTTGATCAGCAACGACGTCGTCTTCGAATCGCCTGTGGCTTATGGATGTCCCGATCAGGGGATTCTCCGAAATATTCTTAAGATCCGAATCCCATCATATGGCCATCCGTCCCCGTCGTCGTTACGATGGCTGATCGATCTTGTTCATCCGGTTTTGGCACGATGCCAGGAGGGAGTTGGCCGCGTTCCACTGTTTTCATGAGGCTATTGAGCGATTGCTCGCTCTTTTTCGTCGACATGCTCCAAGTCAGCATGCTTAGGTTCCACTGCGCCTGAGCGACAAGAAGTTTTTTCCCATGCTGGGACAAGCTGATTTTGTTCATCGCACTGTCGTCGCGTTTCCCCGCGTCGGGTTCCCCGTAAAGCTTTTCAACTTCCCGTACAATCAGGGGGGTCGCCTTCTTGAAAAGCTGCCGGATGCGAGGATTCTGGCGCGCGACAACGTATTTTTGAATGTCCAATTGTCGTTCTTTTGTGAGCTGGCTTACTGGATCGACCTCCTTGCTGGGATCGGTGGGGACGTATTTTTGCTGGCTTACCGCCCAATCCTCAATGAGGGGCTGAAGCTCGTTTTCAAGCTCCGCCACACTTGCCGGATTGCTCGGTCCGCCGATCGCCTGCGCGATCAAAGCATGCAGCCCCGGGGAGACCGCATCCGAAGCGCCGAAGACATCATCGGAAAAGCTCGGTTGGGCCAGAAGACTGAACACAAAACACGCCCCCGCCAGAGATTGCCAGTATGTTTTCATGAATTCTCCTTAAACTATTTATATTTTAAGAGTCATCTTCTGGTTGAACAAGTATGTCGGCGATGTCTCATGAGTCTGATCGAGTCAAAGGAGGCCTGCCATCAACCAAACGAACTTGTACATTCGTGAAACGCAGGCATTGTTAACCATTTTTAATAGTGTGTATTCTCTGCGTCCTTATC
>CAWFZD010000066.1:0-23323 GCA_963820145.1 uncultured Alphaproteobacteria bacterium
CGATAGCAGGCTTCGGCGCCAACGATGATCGGAATGTTCAGCGCTGCGAAGAATGCGTCGGCGCGTGCAATACGCTCTGACTCGGAGAGGCGCGGCAAGTCGCGCGGCATGTAGTTGTCGACTTGGCTTGCGTTGAAGACGCTATAGCCGCGAGCGAAGAATCGTGGGCGATCCTCGCGATCACCGTGATCAGATCGCTCGGCGCTGGCCGACACTGCGTTGGCGTGATCGCCCTTGCGCATCTCTTTCCAGAACGCGACGGTCGTGGCTTTCTCTCCCTTGCGGACCTGGCAGCCAAGCTGCGACCATTGCCGATAAGTGCCCCAGACGCCGCTCGTATAGCTGGAGCGGCGGGCTGCGGCCCAGAGCGCCAAGATGTTGACGCCGCGGTAGCTCCTGTCACAAGCGATATTGCGCGGACGGGCGACCGAGCCGCCGTCGTGATGCCAAGGCATGCGCCATTCGCCAGCGTCGGTCTCGACGGCCGCGACGATGTCGGCCGTGATGCGAGTGTAAATGTCGCTGCGCTCTGATGCGGACATGATGTGATCTCCGTTTGACCGGGGCCAGTCCCCCGGCGGCGGAGCGGTCAAGCGCCGTGAAGAGCCGGCACCCGCACCGAAGGCCGAAACGCAGTGGAGGATGGCGTCAGCCGTTGCGGGCGGCGGCGCGCGGCGCAACCGCCTGCGCCGAGCCATGCCGGGGACAGGCCTTGTCTTGCGGAGTCCTGCTCAGATCGCAGCAGGTCGCGACAACGGAGCAGCAATCGACTACGTCGCTGTTCTCTCGAGAACGGCCTCGATGCGTTCGACGTCGCGCCGGAGCGCGGCGCGTTGCAGTTCGGACAGGCGTTTCTCGCGCAGCAACATTTTGGCGTCTTCGACAGCCTGCGCCCAGACCGGTCGATGACGACTGGCAATGCAGGAGTTCGGGCAACGATCGGGACAGCAGTGGGCGATGGCCGGCGCGCTGCGTTCGGTCTTGCCATTGAGGCAAAGCGCCGTCGCCGGGTCGAAGAAGCAATCGTTCAAAACGCCGACGTAGAGCGTTCGGGCGACGTGAGCGAGCATGGCGCGGACGCGAGCGGGATCGGCGATGTGACCGGGCAACGGATCGAGTTTGTCGATAGCCTGTTGCAGCTCGCCGGTGATGCGAGCGGCCGCTGGGCCCATCAGCGCTTCGCCGGCGCGGCGCCGCTCGAAATAGGTGAGGATATCGTCGAGCTGGCCAAGGGCGCGCTCACGACCGACTTCATTGCGAAACCCGGAGCGGCTGGAGCCGGCGTAACCTTCGTAGGCGGCGATACCGGCGTGCTTGTATTGGATCATGCCCGCAACGGTTCCAAACGGCCGGTTGGCGATGTGCCAGGCGACCGTGCGGCGGAACTGGCGCGTCGTAATGCGCCAGGGCTCGCCGTCGGGGCCAGGCGGCACGATCGGCGCCTCCGGCGTGGTGAACTGCGCGTTGAGATGGTCGCGAAATGCATTGAGCTGTCGCACAATCTCGGCGGAGATATGCGTCTTGCGACTCCGGCCATCGTCGAGGACGCGCCAAAGCGTGTCGCCGCCACGGCGACGCCGGATATGTTGCGTCAAGCGCTCCAGAACGTCGATGGCCTCGGCCACGGGCTCGATCGTGATCCAGTTCTCGGTCTGACCGCGAACATCGCGTCGTTTGTAGACGACGCTCTTGATCGCGTAGCGCTCGATGATCGCGTCCTCGCTGCGCCCGACCCTTAGACAGCCGACGCGCATGGCCTGAACCTCGCAGTCGCGCATGCCGGTGAGATATGCGCAGAGGATATAGCATGCCGATTGCAGCATGCGCTCTTCGAGGAGCAACGTCTTGGCGTCGAAGTGCGGTCGCCATGGCCTGCCTGTGTCGGGGTCTATTGAGACGCCCGTATCGATGCCGCCGGTCTCGGCGCCAAGCTCCGTGATTGCATCGAGCACAAGGGTCTTTGTCGCCATGCGGAGCAAGACGTGCTCCGCCGGCTCGGCCTGTGCGTCGACGCCGATGTGCATATGGATCAGTTGCGCGTTGATCGGCGGCGTATCGGCGCCGGTGACTGCATCGTTGCGGATGACGCCATTGTGGGCGGTCGTCCAGATCGGCACGCCACGGCCGGCGCCGCGCAGCCGCTCGATATAGGCGGTGAGGCGGTCGTGTCGGCGTTGTCGGCGCATGGACTCGGACAAGCGCTTGTCGGCTGCAATGAGCGCATTCTGGCGTTCCCGCAGCGCCTCGATCTCGGCGCGGGCGGCCAGGATATCCGCCGAGAAGACCGTGATGTATTTGAGCGACCATTGCAGCAGCGGGGCGATCACCTCCTCCGGCATCCGCGGTGTCTTGTTCTCGTCAGCGGTCTTACGAGCGCCCGCGACAAGGAAAGCTGTTCGTCCCTTCCACGGCGGCAGCTCGAGGCCCCCGGAAGGCATGTGATCGCGATAATAGTGGAGCTCGACAACGACCCCCAGCAATTGCGCGACTTGCATAGCGCGGCGTTGCGCGTCACTCGTCAGGTGATCGCGGTAGGAATCGAGCAAGGCTTGGTCGACCGACGGGAGATGACAAGCGCCGCGCTCCTCGGCGACGAACTCAAGGAAGCGGCGCGCGCGATTGAAAAGCTGTCGAATGCTGGCAGGCGGCAGACGATTGCGGTGGCCTGGAACGTCGAAGTTAAGCCGAGCATAGAGGAACTCCCGCAGCGCGCATTCGACGCTCGAATCGGCAATGACGTCAAAATGCACGGTGGTGTGACAGACGCGGGCGTTCTCTCGGAACACGGCAGGCGAGAGATTCCACGTGCCGTCCTCGAAGCAGGAGAGGGCGCAGCGCTTGAACCCTGGGCGAAGAGGAGCGCTCTCCAACACGGGTTTGCCGGAAAGAGGGTGCGGGCTGAACGCCGGAACGAGCTTCAGGGTTGCATCCTGCCTCATGCGCGCGCCTCGATCGGCAGATAGGGCGCATAGTCGAGAGACTTGGCCTTCTCGCGCGCGTTGGCGACGGCGGCATCCGAGAATGCGGGCAGAATCTGTTGTTGGATGCGCGAACAGGCCCCACCGAACTTGGCTCGCCAATCGGCTTCGGTCATGTCGGCGCGGCGCGCGACGATGAAATCCATGAAGGCGATAATGCTCGGTAGCTTCCGCGCCGTGATGACGGCGTTGCGACATTCAAGGCAACCCCAAAAAGGTTCGGAACATGGCGCGCCTTCGGCGGTGAACGGGCTCTTGGTGAAGCCGGCGCAGCTCGCAAGCCATACGTCCTGCTTGCCACTCATCAGCCGGCGTGCTTCGGCCACCGACAAGGGGAGGTGTAGGGCTGCGGGATTTTTAGAAGCAACGATTTCCTCCTCAGGCGTCACAATGCGCGGCTCGAGCGCCGAGGTGAGCGCATCCTTGAGCCCATCGGCGATCGTCTGCTCATGCAGGCGCCGCAAGGAGGGAAGATCCGCGTAGTGGCGCGCCGCCACCTCCGGCGTGTGACCGATGGCGAAACGGGACAAATCGCCGCCCGTCTTCGCATACCAAAGCGCCTTGTGCGTCTTGCGCAATCGAGACAGCAACACGCGTAACGGGCGACCAACGTCGTCGACGATGTTGTGACGGACGGTCCAATTATCGATCGTCTCTTGCGGATGGCGGATACGATCGGCGAGGCGTCCTGTGTGGAAATACAGCCAAAGGCTCTCGCTCGGTTTGCGGCGTCGAGCCGCCGCAGTCAGTTCGATGAGCGTCCGGATGATTCCGCCCGGAGTTGAGGATGCTCCGTCGTGTACGCGCAAACGCTTCCACTCCGATCCCCGCGCGCGCCGCTTGAGATACTCAATCTCGACTGTGCCGGATGCAGGATTGCGCAGACAATCGACGCGGAGCGTCTTCAGGCATTCGGGCTCGAGCCCCGTCTCCAGGCCAAGCAGCACGAAGAACGGAATGATATCCTGGGCCAGAAGGTAGCGCCGCGCATGCAGATCGCGGATCGGCGCTCCTCCCTCGAATCCGAGGAGATGAAATCTTCTATAGAAGGATCGGATCGTTGGGTGCTTGTGGCCGATCATTCCCTCCGCCTCGATAATGGCGTTGGCTTCTTCGAGGTCGCGACGCAACGTCGCGTCAGCATGTTCAATAGGTATTGGCGACTTCAGCCGGCGGGTGATGGTCTGGGCGTCGGCGCGAGCCGCTTCACGCAGTTGCTTGGCCACAAAGCCACTATAGGCGTCTCTCGGTGTTGAATGTCCAAGCGGGGCTGCGCTCGTATAGCGTAGTCGTCGCCGAAGCTTGTCGTCGAGCAGACCGGGCTGACTTATGTCGATCGCGCGCAACGCGATAACCGGCTTGGCGATTATGGTGTGGCGATGAATCGTGGCGACGCCCTGGGCTTCGAGCCATCGTTCGAAGCCGTCGATGTGCTCAGGCCGTAGTTGATCCGGGCCACTCACCTTCGCATTCGTCTCGCCGAGAAAGGCGAAGAAGCGTTTGACGCCATTGACATGCTGAAACAGCGTAGAACGCGCGACGGTCGGCGCCAGCTCCCGAAGAGCCGAAGCGAAGGCGAGCGCCAGTCGGCGCGGCTTAAGATCGACAAGATCGATCAAGGCGCTGCCGCCGTGCGCAGCCGCGACTGTGAAGCGTAATCCGGTGACCGCACTGGATCGTGGCGCAGGCGCCTCCTGGTCTTCGCGCGCGAACACGACATGGTGATCTTTGCGCGGACGCTTGCTGGAGGAGTTCGTCATGCGGCGGCTCGGGACGGCTGCGCCGTCTCGATCCCGCTCAAGAGTTCCTCGACGGCGGCGTCGACGGTCTCCTGGCAGCCGGCAAGATGATCGAGATAGATGTATGTCGTGGCGAGGCTCGAATGGCCAAGCAGGCGCTGAACCTGCTGCAGCGGATCGCCGAGCAGCCGACGGTAGGACGCTCCGGAAAAATCCTGATCCTCGCGCACCTCGCCGAACCTTTGGCGAATGAGCAACGCCAGCATGTGTACGGCGAAGCTGTGCCGCAGTTGGTGCGGGCTGACATCGAAGGCGAGACCGGACGCTTGGCAGCGGCGCGAGGCGCGGGCGAACACGGCCTCCCAGCTGTTCGGCGCAATAGGCAGGCCAATCTCGCTGAGCCACAGCGCCGCAGGCTCAACTGGAGTGTCATCGGCGCCGCGAATGAGAAGACGCCGTCGCTCATCGGGCGTGATGACGTCAAGTCGCAACGGCGCGCGGCCGATCTTCGTGACGACTTCAATTTTGCCGCCCTTGAAGGAGCAGGGCAGACTACGGAAGATACGCTTCGACATCCCGCGCGCCTTGAACTTCTCTATCGCCATTGAGCGCTCGACTTCGAGATAGCCGCGCAGCCGAGCGAGCAGCGAGGAGGGGATGCGGATCGTGCGGCCCTTATCGCCTTTGGTAAGCGTGGCGGGCAAACGAAATGCGACTTGCCTCTCGCCGCTTGCACTGGCTCGGATCGCTTCCTCGATCTCGATGGCGAGGAGCGACGAGGCTTCCTCGAGCCGGAGGCCGGTTGCGATCAGAAGGTCGGCGAAGAGCGCATTGCGCGCGCCATTGCGATCTCGCGCCCCGGGACGTTCGGCGCCATCCGTGGCGAGGCCTCGTAAGCCCACATCGCGGAAACAGCGGTAACCTTCGATCGTGACAAACTTGACGTCGGCGCGCTTCGCCGCGCGTTCATAAGCTTGATTGCGCGTAACAACCTCCGCGCGCCCGCCAGACGTCAATCGCCGCCATACATCGCGATACGCGAAGGGGCTCTGCGCGACAAGTTCTTCATCGACAGCCCATCGGTAAAACTTGTCGAGCGCCGCGACTGCGCGGTTCCAGGAAGCGGCTGAGATACGGTGTAACGCGTCATCGTCGCGCCGAGCACGATGATAGGCGTCGACATCAGCTCGCGTCGCTTGCCAAAGCGTCTTGTCGCGCACATCGAGAAACCGAGCCCACACCATGATGTCATAACCATAACTCCTGACGCTATGGCGGGATCGCACTCCGTTCGTGGACAGGTCGGCAAGGAAGCGGTTCGCGTCTACGTCATAAATGGCGCCGCCTTTGAGAATGACCGGCGCCTCCGCTCGCCGACCCCGAACCACGGCCAAGTCGCCACTTGCACGGTGCTCCGCCGTGGCCCGCTCCAACAATGTGATCATCAATCCAGTTCTCGCTCTCTCCGTTTGCACGCCCTTGAATCGGGTGCGCCGCTTCCCCCGAAGCGAGAGCCCCTTTTCAAGACTCTGTCCACGCCAATCAACGGGTCGCCCAGGTGGGTCCACAGCCACCTCCCACGGCCGCCGCCGCCAGCGCTAAATCCGCGCGGCGGCGGCCGTGGGTCCCTCCTATGGACTACCTGGACAACCCCTCCCGCCATCGCGGAAAAGGCGGTGCAGACTGTCCAGATAAGGCGACAAGCTCTTCCATGGCGTAGGCTTCATCGCCGAAGCGCTTGCCGAGCTGGCGATTGCAGCGGGTCTCCGCGCTCGTCCAATGAACATTATGCCGATATCGGCATAATGCGCATTATGCCGCGTTCCTGGTTATGCCGCGCCGACACGGGCTCGCCTGAGATTGGTGGCGTCGCCGGCGCGGCATGTCGGCATAATCAGAGCGCTTCGAGGAAGGCGAGCAGCTTGTCGTCCGGACGATAACGGCCGAGTGGCGTTTTCACCGACTGCGTGCGCGCCATCGCCCTTTCCTTCAGCGTGATGTCGGCGTGGATATACATCTGCGTGGTCTCAACGGACTCGTGCCCGAGCCAAAGCGCGATCACGGTGCGGTCGACGCCGTTTTGAAGCAGTTGCATTGCCGCGCTGTGTCTCAGCACATGAGGAGTGACGCGCTTCTTGTCGAGAGTTGGGCAATTCTTCGCTGCCGCGCGCACGTGTGTGCGCACGATTTTCTCGACGGCGTCGCGACTGAGCGGCCCATTGCGATTGCTGACGAAGAGAGGATCGTTTGGCGCTCCCCCTCGCTCAGAGAGCCAACTCCGCAGAACCCTCACGCAATCCTTGCGGATCGGCGTTGCGCGCTCTTTGCGCCCCTTTCCCATGCAGCGTACGTGCGCGCCAGCATTCAGCACGATGTCGTCGCGGCGAAGACCTATCAGCTCCGAGACTCGCAGTCCGGTCTGCAAGGCGAGTGCGAGCAGCGCCCGATCGCGCCGCCCATGCCAGGTCGACAAATCCGGCGCGGCGATAACCGCCTCGGTTTCGGCGCGCGTGAGATAATCGATCGTTCGTTTCTCATGGCGTTTCGCCGGCATGGCGAGCACTCGTTGGCAGTGGTGCAAGAGCTGCGGTTCGTTGACCGCGACATAATTGAAGAACGAACGGATCGCCGACAGACGCGTATTCCTGCTGCGAGTTGCGTTTCCTCGCGTCGTTTCGATTTCGGCCAGGAAAGAGCCAACAAGCTCGGCGTCGATGTCAGCTACTTGCAGATTCGTCGGCGGTCGTCGGAGGCGGTCAGCGGCGTATCTCAACAGGAGTCGGAACGTGTCGCGATAGCTCGTGACGGTGTTCGGGCTCGCTTTCAATTGCTCCCCGAGGCGTTCCGTGAAGAAGCGCTGCAGGTATGGCGCGAGAGGATGGGCTTTCATCTTTCGCAGCCCCCCGCCAACGATCGCTCGGCGCGGGCCGCGGCGAGCCCCAGAAGCTCCGGAACCGCCTCGATATACCAATAGGTGTGGTCCGGCTTCACATGGCCGAGATAGGTGCTGAGCTTGATCATTTCCCGATCGGGATCGAGGCCTTTTCGATACCATCCCATGATCGTGCGGACGGCAAACGTGTGCCGCAGGTCATGGATGCGCGGCCCACGCCCATGTTTGCAGAAGCGTTGTGTCTCACGCAGGCCGATCCCTTGGGAGATGCGTGCGAAGTTGAAGCGCGCACAACAATCCGTCATCCGGCGGCCTTCATCGCTTTGAAAGAAGGCCCCTGGAGCTCCCCCCAGAAGCCGCATCCGCTCGGCGTGATATGCGTGAAGCCGTTCGACAGTGCTCGGGGCAATCGGCACAAAACGCGCCGTGCCGTTCTTGCCGCGCTTTACCGTAATCACTCCCGCATCGAGATCGACGTCGCCATCGTCGAGTTTCAGCGCCTCGTTGATGCGCAAGCCGGTGACAGCGATCAGCCCGAATAGCGTCGAGCAGGTCCACCCTCTGAGACCATAGCGAGACGGCAGCCTGGCGGCGCGTGCGACGATCGTCGCAATCTCGCAGTCCGAGTAGATGTAGGGTCGTGACCGACGCAGCTTGCCCGATATCAGTCCTGGTGGCGGCACTTCGGTTCGGGCATCGTGGCCCTGTAGCCAACTGGCGAAGACGCGCACCATGCCGAGCCGAGCGGACCAGGTATTGTTGTTCGCGGAGCCGAACGCGGCCTTCCACCGTAGGAACAGATCGACCGTGATATGATCGACGCCTTCACGATCGGCAAATGCAGCAAAGCCGCGCAGCACACGGCCTGAGAAGGACAAATCGTAGCCGAGACTACGACGCACCGCGAGATATTCGTCGAGACGTTGCGACAGCGTGATCATGCCCGATCTCCCTGTCCCGGCCAGGCCTGTGCAATCGATCGCAACCCCTCCACATCATGCTTGGCGTAGATCGTCGTTGTCGCGCGCGAGCGATGCCGCAGCACGTCGCCGATCTCGTCAAGCGAAGCGCCTTTGCGAAGCATGTCGGTCGCGAGGCTATGCCTCAACAGATGGGAGCCGACGTATTTTTGCGGAGGCTTGAGCCCCGTCCGATCGAACGCCTCGCGCAACACCATGTTGAGTATCTGCGCGTCGACGAAGGGGCGGAACGGCACCTTGTTCGAGACGAACAGAGTGCGGGATGGGCCCCGCCGACCGTTCCGGATGTAGTCGACGATCGCTTTGCCGACCTCATCTGGAAGCGGCATCCGATCGTGCAACTTTCCCTTGCCGCGGATCAAAATCGTGCCGGCGCGCCAGTCAATGTCGTCAAGTTGGATGGCGATGACCTCCGGTCCGCGTAGGCCGAGGCGAGCTAATGCCAGCATCATCGCATAGTTGCGGCGACCGACAGCGTTATTCGACCAGACGGCATCGATCAGTCGCTGGATATCTTCCGGTTTTAGTGATCGAGGGAGGTTCGCATCGCGATGCTTGGCAATGCGCGGAATGCTGTTGGCCAGATCGCGCTTCGTTTTTCCACTCCAGAATAGGAAGCGAAATAGAGCGCGCAGATGTGTCGGTGGTGTCTTGTCTCGATACGGTTTGTCTCGTCCCCTGATTTTACGAAGGAACGCGACGATATCGCCCGGCATTATGTCGTCGAGGCATCCGACCTCCTCGCCGAACCGAAACGCCATGAAGCGATCCAGAAAGCGCACGCATTGGTAGATCGTCGCCTTGCTCAGCCCGCGCTGATCTCTAAGATAGGCCTCATATTCCTCGCACAGACGATCGAGCGCAGTCGGCGCTTTTTGTGGCGGCTCGGAAGGTTGGGCGACGCCAGCTTCAACAAGCGCATCGATGAACCGATTGAGACAGAACCTTGCTCGGGTACGAAGGCTCGGCGTGAGGCTGTCGAGAGCTTCGGCGCGAAGCTGAGCGATTTTTTCCTCGGCGAGATCAGCTTGGTCGAGACCCTGCATCTCGACGACGCGGCAGAACGAGCTGGCGACATGGTCGTAGGTCCGCAAAGTGGCGCCGGTGTAGCCTTCATCGCTCAGCCCCTTAAGGAACCGCGCGCGATGAGGTTTCAGCCAATCCACCCGCTTCGCCTCTTTCTTGTTCCGTTTGCTTTGTGACGACATGGTTGCTCCTTTCGGTTGAACGAAAGGGGCGGACTTATCGGGATGTGTGATCGGCGCGAAGTCGCCCTGAAGGACTTAGGCGCGGCTCAAGATTATGCCGACATGCCGCGCCGGCGACGCCACCAATCTCAGGCGAACCCGTGTCGGCGCGGCATAACCAGGAACGCGGCATAATGCGTCAGCTCGTGAAGCAAAGTCGCGTAGTAGGACTCGGCCGGTGAGCTCGTCGGCGAACCGAAGAACGCTTCGCGTGGCGGAAGCTGGACGCTGTCCGTCGAAGGACGGTAGAAAGCGCGGCTGCCGCCGTGCTCGATAACCGCGCGGGTCGCGGCAACGAAGGCCTCGGCGTGATCGATCGGCGAGATGACCGTCGCAGGCAGGGGGTCGATGACCGGAAGCTGATAACCGTCCACTTGCTCGGCGGCGAAGACCGGCGTCGCGCGGGCGAAGAGTCGCGTTGATGACTCATCGCTGTCGGCGGCCTCGGATGCGATCGTGATCTCTTTATAGAAGACGATGTGAGCGGCCTTCTCGCCTTTGCGGACCTGCGCGCCGGCTTCGGACCATTGCTTGTAGGTGCCCCAGGTGCCGCAGCTGTAGCCAAGGGCATCGGCCGTCGCCCAAAGGGTGAGAATGTTCACGCCCTGATAGGGCTTGCGCGAGGCGATATTGACGGGACGCATGATGTTGCGGGCGGAGCGATGCCAGGGGAGGCGGAATTCTCCCGCGCCGTTTTCGATCGCGGCAATGATCTGGTCGGTGATGTGCTGGTGAATGTCGAAGCGTTCGCTCTTCATGGCGGTTCCCCTTGTTTCGCGGGCCGCGGGATTGCGGCCTCGTGGGGGCAGGGGAGCCGGCCCCATGAGCGGAGCGATCAAACGCCGCGAGCCGCGAAAGCGGGGCGGAGCTGCACGAACGGAGAGAGGAAGCGAGCCGCGTTGATCGCGAGGCGGGGCCGGTCAACGTCCCCACATGAGAGGCCGCCTGCGGACCGCTTCATCGGGGGAACCATGGATAACGGGACGCGGAGACGTTCGCGCGCATCACCTGCGCCTTGATCCGCGTGCGGAATTAGGGGGAGGAATTCTCGGCCTGGCGTCAGTCCCGCGGGGCGGCAAGCCGGGCGGGAACGGGGGATCAATATTCGTCTGCCAGCATGATGGTGGCGGTGGCGTCGGTCTTCGTCATGGCGCGTCCTTTCGGGTTCTGAGGTCGCCAGGCTGGCGTCTGTCTCGGAAGGACATGACGAAAGCGAAAGAAATGGCAGCAAACGCCCGGATTTGCTATAGTGCGACTATGAAACGCGACGAAGCCATAAGCCGATTGCTGCAGCACCAAGCCGAATTGAAACGGCTTGGCGTCGAACATCTGTATCTGTTCGGCTCCACGGTGCGCGGCGAGGCCGCGGACAATTCCGACGTGGACCTGTTTTTCGATCATGAAAAGGGCAAGCTCGGTCTCTTCGAACTAATGGACGTGAAGGAGCGCACCGGGAGCATCCTCGGCCACAAGGCCGACATCATGACGCGCAACAGCCTGCACCCCCGTCTTAGGAAGCGGATCGAAGAATCAGCTGTGCTCGTGTTCTGATGATCGAACGGATCGTCTCACCACGTCTCGCGGATATCGTTGAAGCGATCGAACGCATTCAACGCATCTTGGACGGCGTGCCTCTTGAGGCTTTCGAGCATGACTGGGAAAAGCGTTGGCTGGTTGAGCGCGGCATTGAAGTCATTTCCGAAGCGAGCCGGCAGCTCACAGACGACATAAAAACGCGCCAGGCCCATATTCCCTGGGCAAAAGTCGCCGGTATCGGCAACGTGCTTCGCCATGCTTACGATCACGTTGCGCCGGATGTGCTATGGAAACTTGCGCAAGACGATCTGCCGGAGCTCGAAAAAGTCTGCCGCGTCGAACTCGAAGCCGCAGAGCGACGCGAGGGCCGCTAGAGCATTATCCGAGCATGCCGATTTAATAAGGGATTCAAGATCGTGCTGATGACTCCCATATCTGGAGGAGGGCGTTCGTCGCATTCGAGCGCAACGCGGTGACGGAAGGGGATCATGGCGCTGTCGAAGGATATTCGCGAGAAGGTCGTGAAGGCGATTAAGGGCGGGATGTCGCGGCGTCGGGCGGCGGCGCGGTTTGATGTCGGTCCGGCGACCGCGGTTCGCTGGGCGAAGCGCGTCGAGACTGCGGGTGACGTTTCGCCCATGAAGATGGGTGGCGACCGCCGGTCGCAGCGCATCGAGGCGCACGCGGCGTTCATCCTCAGGGAGATCAAGACGAAGCCGGACACGACGATCATGGAGCTGCGCGACAAGCTCAGGGAGCGTCACGGTCTCTCCTTCGGCTATGGAACTGTGTGGCGGTTCTTGGCGCGGCACAGGATCACGCGCAAGAAGAAGACGGGCCATGCGAGCGAGCAGGAACGCGAAGACGTCGAAGCTTCGCGTGAAGCCTGGTTCGAAGGACAGCTCGATCTCGATCCGACGAAGCTCGTGTTCATCGACGAAACCAGCATCTCGACGAACATGGCGCGCCGCTTCGGCTGGGCGCCGCGCGGCGAGCGTTGCCGCGCCTCGATCCCGTTCGGACATTGGAAGACCAGGACCTTCGTCGCGGGCTTACGCGTCGACCGTATCGACGCGCCGATGACTATCGACGGCGCGCTCGATGGTGACGCTTTCCGGGCCTATGTCGAGCAATTCCTGGCGCCGACGCTTTCTCCAGGAGACATTGTGGTGATGGACAACGTGCCGCTGCAGAAGGTCACCGAAGTTCAAAAATATGAGATTCCTGAGCTCGACTTTGCGCCTTTCAGGCGGCGAAGGCGAGGGTCTCGGCGCAGCGGCGCCATAGGTGGGCGGGAATTTCGAGGTGGTCTGGGCTGTCCCGGGAAGTCGGTAAATTCGGCGCGGCCCAGAATACTCTGCGCACGGCGGCGATCGCATCGCTGAAGGTTGGCTCCGCCTTGTGATACCAAGCCGCGTCTCGTGCACGCAGCATGGGGACGAAGCTTCGCGTGAAGCCTGGTTCGAAGGACAGCTCGATCTCGATCCGACGAAGCTCGTGTTCATCGACGAAACCAGCATCTCGACGAACATGGCGCGCCGCTTCGGCTGACGGCCGGCGTGATGCACTTGGCGCAAATATCGGATTCGCTGAGAGCCTTTTTGTCCATAGTCACTTCTTTAGCACTGGTCTCCGGGAATTGGTACTTGCGACGGCGGAGGGGTCCGATCCCCACAGCTTTGCAAAAAGTTAGTGTAACATAAAGGACGTTATGTTACGCGGCAAGGACTTCGAGAAGCCGACCGTCAAGCAGCACCTCGCGGCCATCCGCATGCTGTTCGACTGGCTGGTCACCGGCCAGGTCGTCGCGACCAACCCGGCGCATTCGGTGCGCGGCCCCAAGCACGTCGTCAAAACCGGCAAGACCACGGTGCTGACCGGCGAACAGGCGCGCCAGCTGCTGGACAGCATCGATGTGTCGACCGTCGTCGGCTTGCGCGATCGGGCGTTGATTTCGGTGATGACCTTCGCCTTCGCCCGCATTGGCGCGGTTGTTTCCATGCTGGTCGAAGACTACTACCCCAAGGGCAAGCGCTGGTGGGTGCGTCTGCATGAGAAAGGCGGCAAGCGCCATGAAATGCCGGCGTATCACACTCTCGAAGCCTATCTCGACGCTTATATTGAGGCGGCGGGAATGCGCGACGGCGGCAAGGCTCCCCTGTTCCGCTCCGCCGTCGGCCGCGCCGGAACGCTGACCGACAAATCGATGCACCGGGTCGACGCCTGGCGCATGATCCAGCGCCGTGCTGCCGATCTCGGCACGCGCGCCAAGATTGGCTGCCATACCTTCCGTGCGACAGGCATCACCGCCTATCTTGAAGCTGGCGGCACGCTGGAAAACGCGCAAGCCATGGCGGCGCATGAGAGCCCGCGCACCACGAAACTGTATGATCGCACCGGTGATGAGATCACGCTCGATGAAGTCGAACGGATCGCGATCTGAGCGACGGAAGGGAAAGAGTGTGGGGGCGCGGATGAAGCCTGGACCAAAAGATAAAAAGGTCGCCATGCTAATCGCCGGGGAAGAGCTCGACGAGCTAAAGCGGTTTACAGCTGATATGAGCCAGGCATTCGGCCTCGATAGGCGAATTGAACGCTATCAAGGCAAAAAACCTATGGAGTTTTATCGCTGGGATTTTGATTGCTTGTTAGCCGTTACAGAACTCGCCTTGAAAGATGACAACGAATATCCAGATAAAGCTTCTGCTGCATACATGGCTCTTGAACGGTTACGCGATCGATTGACGGAAGAATACGATAAGGCGTATGGCTAGATCGAGTTCTGATGGGCCAATGGCGCGCACTGTCGCACGTAATTTATGTAACAAAAAACATAATATATTCAATTATTTGAATTTTATACGAAAGTTTTTGGATACTGCACAAGCGTTACTCGCATGGCGTCGTTCCTGCGATGTCTAGCCGAAATCGCAAGTATGCATGCGCCTATCTTAATGGTAGCCGCGACCCTGCTGTTGTTTTAGTTTCTTGATGCGATGCCGCTGGTAGGCCTCGATCTCACGAAACAACGGAGCGTTCCGGTTAAAGGTCAGGTGGGTTATTGAAACAACATGCATGCTTTCCGCATCGCGGCCACCTATATCTAGGCAGCAAACAATGCCACCAGATTCGCCACTATAAAAAACGTCGATGACATTGCATCGGCTAGGAATCGATATATCCGGCGTTTGCTTGGCTAATTCGCGTGCAAGGTGTGGTGTAACATTCGCTTGGATGGGTAATGATTCTTTCAGGCCAGCCATCAGTAGCTCTGTCTTCCTTGGCTCATCAATCATCGGACGTCTTTCAGTTCATCGAGCACGGAAAGGGTGCGAGCCTGCTGGATGATCTATGCTCTTTGGTCAAGCCGGCGACGCTGGCCCGTTGCCTGCTATCGTGCAACGAAAGCAGAGTATGTCCATCAAGAAAAATCGTCCACATGGACGACGTAGTCAAAACCGCCTTCGCCAACGCGTTTAACGAGCGTGTCAAGGATTTGTCGTATGCGTGTAGGCGAGTCATTCGGACCGGACACATAGAATGGTTTGCCATCCTTGCCGAACGGAAATGTTTCCGTCGCGAGGGGAATGTCGCCGAAAATCGCCTCGGCCTCAGCGAAACCTTCGCTCGGTGCAAGACCGAAAGAGCCCGCGTAGGCGACAGCGTCGTGCAGCAGTTTGCGCGCAACAGACGGATTAATATCGACGAGCGGTTGATCTTCGTTCGACGCCGCCATTCGGTCCGCGAATTTCTGCGGTGTATTGATCGCGAAAAACGCGTCCTTGACCCCAAGGCACCAAACGTCGACGAGGAAAAAGCTCCCGCCGACCAGTCCAGACGGTAAGGTCCGCGCCAGCGCCACCCAGCCAATGCCGTCGGCGAAGAGCCGGTCCGCGACACCACAGGTCTTGATCGGCGAGCGCGCCGCCTCGATGATTTGACGCGCCTCGCGTCCACCCATCATTACCGTATCGGCTTTGCGCTTCTCGGCGACGACGGCCTTTCGCCGCGATGCTTTCTCAGCCATGCGGCGCAAACGCTGACTTTGTGACGTAGCCATATTCGCTCCTTTACCGTGCGCACGGAATCCCTCGTCGCTGCGCAAATCTAAAGCCGGATGGAATCGAGGGCACGTGGGATTATAGCCGCCCCATGCAGCCGGAGCGTCCTGCCCTCTAAGGCCGACTTCTGTTACTCACACATTTTTCCTGATTATGCAGGCACGTTAGCCGGCTCCATCAGCCGCGCGGCGACAAAGCTCCTACTTTGCCGGCATTCCCATCTCCTGGTCGGTCATCGACGAGCAGAGAGTGCCGCAGTTGCTGGCCTGCGGGGAGCAAATGAAGTGAACCGATTAACTGGCTCAGGTGGCCGGCATCAAATCGGAATCCCCGGCCGGCTTGCGTCGGAATTCGCACTTTGCGTGGTCACGCATGCTAAACGACGTTATCATGCGTGAGATTGGGGAAAGGGGAGGTGGGTCACGCTCAGGTCAGGAGGTTTTCAGGTGATCAATTCTAAACAAACTTGGCAATATCACCTTGCGCTCGGGCGCTCTCGCACGGTGATCTGATCATCGCGGCGACGACACTGTGCCACGGGCTGACCCGCGTCACCTCTGTGACAGCTTTTCCACGGGCTGCGCGCCGCGCGACCCGAGCACCACGACCCGCGCGCCAGGCTGAGTTTTGTTATAGAGGTCGATTGCGTCCTGATTAATCATGCGGATACAGCCCGAGGATTCGCTATGGCCGATGGTCCAGGGCTCGTTGGTGCCGTGGATGCGGAACAGCGTGTCCTTGTCGCCCTGCCAGAGATACATCGCCCGGGCGCCGAGCGGGTTTGATGGGCCGCCATGCATGCCCTCGCCGCTTTGCAGCTTCACCATCTTGGCCTTGAGGTCCGACCGCCGCTCGATCATTTCCTTGGGCGGATACCAATCTGGCCATTCCTGCTTGTTCTTTATGCTGGCCTCGCCCGCCCAGACGAAGCCCTCGCGACCGACGCCCACGCCGTAGCGGGTCGCCCGCCCATTGCCCTCGACAAAATAAAGGAAGTGCTTCGCCGGATCGACGACCACAGCGCCGGGCGGTTCCTTTGTGGAGTAGGCCACGTTCTTGCGCAGGAATTGCGGGCTGATCTGGCTGAGCTTTACCGCCGGGACGACATGCTCGCCGTCCCGCATCTCGCCGTAGATTGCGCTGTATTTGGGCTCGACCGAGTCCAAGCCGGCCCATGCGCTCCGGGACGGGGGTTCGAGGGGGAGCGTTTCGACTGGCGCGCGCTCGATGACGGGGTCCGCCGCCGACTCGATGACCGGCGGCACGGCTGGCGCGGGCTCCGGCGGCGCGGCGAAAGCTACGACGTTCTGGATGGCGCTCTGGGTCGTGTTGCATCCGGTGAGCCCGGCGGCAATGAAGGCCAGAGCCAGCAGCTTGTTGGGAGTGCAAAAATTCATGTTTGACCGTCTTCGCAAGAGCCGAGGAAATCTACGTTGACGTCGAACCTTTCCAAGCGGCTTTCCTTGCGGCAATGAACGAAGCGAGGAACGGGTCAATCGCTGCGCTCTGCAAAAGCCTTAGAACCGAGCCTCAGTCGATCGGGACCTTGAAAAAGCCGCGCGGCTTTTCGATCCGACGGCCCGACCGGCCGGGCCTCCTGACGAAATCGCTGCGCGCCGAAATTATCGCCGCCCGAAACCTTCTCAATGCCGACCGCGCCGAAAGGGCGGGTGTTGCGGCTCATGTCGGATCGGGGTTTGACGTTTCAATGGGCGTTGCATCCGTGGTTCCTTCCGTTGATACGACGCCACCGCCCCCGCCGGTCGCGGTGGCAAACGGCAGCGCCGGCAGCGGCGAGGTTGAGAAGACGCTGGAACCGACGGATATGGCGACGCTCGTCGCAGGCGTCAGCGCCGAAGCCGCCGAGTGGGTGAAGGATGTTGAGGTCGCGGTCGCGCCCAGTCTCACCAAAGAGAGCCGTGCGGCGTTCGAAGCCGACGTGGGACGGCTTGACGCCATGTCGGCGCTGTTCCAGGACACGCCGGATGATTTGCTCGAATTGTTGTGACCTGCGCTCTGGGCGCTCATGCAATCGGGATCAGGAAAGCCAACAACCCGCCCCGCAACTCTTGGAGGTTGTCCGCGGGCCTCGCTCCGCAGCCGGCCTGCGAACGATCGATCAGCCGCTTGTGCTCCCTAAGCAATGCCCTTCCACGACGAGGACAATGCGCTCTGACCCTATTCGCACCAATTGGGCTGACGCTTCTGCAAAAAAGCATCAATTCCTTCTTCAGCGTCGAATATCATCATATTTCTAACCATGACATCGGCCGCGTATGAGTAGGCTCGTTCAGAACTCATTTCTATCTGGCGTCCAAACGCTTCCTTGCCTATCGCGACAACCCGGGATGATTTCGATGCGACAAGCTCAGCAATAGAATGCGCGGTCTCGCTCAACCGAGTGGCGGGGACAACTCGATTGACCAGTCCGATCTGAAGAGCGCGCGAGGCGTCGATAGCAGCGCCTGTAAGCAGCATTTCCATCGCTGCTTTGCGGCCAATGGCGCGAGACAAGGCGACCATTGGCGTGGAACAAAAGAGGCCAATGTTTACGCCGGGAGTTGCAAACTGAGCCCCTTCGTCGCAAACAGCCAGGTCACAAGCTGCAACCAATTGGCAGCCTGCTGCAGTGGCAGATCCATGAACCTGCGCGATCACCGGCTGCGGAAGCGTCGAAATTGAAATCATCAACCGTGAGCAGGCTTGAAATACCCCCTCGATAAAGGCGCGTTCCGGCTTCGCGCGCATTTCTCTGAGATCATGTCCAGAACAGAAGGCTGGCCCTGCTCCTTGCAAAATCACCACCTTCACAGAGGCGTCGGACGAAATTGCGTCGAGTTCGGATTGTAGAGAGTTCATCAATTGCATTGACAATGCGTTTCGCACTGCGGGCCGGTTCATCGTCAACGTGGCGACCCCTCCTTGATCCTCCCGCAAAAGGATTTGCGACACGCTATTTGGCAGTTTGGGATCGGGAGACGGCGCCATCGGGAGCTCCTCGGCTGTGACGGAGGCGGTCCGCCACAGAAATGGAAACCCCTTATAAAATAGAGAGCGCTCGCTGCAATCCACGTTGTCACGCGCCGATGGCCTGAACCCCCGCGACCAGACGCCCAATGCCCTCAACTGCCGTCGCCGGCTCCAGCGCGCCATAGGCGATTCGCAACGAGCACCCCTGCGCAAGACCAAAGGCGTCGCCCGGGATCGCTGCGACGCCGTGTTCGCGAATTAGGCGCGCGACATAGTCCAGCGGCTTCAGTCGTGACCGCAGGCGCACAAGAAAGTAGAGGGCGCCGGAGGCCGGCGGAATCTCGGCTAGACCGAGGCGCTCCAACTCGCTCAATTCCTGCTTCACCATTGCTCGGGTCTGCGCCAGCGCCCGGACCTTCTCCTGCACGAAGGGACGGCCCTCGCGCATCGCCCCGAGAGCGGCATATTGCGCAATGACCGGCGGGCAAATGATCAGCGTGTCCTGGACCTTCTGAAGGGCGGATTCGAGTTCGGCAGGGAAAACCATCCAGCCAATACGCCAACTCGCGAAGCCATAGGCTTTCGACATCGAATAAAGCGAAATCGTGTGAGCAGATGCGCCTGGAATGGACGCCGGCGAGAAGTGGCGCGCGCCGTCGTATGTGAAATACTCGTAGGCCTCGTCGTTGATGTGATACAAACCATGCTGCGCGCAAAGAGCATTCACGGCGCGCAACGCGGATTCTGGATACACGGCGCCGGATGGATTATTCGGCGAGACGGTGAGGATAGCCCGGGTGCGCGGCGTGATCGCGGCGTGTAACGCTTCGAGATCGAGCTGGAAGTTGGCGTCCGTCGGTGCGGTTATGGGGCGAGCGTTCGCCATTGTCACGGCCATCTCGTGGTTGAAGTAATAGGGCGCGGGCATGATGACTTCGTCACCCGGATCGAGAATGGCGAGCGCGACATTGAAAAAGGCCTGATTGCCGCCGGCCGTCACCATAAGGCGGGCGCCATGTTCAACGCCGACCTGCACGCCATTCTCTTCCTCGAGTTTGAATGCGATGCGTTCCAGCAGTTCCGGCGTTCCGGAAGTGCCCTGGTATTTGTGATTGGACGGCGAGGCCAGGAACCGCTCGATTTCCGCTATCGCGGCCAAGGGCGGGCTATAATTCACCACACCCTGGCCGAGCGAAATGGCGTCGGGATGCGCCCGCATCAATTCGGCGATCACTGGAATGACCGGCGTTTGAACGGTATGCAGTCGGCGGGATTCCGGCATAGGCGGCCTGATCGTGGACGTTGCGGGCCTCGACAGCGAGCAAACATCAGTCGTCGGATGGACCCAAAGCGATAGGCTACGCTTCGAAGAGATCCGGGAACTGCCGAGGCTGTGATCTGAGATATTGCTTTGGCGCTTTGACGCGGGCGCCGAAGTGCGCGGCCGCATGCCACGGCCATCGCGGATCGTAAAGCATCGTTCTGGCAAGAGCGATGAAGTCCGCGTCGCCAGTGCCGATGATGGCCTCCGCCTGTTCATAATCGACGATCAACCCCACGGCGATGACCGGAATTCTCGTCGCGGCCTTCACTGCGCGCGCCAGGGGAACCTGATAGCTCGGGCCGACAGGAATATGCTGGGCGGGGCTCAGCCCCCCGCTGGAGACGTGGATCGCGGCGCATCCTCGAGATTCGAGCGCCTTGGCGAAGGCGATCGTCTGCTCGATGTCCCACCCTCCTTCAACCCAGTCGGTCCCGGAAAGGCGAACGCTGACAGGCCGGTCGGCAGGAAAGCTTGCGCGAACCGCCTCGAAGACCTCCAAGGGGAATCGCAAGCGGTTCTCCAAACTGCCCCCGTATTCGTCCGATCGGATATTGGACAGAGGCGAAAGGAATTGGTGCAGCAGATAGCCATGGGCGGCATGGATTTGTATTGCCGCGAAATCGAGGCGCGCAGCCCGCAGCGCCGCCTCGGCAAAGGCGTCACAAATACGTTTGAGCTCGCCTTTTTCGAGGCTGACGGGCGCGTTCTCTTCCGGAAGGAAGGGCAACGCCGAGGGCGCCACGGTCTGCCAGCCGTCGGCGCCACCGGGCTGGATCTGTCTTCCCCCTTTCCAAGGGACCTCAGTCGAAGCCTTGCGTCCCGCATGAGCAAGCTGGATCACAAACGGCATATCAGAATAACGGCGAACACCGGTGAGCACGCGCCGCATCGCAGCCTCGGTCTCGTCGGACCAAAGGCCGACATCGGCGTAGGTGATCCTGCCTTCGGGCAGAATCGCGGTCGCTTCGATGGTGAGACAGGCCGCGCCGGAACAGGCGAGCTGACCGAGATGAATCAGGTGCCAATCGGTCATGCAGCCGTTCTCGGCCGAATACTGACACATCGGCGCGATGATGATGCGGTTGCCGAGTTCGAGGCTCCCGATACGGTAGGTGCTGAATAGTTTCGAGGCCGTCATTCGTGTCGGGCTCCCGATGCAAGACCCTCATCTCACTGGCCGTTTGATCGTCAGCCGAGATGGCGATGATGTAGCTCCCTCATCGAAAGCCGACCCTATCACAGTCTGGTGCAACCTTCCGCCTTACGCTGATCACTCAGTGTGCAGATGCATCAAAGCCTCTGCTTTAATGGCGCAGCCGACTCATTGCTGGCGCCGGCCTCCGGTTGATGACTATGACGACGGCAGTTGCGAACAAAACCAGAATCATGATTCACTCGCGAGCGCCATCCCGCGCCGATTCGCCCATGACCCTCGCTTCCTATCTGGACAAGCTGAACCCCCTGCAACGGCGCGCCGTGGAGCACGGCGCGGGTGAGGGCCTATGCTCGCGGCCTCTGCTCGTCATCGCCGGCGCGGGATCGGGCAAGACTAACACGCTCGCGCATCGCGTCGCGCATCTGATCGTCAATGGCGCCGATCCGGGGCGTATACTGCTCATGACGTTCTCGCGCCGGGCCGCCGCGGAGATGACCCGGCGCGTCGAGCGCATCTGCGGCGAGGCCCTCGGAGCCCGGGACGGCATCATCGCCGATGGGCTCGCTTGGGCGGGGACGTTCCACGCCACCGGCGCCCGCCTGCTGCGCGAATACGCCGCCGAGATCGGGCTCGATCCCGCCTTCAGCATCCATGATCGCGAGGACTCGGCCGACCTCATGAATCTGGTTCGCCACGAACTGGGCTTCTCGAAAACCGAAAGCCGCTTCCCGGCCAAGGGGACCTGCCTTGCGATCTATTCCCGCGTGGTGAACGCCGAGACGCCCCTCGAGCCGGCGCTGCTGGGCGCCTTTCCATGGTGCGCCTCATGGAGCGAGGAGCTGCGCGCGCTCTTCGCCGCCTACGTCGAAGCCAAGCAGGCCCAGAACGTGCTCGATTACGACGATCTGCTGCTCTATTGGGCGCAGATGATGCGGGAGCGGACGCTGGCCGAAGAGATCGGCGGTCGCTTCGATCACGTTCTCGTCGACGAGTATCAGGACACGAACCGTCTTCAGGCCTCGATCCTTCTGGCCCTGAAACCCGCGGGGCGGGGCCTTACCGTCGTCGGCGACGACGCGCAGTCGATCTATTCCTTTCGCGCCGCTACGGTTCGCAACATCTTCGACTTCCCCAAAAGCTTCGCGCCTCCCGCCGATATCGTCACGCTCGACCGCAATTACCGCTCGACGCAGCCGATACTTGCCGCAGCCAATGCCGTCATGGACCTCGCCGCCGAGCGCTTCACCAAGAACCTTTGGTCCGAGCGCGAGTCCGCCGAGAAGCCGCAAATCGTCGCGGTGCGCGACGAAGCCGACCAGGCGCGCTACGTCGTCAAGCGCGTGTTGGAGGCGCGGGAAAGCGGCGCCACGTTAAAGCAGCAGGCCGTGCTGTTTCGCGCCTCGCACCACAGCGGACCGCTCGAGGTGGAGCTGACTCGCGGCAACATTCCCTTCGTGAAGTTCGGCGGCCTCAAGTTCTTGGACAGCGCACATGTGAAGGATCTGCTGGCGCTGCTGCGCTTCGCCCAGAATCCGCGCGACCGCGTCGCCGGCTTTCGCACCCTGCAACTCTTGCCGGGCGTCGGGCCCGCCACCGCCCAAGGCGTTCTCGACTTTCTCGCGCAACAGGCGGCTCCTTTATCCGCTATGTCCGAGGCGCCGACACCGGCGCGCGCGGACAAAGCCTGGTCCGCGCTTGTCGCGACGCTCCGGCTGCTCTCCTCCGGGACGCCGGCCTGGCCAGCGGAAATCGAAGCCGCGCGCCGCTGGTATGAGCCTCACCTCGAGCGTTTACACGAAGACGCCTCGAGCCGCCTCGACGATCTCATTCAGCTCGAGCAGATCGCGAGAGGCTATCCATCTCGTGAGCAATTCCTGACCGAACTGACTCTCGATCCGCCCGACGCAACCAGCGGTCGGGCCGGACCGCCGCTGCGCGACGAGGACTACCTCGTGCTCTCCACCATCCACTCGGCCAAGGGTCAGGAGTGGAAGTCCGTCTTCGTCCTCAACGCCGTCGACGGCTGCATCCCCTCTGACCTCGCCACGGGGACCGCGGCGGAAATCGAGGAGGAGCGCCGACTGCTCTATGTCGCCATGACACGCGCAAAAGACAGTCTGCATCTCATCACGCCGCAACGTTTCTTCACGCACGGCCAGCATCCGCAAGGGAATCGCCACGTCTATGCGGCGCGCACGCGATTCATCCCCGCCAATTTGCTGTCTCTTTTCGACTGTGTGGCGTGGCCTGTCGTGACCGTGTCGGCCGGCGAGCGCCGGGCCGACGGAAGTCTTCGTGTCGATGTCCGCGCCAAGATGCGCGGCATGTGGCGATCTGCATGATCGCCGCGCCGCCCCGGAAAAGGAGCGATGCGCTTGAGTACTGGACAAACACCGCGTTATGCTTCTCTCTTTCGGCTTCAATCAAACTGGCGTGGCT
>CAWFZD010000067.1:0-5093 GCA_963820145.1 uncultured Alphaproteobacteria bacterium
GGCAAATCCAACCCGGCGTGCACGCACACGCGCAAATAGTCCTGCGTGAAGGAGCCGACACCGATCTCTCCGAAGCCGAGGCGGCCGCGCTGTTCGAGCGGGTTTGCGCGGCGGAGCCACGTGTCAGAGGTCTGACGGAAGTTTTGGCTTTCGCTTTCGGGGAAGCAAGGTCGAGTGGGGCGACGAAATGAGCGTAACCTCCTACGACCGCGCCGGCGAGAATGCCCCGACGCTCGCCGAACTGCCGATCTGGGTCGCTTGGCGCTACGAGGAGCGTAACGGCAAAACGATTAAGGTTCCGATCAACCCCAGGACCGGACGCTACGCCAAAACCAACGATCCCGCGACTTGGGCACCGCGGCGCGACGCCGAAGCATGGGCGCGGGAAAACAACGCCGTTGGCATCGGCGTTGTGCTGACGCAGGTTGGCGATCTGCATTTCGGCGGCATTGATTGCGACACCTGCCGCGATCCCCAGACCGGCGCAATCGAACCCTGGGCGAGAGCGGTCATCGAGCGTTTCGCCAGCTATACCGAAGTTTCGCCGAGCGGGACCGGGGTCAAAATTTTCTTCTTCTATCCGCTCGCCATGAACGCCGAACATGATGCGCTGCTGGCCCGTCGCGGGCACAAATTCGCCCGCAGCAACGGCGAGGCGGAACATCCGCCGGCAAGCGAAATTTACGGTGGTGACCGGTATTTCACGGTGACGGGGGAGCTGTTCGAAAACCGTTCCGATCTTCGCAGCGTCCCGCTCGAAGACATCCGTTGGTTGGTCGAGGAGGCGGGGCCCGCCTTCGTCGGCAGGCCGATGCGCGGGAACGGCAAGGCTACCGCCACAGCGAAGCCCAGAGAGCGCCTTGCACACGCCGCAGGCAATCTCCTCCCGGCGAAGGGCGAAACGCGCATGGATGGCCCCACGCCCGTTGCCGCCATGCTTTCTGAGGGCGGGTCCGGCGACAACTCACGTTCGGCGAAGGCGTGGCGTCTGGGCGCTCGTTTGAAAGCGCAAGGCGCGAGTTACGAGCAGATGCGCGACGCGCTGCTCAATTCCGACAATCCCGACGTTGCTGCCTGGGCTGATGAGAAGGGGTTGGCAAACGACGAGCGCGAACTCAAACGCATTTACGAGAGAGCTGTTGGGTCGCAGACCCGAGCGCCGGCGCCGCCAATCGAACCGGCGGCTGACGTGGACCCCGCGCAATTCCGACCGACGGACGCCGGCAATGCCCTGCTGTTCGTCGATCTGTTTAAACGCGATCTCCGTTACGTCGAGAAGTGGAAGGCGTGGCTCGTGTGGAACGGCAAGCGGTGGGTTGAGACGTCGGACACGGAGATGCTGCCGCTGGCCCGCGCCGCGACCGAGTGCATGTTCGCCGCCGCAGCGCAGATGGCCGATGAAGACAAACAGAAAAAACTTCGCGCGCATGCGCTGGCGTCGCAGCGCGAGCCGCGCCTGCAAGCGATGCTTGACCTCGCGAAAGGTGAGCCTGCAATACGCATAGAGCCCGCCCAACTCGACGCCGATCCACTCCTGCTCGGCTGCCCGAATGGAACTCTGGACTTGCGCACGGGGGAGCCGCGCGAGCCGCGGCGCGAGGATTTTATCACGAAGTCAATCGCGGTCGATTTCGATCCGGCGGCGCAATGTCCGAACTGGATGAAGCTCCTTAAGTTTGTGGCGCAAAATGACGAAGAGACGATGGAGCATCTGCAACGCGTCGTCGGTTATGCTCTCACGGGCGACGTTTCGGAGGAAAAGCTGTTCGCCTTCTTCGGTTCCGGCGACAACGGCAAGACGACCTTCGTCGAGACCCTAACGGCGCTTATGGGCGACTACGCCATGAGGTCGAGCCGGGACCTGCTGCTCGAACGGCAAGGCAAGGCCGGCGCGGCCTCGCCCGACGTGGCGGCGCTCGTCGGCAAGCGCCTCGTGGTCGTCAGCGAAACCGATGACGGCTGCATGCTCAACGAAGCGCAGGTGAAATCGGTCACGTCGAACGCGCGCGTTCCCGCGAGGCGGCTGCATCGTGATCCATTCGACTTCATGCCGACGCACAAGACGTTCCTCGACACGAACCATCGGCCTTTCGTGAAGGGAACTGACGACGGTATTTGGCGGCGGCTCAATATCGTCGGCTTCAAAGCCAAAATCGCGGAAGGCGAAAAAAGTCCCGATTTCCGCGAGAAGCGGCTTATGCCGGAGCTTCCGGGCATCCTGCGCTGGGCGACCGACGGGTGTCTGAAATGGCGTCGCGACGGGCTCAAGCCGTCCAAGGCCGTCAGAGAGGCGACCCTGGATTACCGCAGCGAGATGGATTTTATCGCCAATTGGCTCGAAGAACGGGCCGACAAGAACCCGAACCGACAAGACACCGTGGCGGCGCTGTTTGAGGACTACCGCACTTGGGCGGACACGAACGTTTACCCCAAGTTGGGGCGAAAGAGGTTCGGCGAAGAGTTGGAGCGGCGAGGGTTCACGTCGAGCAAATCCAATGGGGTTTGGGTTCGCAAGGGCTTGAAGCTCAAAAAGACGCCGACGGCGTTTGCGATTATCCGCGGGGGGAGAGGCGGCGCATGAGCGCCTGCGTCGCCTTTCCCCATGGGGGCAGGGACGTTAGGGACGTTTCGAGAGCGTTTTGGGGTAATTTTTCTTAGTTCGCTCTCGTGGAGAAAATACCAAAAAAAGCATCTGAAACGTCCCTAACGTCCCTGTCGTCCGGTAAGAGCGCCACGGAGAAAGCCCAACCCTCGTGGGCTTTCGATAAATCGAAAAATCGTGCATCGTTCGCTGACTCGTAACCGCGCATCGAAAAGCGCCATGCCGCTTCACATCGAGCGCCCGCTTTGCGGCGCCCGCAACCGCAAAGGCCAGCCGTGCCGCAATCGCGTGTGCGACGGCCGCTGGCGCTGTCGATTTCATGGCGGCAAATCGACGGGACCGCGCTTTCTGTATCGGCTCATGCCCGAACAGCGCGAGGCCCGCGTCGCAAGAGCGGTCGCTCAGATGCGAGAGGGACGACGGCTGTGGCTCGCCGGGCTCAAGGCGCGCGGCGAAAAAGCGCCCTGCGGCAGGAAGCCCAAGGGGTTCGCCCCGCTGCTGGCGAGCCTAGGCCGGTGCGAACGCGAGCGCGCGAAGGCCGACGCCAAGCGGATCGAGGCCCCTTACCGCCGGTTTAAACGCGATTGCGAGTGGGCGGAGCGGCAACGCGCCGAGGAAGAGCGGGCTCGGGCCGAGCTGGTCCAGGCCGCCAAGGGGCGCCTGCGCAACCTAGACCCAACGCCCAAGCCGGGCGAGAGCTACGACGAAACCCCCGCGCGCTATTACTGCGCCGTGCAGCTCTACCGGCGCGATCCGGCGCGTTATCAGGAAGACCTCAGGCTGGCGAGGTCGGATGGGCATCCCGACGGTAGCGCGGCGCAGGGGGAGCTTGCGCGTCGGTTTAACGGCTCGCAGAGCCCGATTTCGAGGCTTGGGGCGTGACCGCCGTATATCTTCGCCGCATCGAAGAAGCGTGCAACATGCGCCGCATCTATCGCCTCAGCATCGAGCCGGCTTGTTCGGCGGCGCGTTGCTCATGGAGGCGTGGGGACGCATCGGCGCGCGGGCGTGTCACTGCCGAGCGTTACGATAGCGAGGCGGTTGCCGTGGCCTCGATCCAGCGGCAGACCGAGCGGAAAAGACGACGAGGCTATATCGCGTAGAGGCGGGAAAGTATCCGGTTAATGCCTGAGACCCATCGAGCTGGCGGACAAGTTGGACCGCCTTGTCACCGACTTCGAACCGGCCGGACTGCCGCAAGCATCGGGCGTCAGGCTTGACGCGGTGAATGGGCAAGAAGCGCCAGGCTTCTTGTCCACAGGGGCGGGCTTGTTAACGTCTCCGAAAACGCCTAGGTTTACTACGTTGTCGTGTAAGGCCCTGATAACTACCCCCGAAGGTTCGTAGCATGGCAAATCCCGCCCTCGCATACGCACTTCTGAAGGCTACATATTCTGAAAACGTGCACAATCCCGCTGACGCAATTACTCCGGTAATTAAGCGCTCACTTTTTCGGTATGGTAAAGAACCAATTCGCACGGAAACACTGCAAAAGCGAATAGCCGATCTCTGGGGGATTGAAATACCCCTAAACGTTATTCGTTATTCTCTCCCACGGCTTGCTTCTGCTAAAATCGTCCACCTTGACACTGCGCATAGATACAGGATGGTGGATGAGAATTACGAAGACAAAGACATAATACAACTGGAAAAGGCCGCTAGGGAGAAATACGCAAGGACCGTGTCCCGGCTCAACGAAGTGATAGTGGACATAGGTTTAGACAATATCGATGGAACCGACGTATTAGATGGGTGGTTAGACTCTTCTGCACTGAGCTTCTTGGGTGGAATGAATCCCGCCTCAAACGTTGACAAGTATGATAAGAAAATTCAACGCATAATGTCGCTTGCCTTGTCTAGTTACGTCTTCTCTGACGAATTTGCTGCCGATTTAACAGACTTGTGTCTGGGAGACTTCTTTACAGAGCCGTAAAATCTCTTTCCGAGTTTAGTAGTGACGAAATTGAAGCCGCGGACATGCGGCAAAGAATGGATAATGTTGATGTGTACTTCGATACGCCGCTGCTGATACGCATCCTTGGTTTCGGAAGAGCCGAATCCAACAAGGCAGCAGCAGAACTCCTGGACATGTGCAGGTCAACGGGATGTAGGTTGAAAGTATTTGAACATAATATTGCTGAACTTCAACAGATAACACAGATTAGCGCCGATCTCATGTTGTCTCCATGGAGATACGGTAAGGATTTTGGCGGTGATTTCGTTGCGCATGCGTTCGAACATGGCCTTGAGGCCGCGGACCTTGTTGAAATCGGCGCGAACGTTTCTGCTGAGCTGACCAAACTCGGGATCGAAATTGCTCCGGCACCGGCATTCGAAGCTGGCCTAACAATTGAAGAAGTCGCCCTCGAAAGAGCATTAGAGAGTTTAGGTCAGAGCAGCCCTTCGGCCCGAACTCGTGGACCTGAACACGCTTACAGCAATCTATCGGCTACGGCGAGGGCAGCCATCCAAATATTTGGAAAAATGCGGC
>CAWFZD010000068.1:0-3748 GCA_963820145.1 uncultured Alphaproteobacteria bacterium
AATCCGTCAACTCTCCGCCGGCTTCTTGGACGAGGAGCGCGCCAGCGGCCGTATCCCAGGCCGACAGGTTGCGTTCCCAGAAACCGTCAAAAACCCCGCGCGACGTGTAGGCCAGATCGAGAGCCGCGCTTCCGGGGCGGCGATCCGCTCGCGCGATGCCCGAGAGTCGTTCAAAGGCGTCCATTTCGGTGCGTAGCAGGGATTTTTTTCGATAAGTAAAGCCAGTGGTCAAAAGCGAGTCGGCAACTCGGTTCGTCTTGGAAAACTGAAGTTTTTTGCCGTTCACGGTTGCGCCCTTGCCGCGAATCGCGATGTACAGATCGTTCAAGATCGGGTGATAAATCACGCCGACAACAACTTCATCGGCCCATTGAGCGGCGATCGAGACACAGAACATCGGAAAGCGATGGATGAAATTGGTGGTACCATCGAGCGGGTCCATGATCAGGCGTCCGGGTCTTGCGAGAACTCCTCAGGCGATTCTTCGGTTAAAATTCCAAAATGCGGATAGCGTTTTCGGAGAATTTTGCCGAGGGCGGCCTGTTCGGCCTCCACGTCGGCGTTGGTGACCAGTCCCGCGTTCTTTTTTTCGCGAATGTTCAGCGGCCTTCCGAAATGTTTGACTAAGACCTTTCCGGCCGCGTGCGCGGCATCGACCGCGTTCCGCGAGTTTTGCAATGGGAGGGGCTCCCGCGGGAAGTGCGCGCACGATCTTTTTAGGTGCGGGTCATTTTTTCCTCGCTTTTGCGTAAGCTTCTTGGAGCGCGAGGGTCACGGAACCCGCTACGCCTTTGCCGATTCGTTTATTATCAATGCGCGTGACTGGAAAAACCTCTTTCACCGAGCTCGACATAAACACCTCATCCGCCTCATAAAGTCGTTCTTTTGGGAAGCGCACTTCGCGCACCGGGTACCCAAGCTGCCGCGCGCACTGAATGACGAGCCTGCGCGTGACGCCGTCGAGAATCCCAATACGAGCGGGGGAGTGGCGATGTCCCCTCTTTTCGCATAAAAAATATTTAAAAGTAGTTCCTTCGGTGACGTGCCTCATCCCGTTAAGCATTACAAGGCATCATCAAAACCCGGACCGGCCTCAAGATAGGCCAAAAGACTGTTCAGGTAGTTCCCGGTTTTCATTGCCGGATCGAGGCCAACGGGATCGTTGCGCATGCGTTCTGATATTTTCAAATAATAGCCCCGCTTGCGCGCTTCCGGGGTCGGCAGCTCGAGGGGCTGCAGGATGATCGTGTAAAGCGAGGAGGTAGTCAGGCTGCCGAGCCCAAAGCCGATTTTTCCCTCACCCCGGCTGACGACGATCCGGCAATAGGCGTCGGCTTTTTCGTGTCCGGGCAGTTCGCGCCAGGCTTGATAGGTCCGCAGAATCTCTTTTTCGTAATGCTGCAGGGACTGCCCTAAGGTCATGTGGGTAAGCTCGGCCGACTTACCGAGCCTCACCAGGTGTTCGTCGAGTTTTAAAAAGTGGCCGTCATAGCTGCGGACGACTTCATAGAGGCTGTCTCCATAGAGGTAGCTTCGATCGAAAACCGAAACTTTCGCGTTCGCGGCCTTCGTGATTTCGCCGTTTAGGTTGACGAGAATGGACTGCGACTGGGGAGAGAGGTCGATTGGCACCATGACCTCAAGATTTGCGCATTTTCACGGGTGATTTGCAACCGACTTCTAGTATAACAGGGTTAGATGCTGGAGAATGAAGACTCCTTATTGCCCTGCGCCGATCAAACCTCGCCACGAGCGGTAAGCGTCGGGTTAGAAGAAGAATCCTTAAGTGAAATGGCGCGCCTTTTGACGACTCTCGGCGTAAATCCGGTCGGAAAGGCCCTCATCACTCAGCGTAAAATTCACGCGGCGACCTACATCGGAAAAGGCAAGATCGAGGAGGTCAAGGCGCTCGCCGATGAGCTTCAGGCGGACTCGGTGATTCTGGATGTCGAGCTTTCCCCTAATCAGCTTCGTAATTTGGAAGTCGAGTTTGGGCGCCCCATTTTGGATCGCCCAGGCGTGATTATCGAGATTTTCTCGAGGCATGCGCGCACCAAGGAGGCCAAAACCCAAGTCGCTCTGGCCAGGCTGCAATATTTGTTGCCTCGTTTGACGCATTTTTGGGCCCATTTTGAGCGTCAGCGCGGCGGCGGTGTCGGTAATCGCGGCATGGGCGAAAAGCAAATCGAAGTGGATCGGAGACTTGTCAAAAAGAGAATCAGTGTTCTGCGCGACCGTTTGGCCTCGATCCAGAAGGAGCGAAAGGTCCAGCGCGCGGGGCGCAAGGACGTGCTCAAAGTCGCGATCGTGGGATATACGAACGCCGGCAAATCGACCCTTTTGAATGCTCTGACTCAGAGCGAAGTTCGCGCCGAAGATAAGCTTTTTGCGACTTTGGACGCCAGTGTTCGTTCGCTTGACCCGAACTGTCATCCGCCGGTAGTGGCGATCGACACCGTCGGTTTCATTAATAAACTTCCGACCTCGCTCATCGCCTCGTTTCGCTCGACTCTCGAGGAGCTCGAGGATGCCGACTTGCTTTTGCACGTGGTCGACGCGAGCAGCGCGCAGGCGGCAGATCAGCTTGAAGTGACGGAAGGCGTGCTCAAGGAGCTACGCGTCGACGATAAGCCACGCCTGATGGTGTTCAACAAGGCGGATCAGTTAAAAACTCCGGCTGAGAAAAATCGCGCCCGCCTGCTCGCGCGCGGTGGCATCATGGTTTCGGCTCTTGAGCGTGCCGATATGGTGCGGCTGCGGGAGCGGGTTCTTGATCATTTCAAAAAAAGTCTGGAAATTTACGAAGTGATGATTCCTTATGCGAACAGCAAGTTGGAAGCGATGCTTTACGCGCACGGTAGCGTCGAGGTGATCCGTCATTTGGAAAAAGGCACCTTTTACCGGCTTCGCATCGAAGAAGGCTGGGCGCAAAAGCTGGGTTTGGAGAAATTTCGTCTATGATCACGTTTCTTTTTCTTTTGGTATCATGCCTCGTTACACCGGCGCATGCCGCCGCGCCCGTGCGTGAGCTCGCATTTCGTTCCGGTATCGAAACCTCGACCGATCCGCTTCAAACTGAAGACTTCACCCGGCTCGATCCGGGCGCCATCAATCCTCATCTTCAACGTTGGGCACTGAATCGCGTGGTTGAGATTTTGGGGCTGACGACCCGTAAACTTTCGACCGGCGCTTTCGGGGTTAGCGCAGGCGCGCTGGATTCGCGAAGCGTGATCTATTTTCGGGCTCCAGGCGCCTGGTATCAGTCGATTCAGCAGTTCCCCTGTCAGGAGCGTGTGCCTTCCCCCGACTTTGCCACGCTTGAGGGCACCCAGGTGGTTGGCAATCGGGCCGCAAAGCTTTGGGACGAAATCCTCTTTGAAAAGAAAAACGTTCTCGCGAAAAATCTGGCTCACGTCGCTGTTTGTACCCCCTCCGCGCCCGACGCGCTTGATGCCGGTCAGCGGGTTTTCAAAGAGTGGCTCGGGGGTCCGATTTGGAGTGGCGCACTCGCGTAGCGAAAACCGCGTTGTCGCCGAACAATGGCAAAAGGAGCGAGCCGACGCATTGGCGCTCGGAGTTTGTCGAGGCTATGCGCGTACCTCGAAAGCATCCCAGTACCATGAGATTTGGCCTGACGCTTGGATGAGCCTGCCCATCAGCGAGCCGGGCGCGACTCAGACCGCGACTTTCCCGGTGTTTCGCGCTCCGGCTCAACGAGTGGGGGGGTATTTTGTCATTCGGCTCGACT
>CAWFZD010000069.1:0-67863 GCA_963820145.1 uncultured Alphaproteobacteria bacterium
GAAAATTTCATCGGCGATCGCCTTGACCAGGGAAGGCGGAGACACTACCGAAGCCATGAGCGGCTCCGGCACGCGATTGGTTCAACCATCCGATTGACATGGGCGACGTGTCTTCAAAGACGGGCCGCGTTTCGAGGTTCTGCAGAAGCCGCCTGATGGCGCTTCTCTTTCGAAGAAGCTTCCTCATTGTCATGGGCATGCTTTCCTTCTTCGCTCCCTTCTATGGGAGGCGTTTCGAAGCGACGGTCAAGCGTCCTTCCAAAAACGGCCCAAATTGAGGATTGTTCTGAATCTTGTTCCGTCTCAAATGACGAATTTTGACAGTTGTTGCATATTTGTCGCTTAAGCTATCGGCTCATACTCAAAATCTTGCTTAGTGGTGCCGGCGAACAAAGAGCGCCGCCGTCGAAACAGCCGGCGTCGAGTTTATTTCAGAAAATGGCGGGGGAGCCGGGGTGCGGTTGAAGAGACGGGGCGCGGATGAGAAAACGGAGCCCAAATCAGGATAAGCTTCCCGCCCGCAGCCCGATACCTCTCGTTGTCGCGATAATCGGCTTGCTAGCCGCCATCGCGAGCTTCGCGATCAGAGATGAGAATTTCAGTGAAACAATATTTGGCTGCGGCCTCATTACCGCTGGCTGGTGTATTCTGTTCTGGTTTGCCAGCCCTCCAAGGGAAACCGATTAAGGACCCGGTTTAGCAAATCTGCCGCGGCGACCTTGGTGTTAGGCTAAGGAAACGACACATGAGCAACGAGCCGATTTACGTGGATGCATCGCAGCCGGCAATACTGAGCTATTCGGGGCACTCCCTGAGCTGTTGCGCCTCCTCTTTGCTTTTCGGAGATGGAGGCCATGTCGATAGCCCCCAATCAGTCAATTCTCGTAATTTGGTGTCATGGAAAATGGGCACCCGCGTTCTGAATTTCGCGCCGGAAAACCACGTTCGCGATTTAAACTCGCATGTGCCGTAGTCGGCTGCGCCAGAGAACTCCGCCCCGCCAAAGATTGTTTCGCCACAAAACGTCGCGCCCTGAAACAAGGCGTCGCCTGAAAAGGCCGTCTCCTTGAAATAGGTGATGCCCGAGCATTCAGCTTTGTAAAAGATGGCGCTATCAAGGAACGCCGCCTTGTTGAAATCGACGGTGCTTGAGAACCGAACCCTGTTGAAAAAAGCGCCTTCGAAGAGTGTTTCGGAAAAGTAGGCAACGCCGGTGAAGATCGCGTCATCGAAAATAACGAGATTAAAGAATGCCGCCTTGCGAAAATCGGCTTGGTCATGAAACTTCGCATTGTTAAAAACAGCCATTGGGAAAGCGAAGCCCCGAAATGACATAGGTTTCTCGAAAACAAATTCGCGGAAACTGATACTGTCCGTTTTCGGGTTAGGCAGTGGGGCGTTTGTGCGCTTGGAGTAGTCTTTTAAAAATTCGGTTCGTTCGTAATCTGACAATGGAACAAGTTCCGAGGGATCGAATCCCCTCTTGATCAATTGCTCGCGCTGCTCATCCGATAGTGCCGAAGCCACCCAGCAATTCCACGCCGCCCGGTTTCTCTTCTCGAGCGCCTTATCGAAGCGCTTGAAAGGAAATTCGGTTACCCTCTCCTGCTCCCCATAGACGATAGCAAGACAATACCAACTAGCCGCAAGCGCAACTTGGCGTCGTAGCCGATCGACAAGTTCTTTCGTCAAATGCAGGTCTCCCGCTCGGCGAAGATCGCTCGAATTCCGCTAACCGCTGCCTCGATCCCGACGGATTCATGCGGCTTCGCCCGCGGCGCTCAGCAGATAATTCCAATGGACTCGCTTCGTCTCAACTCTAGCTACCAGGAAAGGTGTTTGAAACCTCAGAAAATCATGGAGCATATTGAGATGAAACGCCGAGCCTACGCCATCCCTTGCGCCCTTCTTTACATGTCGGCCTTGCTCGCCACGGGCGCGACCAACGCGCAACCAAACCCGCCTCCGGCCTTTCAGCTCGCCAAGGCGGATATGTCTTCCGATCTGCGCGCATGCAAGGCGCAATGCCGCAAGGACTACCGGCGCTGCTACAGCCAGGGCAATAAGGTCGGCACGCCCTATGTGAGCGGCGGCGAGCCCTGCAGCGAGCAGAAGACCATGTGCTACCGCGCCTGCGTCGCCAAAAGCTGACGGATCGTCAAATCAACGCCGGGTCGGCGCCTTGTCGGTGGCGACCACAGCGTCGCTGGAGTCGACGCCCCGGCGCCGGTGCATGACCTGCTCGATGGCGATCAGCGTGTTGCGCTTCTGGCCGGAGAGGCCGCGCGCCTCCGCGAGCGAGCGGAAATCGGCGGGCTTGTGGGGGCAAGAGCCGCCTCCATTGAAGATGCGCACGCCTTCGTCCGTCACCAGCGTGTCGCCCGACCGCAGCGTCTCGTCATGCAGCAGCGCGTCGGAATGGTCGGATTTGTTCTCCTGCTCGCCGGTCGGATAGCACAGCGCCGGGTGCACAAGCCGCGCGCCGGTGGCGCTTTCGACGACGACGACGCTTGGCCGCACCCTGGCGACGACGACCTTCCGCGGCGACCGTTTGACAGTTCTCTCAAAGGAAAGCCCCGGCCGCGCGACGTGGCGGTAGGGCGAAATGCGACGACGCGGCTCCGGCGCGGCCCGTTGCGGCGCGGGTTCGTTCAATCCGAAAAGGTCCTCGAAAAATCCAGCTTCCGCCCGCGGCGCGCCAAGACACAACAGCAACGCCAGCAGCGCCAGCCGCGCAGTCTTGAATTTTCCTACAGCTACAAACATTTGCGGCTCTTTGGCGTTAAACGGGCTCGCCCTGACGCGAGGAAGGAGGCCTGCGTTTTAGCATGGCCGGCGCCGTTTTGCAGGAGGAAAACGCCCAAACTCGGGTTCAACTCAACCGCCGAGCGCCGCCTCGATCACAGCAACAACAAAAAATAGTAACGCAATCCTGAAAGCCGCGAAGCCGTCCTATATGAAACTGCGGGACCTGTTAAATTGGCGTGAGGGGTCATCCAATGGCCGACAAGGCGACTTCCTACCTGCGCAGCGTGGCGCTCGCGGCGCTGATTTCGGCAAATCTTGGCGGCGCGGCCTATGCGTGGGACGCCGACTGCACCCGCTGGGCGGACACCGAAGATTCGATCCGCTGCTTCGATTGTCTGCGCAGCTATTGGGACGGACATGCGACCCACTATGTCAACACCTGCCGCCCGCGGCGCATCCCGCCGCACTTCCCGTTTTTCCCGCCCTGACCGCCGCGCCGGAACGTTGCCGGAACTTGTTCTAAGCGGGCGTTAGCGGCTCCAGAATGCCGGGCGCCGTTCGATCTTCTAAACCAGTCGTAAACCGCGGCTCTCAGGCCGCCCGCAAGGCTTGATCGAGATCGGCGATGAGGTCTGCGGCGGTTTCGAGCCCGACGGAAAGGCGGATGACGTCGGGCCCGGCGCCGGCGGAGAGGCGCTGCTCGTCGGTCAGCTGCCGATGCGTCGTCGAGGCCGGATGCAGAATGAGGCTGCGCGTGTCGCCGACATTGGCGAGATGCGAAAACAGCCGCACCGTTTCGACGAGTTTCACGCCCGCCGCATAGCCGCCCTTGAGCCCAAAAGTGAAAACCGAGCCTGCGCCGCGCGGCAGATATTTTCTGCAAAGATCGCGATAGGGGCTGGAGTCGAGCCCCGCGTAAGACACCCAGGCGACGCAAGGATGCGCTTCGAGAAAACGCGCGATCTCATTGGCGTTGGCGACGTGGCGGATCATGCGCAGCGGCAGCGTCTCGACGCCCGTGATGGTGAGAAAGGCGTTCATCGGCGAGAGCGCCGGGCCGAAGTCGCGCAACGCGACCGCCCGCGCCTTGGTCGTGAAGGCGAAATCGCCGAAGGTCTCGAAGAAATCGAGCCCGTGATAGGCGGGCTCCGGCCCCGCAAGCGCCGGGAATTTTCCGCTTGCGGCATAGTCGAAACGCCCGAACTCGACGACGACGCCGCCGAGCGAATTGCCGTGGCCGGCGAGGAATTTCGTGGTCGAATGGCAGACGATGTCGGCGCCGAAGTCGAACGGCCGGCAGAGGTAAGGCGTCGCCAGCGTATTGTCGACTACGAGCGGTATCCCCGCTTCATGCGCGATGCTGGCGATGGCCTCGATGTCGGCGACGACGCCGCCGGGATTGGCGAGGCTCTCGATGAAGATCGCCTTGCATCGCTCCGTCAAAGCGCGCTTGAAATTCTCGGGGTCTTTCTGGTCGACGAAGCGGCAGGTCCAGCCGAGTTTTTTGAAACTCAAGCCCAATTGCGTCAACGAGCCGCCGTAAAGATTGCGCGAGGCGAGGAACTCGTCGCCCGGCTCCAGCAGCGTGAAGAAAGTCAGGAACTGCGCGGCGTGGCCGGAGGCGGCTGCGACGGCGGCGCGCCCGCCCTCGAGCGCGGCGATGCGCTCCTCCAGCACGGCCACGGTCGGATTGCTGAGGCGGCTGTAGACATGGCCGAAACTGTGCAGATTGAAGAGCGAGGCCGCCTGTTCGGCGTCTTCGAACACATAGGACGAGGTCTGGAAGATCGGCGTGATGCGCGCGCCGGTGACGGGATCGGGCGTTGCGCCCGCGTGGATCGCGAGCGTCTCGAAGCCGGTGTCGGTCTCGGCGCCGGCGCGTTCGCGCGACGGCTTGCGGGTCGGCGGCGTCGGCGCGCGGCTCGAAACCACTCTCGTGTTGACGCCGCTCCACGCGAGTTCGCCGCCGAGCCGGCCATATTCGATCTTGGGGCAGCGGTTCATCACGACATCGAGGCCGGCGGCCTTGGCGCGCGCGGCCGCTGCGTCGTCGCGCACCCCGAGCTGCATCCACACGGTCCTGGCGCCAATCGCGATGGCCTCGTCGGCGATGGCCCCGGCATATTCCGAGCGGCGGAAAATCTGCACGAAATCGACAGGCTCGGGAATGGATTTGAGGTCGGCGTAGACCCTCTCGCCCAGAATTTCTTGTCCTGCGACGCCAGGATTGACCGGTATGACGCGATAGCCCTTGTCCTGAAGATATTTCATGACGAAGAAGCTCGGCCGATTCCAATTGGCGCTGGCGCCGACCATCGCGATGACGCGCGTGCGCGACAATATTTTTCGGATCAACTCATCGGAATAGGTCAGATCGTCGGTCATACGGCGCAAGCCGCTTCCGGGAACATGGTCAGCAGCGCCTGCTCATTCGCCGCGCAGACGCCGCGCTCCGTTATCAGCGCCGTCACAAAACGCGCCGGCGTCACGTCGAAGGCGAAGTTGCGCGCATCCGTTCCCTCCGGCGTCAGCCGCACGCGCCTGATCGCGCCGTCCTCGCCGCGACCCGAAATGAAGGTCACCTCGTCGGCGCTGCGCTCTTCGATCGGGATTTCCGCGAGGCCGTCGCTGATCCGCCAATCCAGCGTCGAACTCGGCAAGGCGACATAGAAGGGCACGCGGTTCTCATGCGCCGCGAGGGCTTTCAGATAGGTGCCGATCTTGTTGCAGACGTCGCCCGACCGTGTCGTGCGGTCGGTTCCGAAGATGCAAGATCGACGAGGCCGTGCTGCATCAGATGTCCGCCGGCGTTGTCGGCGACGACGCTATGCGCGATCCCTTCTTCGCCAAGCTCGAAGGCGGTAAGGCTCGCGCCCTGATTGCGCGGGCGGGTCTCGTCGACCCAGACATGGATGTCGAGACCGGCGTCGCGCGGCTTTGTAGATCGGCGCGAGCGCAGTGCCCCAATCCACCGTCGCGAGCCAGCCGGCGTTGCAATGGGTGAGGATGTTTATCGGCCTCGCGCCTTTGCGCGCGGCGATGGCGGCGATGAGCGCGGCGCCGTGCCCGCCGATCGCTTCGCAGCAGGCGGCGTCTTCTTCGACGATTGCATCGGCCTCGGCAAAGGCGGCGTCGGCGCGCGCGCTCGGCGCGAGGGCCGACGCTCTGGCGCGCACGCGATCCAGCGCCCAGCGCAGATTGACCGCAGTCGGGCGCGTTTGCAGCAGCGTCGCATAGGCGCGCGCGAGCGCGGCGTCGGAAGGATCGCAGCGCAGCGCCAGCGCCAGACCATAGCCGCCGACGGCGCCGATCAGCGGCGCGCCGCGCACGATCATATCTTTGATCGCCGCCGCCGCGTCTTCGAAGGCAGCGAGCGCGACCGTCTCGAAAACGAAAGGCAATTTGGTCTGATCGATGATGTGCGCGCGCGCGCCGTCAGCGTCGCGCCAGATCGAGCGATAATGGCGTCCGTCGATCTTCACGTCAGGCTCTCTCCATCAAGAAACGCCGCCGTCGCGGCGTCGTCGCGAAGCTTGGCCAAATCCTCTTGCGTCGGCAGTCTTGGCTTGTCGCGCTCTTTGTTGACGAGGCAAAGAAAGCCCATGGTCTCGCCCTTGGAGGCGCGGAACTGGTGCCAGGTCCAGGGCGGGATCGAGACGAGATCGAGCGGCGCGACCTCGCGCACGGCCTCGCCGACAAGACAGCTTCCCGTCCCGCGCAGGATCATCACCGCATGCGCGTGTTCGTGGCGCTCCAGCGTCGAGAAACCGCCCGGCGCCATCTCGAAATAGCGCCATTCGCCGGCAAGATGTTCGCTCGCGAAGAGGGTTTGGCGCGAGATGGATTTGAAGGGCGCGACGCCCTCCTCTTTATAGTTGAGGCGCTCGACATCCGCCCATGCGAAGTCGCCGCAGGCCTTGCGAAAGGTCTTCGGTTCGCCTTGCGACATTGGTCACCCGTTGGGATAGGATTGCGCCGCGCGCACAAACGCCTGCGTCTCGGCGGCTACTCGATCATGTTCGGCGAGCAGCAGGTCGCCGCCGATCAGCAGCATCGCGTCGGAGCCGTAAAAGTCAAGCGTCTCCGCGACGCGGCCGAGCGTCAGTCCGCCGGCGGGAACCGGCGTCGCCGCGCGCAAATTGCCGAGGGGGCCTCTCGCGCCGTCGGCGATGGCGCGGCAGACGTCCCGGCTGTAGCCGAAGCGGCCGCCATAGGTCGCAAAGATCACTGCGTCGGCGCCGAAGATGCGGAACAGCTTGTTGTAGAGCGGCGGGGCGATTCGGGCCCCGCCGGTGAAACTTGGATGCGCAAAAAAAGCGAATTGCGCATATCTGCGCTTCAGCGCTACGAAATCCGACGGCCCGATCAGCGCCGGCGCCAGCATCGCCGCCCGCAGCCCTTCACCGGCAGCCAAATCCAGCCGCCGGCAAAGCTCCTCGAAACTCCCCCAAAGGCTCGGGACGTAATGCGTCAAGCGCCCGGTCTCGCGCGCCGCGCGCCGCACCGCCTCGGCGCAGAGTTTCACGCGGTCGGCAAAGGGGCTGTAGTCCTGGTCGGCGAGCCCATGATCGTCTTTCAGGAAATCCACCCCGCCCTTGGCGAATTCGAAGGCGAGCGCAGCCAGCTCCCGCGGCGCCAGCCCCTGCGGCTTCAGCGCCGAACAGGTCAACGCGCCCCGTTCCCGCCCGCACAGCGCGCGAAGGCCCGCGACGCCGTGATTGGGGCCGCCGAAAATATCCAGCAGACTCTGCGGAATCTCTGCGTCTTCGAGCGAAACGTCGTCATGCATCGAGGTGTTGCCGAACAGCATGTTCAGCAACTGCCCGGCGTCGGTGCCGACGGTGCGGGGATTGAGTTCGATCGTTATGTCGAAACGGCCCTCGCCCAAGTCGGAAATGTCGCGCACCTTGCCGACGATTTCATTGAGGATGAAGGCGTCGCGCACTGCGCCGAGCGGAACTTCGACGCTCTGTTCGACCGCGATTTTTTTCGCGCGACTTTCGACCGTGGCCGCGTCGGCGCGCAGACGATAATGCGCGATCAGGCCTTCGCTCGTGTCGCCGCTATTGAGACGTGCGTCGTAGGCCGCCGTCACCATTTCGACTTCGCGATAATTTTGCTCGTGTCGCAGCGATGAGCGTATTTCTTGGCGATGTCCGTCACCTCCTCCATAAGGCCGTCATCAAGCTTTGTCGGCTCCAACCCGAGGCCGATCAGCGAGGTGTTTTCGACGTCGAGGTCGTTGGAGGCGGCCTCCTTGCGCGGATTTTCCACATAGGCGATTTCCGCGCCGGTCAGTTTCGCGACCTTTTCGGCCAGCACGGAAATGCGGTGCGTCTCGGTCATCTGATTGAAGATCCGCACGCGCTCGCCGCGCTGCGGCGGATTGGTGATCGCGAGTTCGATGCAGCGCACGGTGTCGCGAATATTGATGAATGCTCTGGTCTGGCCGCCCGCGCCGTGCACCGTCAGCGGATGCTCGATCGCCGCCTGCATCAAGAAGCGGTTCAAGACCGTGCCGTAATCGCCGTCATAGTCGAAGCGGTTGATCAGGCGCTCGTCGAGGCTCGTCTCCTTCGTTTGCGTGCCCCAGACGATGCCCTGATGGAGATCGGTCACCATGATCTTGTCGTTCTTATTATAGAAGGCGAAGATCAACTGATCCAAAGTCTTCGTCATATGATAGACGCTGCCGGGATTGGCGGGGAACAATATCTCCTGCTTGACCTCTTTGCCGTCGGCGGTATGGAACGAGGCTTGCAAATAGCCTTCCGGAATCGCCATGCCGGCTGCGCCATAGCCATAGACGCCCATGGTGCCGAGATGCACGACATGGCAATTGATCTTCGCTTCGACGAGCGCGACCATCAGATTATTGGTCGCATTGATGTTGTTCGAAACGGTGTATCGCTTGTGATAATCCGACTTCATGGAATAGGGCGCGGCGCGCTGCTCGGCGAAATGCACGACAGCGTCGGGCTTTAGCTCCTGCAACAACACCAATAGCCGATGGTAGTTGGTCGCAACGTCGATCCGATGGAAATTGATCGTGCGGCCGGAGGCCTCTTTCCAGACACGAATGCGCTCGCCCAAGGGGCGGATGGGAGTGAGCGACTCGAGTTCAAGCTCATTGTCGATATCCCGGCGCGAGAGATTATCGACGATGGTGACGTCCGCCCCCGCGGCGGAGAGATGCAACGACGTCGGCCAGCCACAAAACCCGTCGCCACCCAGCACCAGAATTTGCATGGATGCTCCCTGAAATCTCAACCGAGGGCCAGGCCCCCAAAGGACGCGACGCCGCCGCCTTTTTGCGCGTTTTGACCTTGAGCGCAAGGCTATCGCGCCGGTTTCTCCCTGCTGAGATCGATTGCCTTGCCGCCCGTCGCCGACTAATTCGCGCCATCTTCGCTGCAGTCCAAAATCCAGGTGCGGTCGCAAAAGGCGAGATAGAGCCGCTCCTGCCCGAGCGCCGAGCCGAGCTCGATCGCAAGCTCAGTCAGCATCGCCTCGATCGCCTCGTCCGGCAGATGCCCAAGATAGGCATGGACGGCCTCGCCGGTGAAGATCGCGACGGGTTCGCGGTCGGAGGCGGCGGAGCCGTCGGCGCGCCGCCATGCATAGGTCACCTCGGCGCGGGTGAACATGCCGGAGAGAGCCGGCAAATTCGCCTCCGCGCGTTTGCGCATCCAGGCGCGCGCCGTGCGCACCGCTTCCGAGACGTCGAAGACGCGCCCCTCCTCGTCCCAGCCTTCGCGCAAACCGACCGTGATGCGAAAGTCCCGCCGCGGCCCGAGCGACCCGGGAACGGCCTTGTAGCCGCGCATTTGCTTTTCGCTCATCAGCCTCGACCTCCAATGATCAGCCGCGCTCACGGTTGAAGCGGCGAAGTTGATTTGCTACCTCGACGAAGACGCAAACCCGTTGGCGAGAGACCTTGGGAGAAGATCGGTGGATTTCTCAAGCGGCGTTTTGAAGTGGTTTCTTACGCGACTTATTCGCGTCGGCAATCTCGAAGTCGAAACCGCTTCGGGCGACAGCTTCGTCGCGGGCGACGGCTCCGGTCCGCTGGTCGGCGTGCATTTTAAAGACGCTGGCGCGCAATGGCGCCTGCTGCTCGATCCCGAACTTTCCTTCGGCGAGCTTTTCACGGATGAACGCCTCGTCGTCACAAGGGGCGCGATCTATGACGCCCTGATGATCGGCACGCGCAACGTCGCTTTCGCCAGGCTTCCGGCATGGCTCGAGGCGATCCAACGCCTTCGCGGCGCGACGGGGCGTTGGCGCCAGCGCAACACGCTGTTCGGCGCGAAGAAGAACGCCGAAGCGCATTACGACATCGACGGCCGTATCTACGATCTCTTCCTTGACGCCGACCGGCAATATTCCTGCGCCTATTTCGAAACGGCCGGCGAAACGCTCGACGCCGCGCAACTCGCCAAGAAGCGCCACATCGCCGCAAAACTGCTGATCGAGCCCGGCCAAAGCGTGCTCGACATCGGCTGCGGCTGGGGCGGTCTTGGACTCTATCTTGCCAAACATTGCGGCGCGAAGGTCGCGGGCCTGACGCTGTCGGGCGAGCAGCATGCGATCGCGCGCGCGCGCGCCGAGGCGGAGGGCCTCGCCGCCAAGGCGGAATTTTTGCTCAAGGATTATCGCGACGTCGAACAGAACTTCGACCGCATCGTTTCAGTCGGCATGTTCGAACATGTCGGCCTGCCCTATTACGACGCGTATTTCCGCAGCATCGCCAAAACGCTTAAAGATGACGGCGTCGCGCTCATCCACACGATCGGCAACACCGCGGCGCCGACGCCGACCAACGCCTGGGTCGTCAAATATATTTTCCCTGGCGGATATGCGCCGAGCCTGTCGGAAATCCTGCAATCTATCGAACGCGCCGGGCTCATCGTGACCGACATCGAGGTCCTGCGACTGCATTACGCGGAAACATTGAAATGCTGGCGCGAGCGATTTTTGGCGCATCGAGCGGAGGCGGCGACAATTCAGGACGAGCGCTTCTGCCGCATGTGGGAATTCTATCTCTCCATCTCCGAAGCCTCGTTCAGATTGGGCGTCTCCGTCGTCTTCCAAATTCAGCTCGCGAAGAAAGTCGACGCGACGCCGCAGACGCGCGACTACATCGCAGCGCGCGAGGCGCTCTTGCGCGAGCGGGATGCGGAGCCGACGTCGCCGGTTCCGGCGGAGGTCGCTTAGCGCGCGTTCCGCGCGAGCGGCGCCGTCAGTTGAGTGCAGGCCTAACATCCGCGCGCGGCTTGCGCTAAGGCGGCGTCGAGGTTAGTCCAAGCCATGAGCGGACCCGCCCCCATCATCGTCTTCGATCTCGACGGCACTCTCGCCGACACGGCGCCCGACCTCATCGGCACGCTGAACCTGTTGCTGGCGCGCGCCGGTCTCGAGCTGCAGTCGCCGCAAGCGGCCCGGGCGCTCGTCGGCGCTGGAGCGCGCGCCTTGATCGAACGCGGCTTTGCGACGAGCGGCGCCAGCTATTCCAGGGAGCACATCAATTCGCTCGTGAGCGAGTTCCTCAAGCTCTACGAGGAACGCATCGCCGACGAGTCGACACTCTTTCCCGGCGCCGAGGCGAGCCTCGATCGCTTCGCGCGAGCCGGGTTTCGCCTCGCTGTCTGCACCAACAAGCCCGAAGGGCTCGCGCGCCTGCTCTTGGAGCGGCTCGGCGTCGCCGACCGCTTCGCGGCGATCTGCGGCCGCGAGACCTTTCCCATGTCGAAGCCGGACGGGCGGACCCTGCTCGCGACGATCGGCATGGCGTCAGGCGATCCCTCGCGCGCCCTCATGGTCGGCAATTCCAAGACCGACGTCGAAACCGCCCGCAACGCCAAAGTTCCGATCGTAGCCGTGGATTTCGGCTATAGCGATCCGCCGGTCGCGGCCTGCGGGCCGGACCGGCTCATCTCGCATTTCGATCAGCTGTGGGAGGCGGCCACGTCCCTGCTCCCCAGTTAAGTTTTGCCGACCGATTTACTTATGCGGAACCACATGCTCGTCTTGGGGGACGCCGTAAATATAGTCCCGAACCGGCGGTGGAGCATAGCCGTAGTATCCCGGCGCTCTCAAGCATTGATAAATTCCGTCCCGCCAGAAACAATGGCGAGCGGCGCGAGAATTGAAGCTCGACTGATCTGCATAGGGGATGAAAACCGCCGTGAAGACGGCCGCTGCGGCGAAGGTTCCGATAGAAGCGCGGAGCATCGTAAACTCCTTAACATTCGCAAACCCAAAAGCGACCCGCGGAAGCGCGATAGTCGTTAGGTGTTTTTAAATAAATGTAGAGCGCATCCGACGAAACAACTCATCGGCTCGATAGAAATCGCTGCCGAGTTGAAGCAAATCCTTCCGCTATCAAAATATAGCTCAGGCAGAGCCGGCGCCGCCGCAAAAACGCGGCGGCCGCACTCGCAAAAGCGCTTCGACTTTTGCGGAACATGCTCTAGCGCGTCATTTCGCCGGTTCGACCTCGCCCTCGATCGGCGTCTCGGGCGCCGGCGGCGGCGGCGCGACGGCCATGACCGGTGTCTGCGTCAAAAAGGCGGCGGGGATGTTCGCCGTCGCATCCGTCGTCGTCGACGCTGCGTCCGGCGGCGGCGCCCATTGGAAGGCGTCCAAGCGCCCGGTCTTGGGCGATATCGGCGCCCAGGTCTTGGAAACGACGCCGTCGGCGATCCAGACCGGATCGCGCGGCGCGCGCGACCCGCGCGCCAGCCACTCGCGCACCGGGCCGCTCGGGCCGTTCTCGGCGTCTTCGATCTCGGCCATGATGAGGCAAGTCAGGGCGGTCGGCTGCTGGTCGGACGCGATCAGCGGCGCAAGGGCTTCTCTAGCCTTGCCGAAGTCGCGCGCCGCGAGCGCCATGCGGGCGACGAGATGCCGGCTCTCGACCGCGGACGGCGCGATTTTGGCGAGACGCTGCACGCCAATGAGCGCCTGCGTGTTCAACTCCGCCGCGAGGGCTTCGACATAGGCGTCGCCAAGGTCTGGATGCGGCGCGCTGGCCCAGACGTTTTCGATCAGCTTCAGTGCGCCGCGGCGATCCCCGATCCTGGTCATGACGCGAGCGGCGACCGTCGCCGCCGGTGTGAAATCAGGCCGGCGCTTGAGCGCGAGGCGCGCAAGCTGCAGCGCTTCCTGCGGATCGTCGCGCTGTCTGTCGATCGCCATCGCGGTCTCGATCACCGCGCGCAGCCGCTGCGTGGTCTCGTAGTCGACCGCCTTGGCCTTGAAGTTATTCTCGATCGCCTCGCGCGCCTGGCTCCAGTCGCCTTGCCCCGCATGATGCTCCAAGAGCGCGGAGCCCGCCCAAGGCAGGGGTGAAATCTCATGCGCGGCCTTGGCGAAATGATGCGCGGCGTCGACGTCCTCGCGTCGTTTGGCCTCGATGTGCAGACCGCGGAGGCCGAGCAGCTTGGTCTCCGCATAGAGAGTCATCTCGTGAAAGGCGGCCTCCGCCTTACTCGCCTCGCCCGCGATCAACGCCGCCTGCGCCTTGAGATATTTGGTCAGCGGCTCGTCGGGCAGGTGTTTTTCGGCGACCAGAGCGGCGCGCCGGGCGAGATGCGCGTCGCCCGCGGCGACCGCCGCAATGCCGCGCGTGATCGCCTTGAAATCCCTTCTCGCGGCGCGAGGTGGCGAGCCCCGACCGCAAGCGCCACGGCGCCCGGACCAGCGCGGAGAAGATCGCCCAGGCGAGCATGAGCACGACGAGCGTGACGAGCACGCCAGCGAGGGCGACGCCGACCGAGGTTTCGATCTGATAGTCGCCCCACTCCAGCTTGAGCGAGCCGGGATTGTCGACCACCCATTCGAGACCGTAGGCGATCGCCGCAAGCGACAATATGAAGATCAGAATGAACCACATGGTCGAGTTTTCCCCCGAGCTAATTCTTGGTGTGGCCGAGCCCGGGGACCGCGCTGGTGAGCAGCGCAGCGCTGGCGCGGCGGGCCGATTCGAGCCCGCTCAGCGTAGCGCCGAAGGCCTTGGCTTCGGCCTTCGCCGCGTCGGGCAGCGAAGCGAAGGCGCCGGCGGCGGCGCCGATGTCGTCGCGGTTCAGCGCCTTCTCGATCTCGGCGATCGGCGCTTCTATGGACACGGGGCCCGTTGCGCTTCCCGGCGCCCCCGAGCGGCCGACGTGCACGAGGTTCGAGAAATCATGCAATATCTGGCCGGCGGGCGTTTCGCCTTCCGCGCCCGGCGCGGGGCGCCGGCTCGGCCAGCACCCGAAGACGCTTGGCGACCGGGCCGAAATCGGCGAGCAGCTTCGCCGCCGTCGGCGCGCCGCTCTCGGCGAAAGGCGCAAGGTCGGCGAGCAAATGCGGATCGGCGCCGCGTTCGCTCAAGGCTGAAGTTTCGTTGACGTAGGGACGGCCCTGGCGCAGCGCCTCCGCCACCGCTTCGGCCAGGGCCAGGGTCTCGACGCCCCCCATGTTCGCTGGGACGACGGCGACCGGAGCCTGAGCGCTTTCCGGCTCGGCTCTCGTCGCATCCTTGGGCTGATCCAGCCGTTCGCGCAGTTTCTTGATCTCCTCGCCAAGCTCGTCGATGCGGCCTTCGAGCGCGCTAACCTCGTCGGTGACGGCGGCGCTGGTCGCCGCCGGCTTTGGCCCTCATCCGCAGGCTTGTCGCCGACGCGCTGCTCGTCCACCGTCGCCTTCGCGCTCGCGCGCTGCGCATCCTTGGCGGCCTCGAGCGCCGCGCGCGCGGTCTCGACCGCGTCTTTGGTCTGCGCCTCCATCTCCTGCACGCGGGCGAGCAAAGCGCTGCGAATCCTGCGTCACGACGGGGGCGGTCTCGTTTTGCGGCGCGGGCGCGTTTTGCGCGAGTTTGGGCGCTTCGACGACGTTCGGCGCCTCGACGACCTTGGCCGGCTCGTCGCCTTGATGCGGGGCGGCGACAGGGGCGGGGCGCAACGGCGCAACCGATGGGGTGAGGGGCCGCGGCGCGGCGGGTTTCGGCGCGGTCTGCTCGGAGACGTCGAACAAGGAAGACGCCCAGGCCGTGACGCGCGACGCGGCGTTCGAGACGGCGGCGGCGGGGTCTTTCCCCGCGCTCTCCATTTCGCGGGCGAGGTCGTTCAAGCGTTCGTCCTTGTCGCGAAAGGAAAACACGGCGAAGCCCGCACCGGTCAGCAGCAATCCGACGAGGGCGAGCAGCAGCGTGAATTTTTGCCAGAATCGGCCCCGCCGCGGCGGCGGCGCGGGTTCCGCATGTTCGGACGGCTCCGCCTCCTGATGAGAGGCGGGCGCGTTCGCAGGCAGAGACTCGTCGCGCGCGACGCCGTTCGGATCTTCAGACATGTTTCCAGCCATGCAAATTGCCTCGACGGCGCTTCTTATAACCGACCCTTGGAGCCCATGAAATAGTCGCTACGCAGCAAAAGTATGCAAAAAATGCGGGGATATCGACGCCTGTCGCGCTCGGGCCGGACCCAAAGGCGGTTTGGAAATGATAATGCGTCACTCATGACCAAGCCGGTGCGGATCGACGAGAGCTGGGGCCGCAGATTGGCGCCGCAATTCGAAACGGCCTATTTTTGCGCGTTGCGCGACTTCGTGCGCGGCGAATACGCGGCGCAGCGCGTCTTTCCGCCGGCGGCGCAGATTTTCCGCGCTTTCGACGAGTGCCCCTTCGAGCGGGTCAAGGTCGTCATCCTCGGACAGGACCCCTATCACGGCGTCGGTCAGGCGAACGGGCTTTGCTTCGCCGTCAATCGCGACGTCGCGCCGCCGCCCTCGCTGCAAAACATCTTCAAGGAGATCGACAGCGATCTTGGCCGCAAAGTTTCGCGCGACCCGGACCTATCGCGCTGGGCGCGCCAGGGCGTGCTGTTGCTCAACGCGACGCTCACGGTGCGCGAAGGCGCCGCCGGGTCGCATCAAAACAAAGGCTGGGAGCAATTCACCGACGCCGCCGTGCGCGCGCTGAGCGACGAGCGAGACGGGCTCGTCTTCATGCTGTGGGGCAATTATGCGCGGCGCAAAGGCGCGGGGATCGACCGCGGCAAACATCTCGTGCTCGAGGCCGGACACCCTTCCCCGCTCTCCGCCGCGCGCTTCTTTGGATGCAAGCATTTCTCCAAGGCCAACGCCTATCTCGAAGCGCGCGGCGAGACGCCGATCGACTGGTGAAGCCCTACGCGCGGCGCCTCTGCACGCCGTCTCGCTTGCGCGCCCGGAGAATCGCCTGATTGAGCTGACCGCCGAAGACGAGCAGCGCGCCGAGCCAATAGAAGAAGACCAGCGCGATCATGATCGAGGCGAGGCCCGCATAGGTCGACACGTAATTGTTGGAGAAACGCGACAGATAGGCGCCAAAGCCGGCGCCGAAGGCGAGCCAGGCCGCGAGCGTCGTCAGCACGCCCGGGGCGATCTGCGCCAAGGTCCGATGGCCCGCCGGCAAATATTTATGCGCGACGACGACGACGATGAAAATCGCCGCGGTGGAGACGCCGAAGCGCACCGGCGCGTAGAAGCGCGCCAATTGCTGCGCAAGATGCGGCGCCGCCTTTTGCACTTCGGCATAAAGCAGCGGCGCGACGATGAGCAGAAAGGCGAACACCAGCAAGGCCGCCGCCGACATAAACACGAACAGCAGGGCTTCGAGCCGCAGCAGCCACCAGGGCCGCGTCTCCTCGACGTCATAGGCGCGCTCGAGCCCGATGCGCAGCGCCTCCACCGCGCTCGAGGAAAAATACAGCGCCAGCAAAGCGCCAAGGGTGAGGAGGCCGCCGCGCGGCTTCAGCAGCACATTGTGGATTTCGGCCGAGATCGGCGCCGCTATGCTCTGCGGCCACTCCTCGAACAGCATCGACGTCGCCTTGTCCGCCATTTCCGGCGTGCCGAAGAAGCCGGCCAGCGCCGTGACGAAAATCAGGAAGGGAAAGACGGACCCTAAAGTTGCGACCGCGATATGGCTTGAAATGGGCCACCCGTCGTCCTTGACGAACTTCAGATAGGCGTCCCAGAGCACGCGAAAGGGATAGAGCGCGCGAGCGGCATAGCGCATACGACCTCGCAAAAGGCTTATGTCCTGCGAGGAAGCTGGGACGGACGCCGCCTATTTCAAGCGTGACGCCTAAGAGCGCCTTTTTACGCGGATATTATTTCCGCGCCCAGTTCGCGAAGAAATCCTCGTGCTTGGCGCTCTCGATCCTGTCGGCGAGTTCCGACAGCCGTATGTGCTGGTTTTGGGCCGTTTCCGCCTCCGCGCCGTCTTTCAGCACGGATATCTTGAGCTGCTGCGTCGCCTGCCGGCCGATCTCCCTGATCCATTGGTTGACGTTGAGAAGCAATTTCCGCTTGCGCTCGATTTGCGTCTCCTTGGAAAGGTCGTCGTCGTTTTTTGCCAGCGCGAGTTCTTCCCTCGTCGAAGCGATCTCGGCGTCGAGCGATTTGAGCTTTTCTTCCTCCGCCGGATTCGTCTCCTGCCTGGCCTTCTCGAGGTTTTTCAGGCCGGTTTCGAGCCATTCGACGTCGAGTTTCAGCAGCAACTCCTTGCCGGCGCCGGGCGCGACGTCAAAGGACTCCGGCAGCGGAAAATAAGGACCAAGCTTGGCGGCGGAAGCGGGCGCGGCGCAAAGCAGAGCGAGCGCCAATGCGGAAAGGAGCGAAGCGGTCTTCTTGGTCGGCATGATGTCTCTCCCCTTGAACGACGCCGGTTCTGCACAATATGCTATGGCCTTTTGCGGCGGAATGTCGTCTATCGTCGCGGTTCTGGCAAGCAACTGGGCGCCCGGGCCGCGCTTGCCGGCAGGCGCATTTGCGACTACCTTTGCGCCAATGGCGAGGGGCGCCGCCTGACGCGGCTGAGAAGCACCCGTCGAACCTGATCCGGGTCATGCCGGCGGAGGGAATGCCAGGACGATCGGACCGCGCCGCCCAAGGGCGCCCGTCCACGATGGATCGCCGTTTCTCCGCCGCGCCTGAGTCCGCTCAACATGAGGAGAGCGCGACCATGAATGTGCAGCTCAAGCAGGCGGGAAGACCGTCGACCGTGACCACCGGCCGCATCGGCGGTTCGCGCAAGCTCTATTCTTCCCCCGAAGGCGCGCCCGAGATCAAAGTCCCCTGCCGCGAGATCGCGCTTGCCGACGAAGCGGCGCTGCGGCTCTATGAATTCCTCGGGACCCTATGGCTGCGACGATTTCTCGCCTGATCTCTCAGCCGGACTTCCCTCCGCCCGCCCGTGGCTCGCGGCGCGCGCGGGGCTGGAAACCTATCAAGGCCGCGCGACAAAGCCGGAGGACAACGGTTTCGCGGAAGGCGAGCGGCTCGTTCCGCCCTGTCCGGCCGAGCGCAGGCTGCTGCGCGCAAGGGACGCCTCGCCGGCGACGCAGCTCGAATTCGCCAGAGCCGGCGTCGTGACGGAAGAAATGCAGCTATGTCGCGCATCGTGAAAATCTTTGCCGCGACCGCGCGCTCGACGAGGCGCAGGCGCGCATCGACGACGGCGAAAGTTTCGGCGCGTCGATCCCGGCTTTCGTCACGCCCGAATTCGTGCGCAGCGAGATCGCGCGCGGGCGGGCGATCATTCCCGCCAATATCAATCATCCCGAGCTCGAGCCCGTCGTCATCGGCCGCAATTTTCTCGTCAAGATCAACGCCAATATCGGCAACTCCGCCGTCACCTCCTCGGTCGCCGAAGAGGTCGAGAAAATGGTGTGGGCGATCCGCTGGGGCGCCGACACGGTGATGGATCTTTCGACCGGGCGGAACATCCACAATATCCGCGACTGGATCATCCGCAACGCCTCCGTGCCGATCGGCACGGTGCCGATCTATCAGGCGCTGGAGAAGGTCGGCGGCGACGCGCTCAAGCTCGACTGGGAGGTGTTCAAGGACACGCTGATCGAACAGGCCGAGCAAGGCGTCGATTATTTCACCATCCATGCCGGCGTTCGCCTCGCTTACGTGCCGCTGACCGCCAATCGCGTCACCGGCATCGTCTCGCGCGGCGGCTCGATCATGGCGCGCTGGTGCCTCTCGAAGCATAAGGAGAGCTTCCTCTACGAACGCTTCGACGAGATTTGCGACATCATGCGCCGCTACGACGTGTCCTTCTCGCTCGGCGACGGGCTGCGGCCGGGAAGCAACGCCGACGCCAATGACGCGGCGCAATTCGCCGAACTGGAGACGCTCGGCGAGCTGACGAAAATCGCTCAGGCCAAGGGCTGTCAGGTGATGATCGAGGGCCCCGGCCACGTGCCGATGCACAAGATCAAGGCCAATATGGAAAAGCAGCTCGAAGCCTGCGGCGAGGCGCCCTTCTATACGCTGGGGCCGCTCGTGACCGACATCGCGCCGGGCTACGATCACATCACGTCAGGGATAGGCGCCGCGATGATCGGCTGGTTCGGCACGGCGATGCTCTGCTACGTCACGCCGAAGGAGCATCTGGGCCTGCCCGACCGCGACGATGTGAAGACCGGCGTCATCACCTATCGCATCGCAGCGCACGCCGCCGATCTCGCCAAGGGCCATCCGGCCGCGATTGAGCGCGACAATGCGATGAGCCGGGCGCGCTTCGATTTCCGCTGGCAGGATCAGTTCGACATCGGCCTCGACCCCGACACCGCGCGCAAATATCACGACGAGACGCTGCCGAAAGAGGCGCATAAGGTCGCGCATTTCTGCTCGATGTGCGGGCCGAAATTCTGCTCGATGCAGATCACGCGGGATTTGCGCGAGGAGGCGAAGGAAATCGAAGCGCGCGAAAAGGGCATGGCGGAGAAGAGCGCGGAGTTTCTGGAGAGGGGCGCGGAGATTTATGTCGATGCGGGGGAGTAGGCGAGGCGGAGCCGGCAGGAGGGCGCGCCTTGCGCAAAGTCGTCATCGAATCTCACGCCCGCGACAGAATGTCGGAGCGCCGCGCGACCGAAGCGGAGGTCGTGGCGACAGTCGCGCAAGGCGAAATGTTTTCGGCCAAGTTCAACCGCGTCGGGTTCCGCCGCAACTTCGCTTACGACGGGCTGTGGCGTGGACGGCTGTATGCTACAAAGCAAGTGGAAGTTTTAGCTGTCGAAGAAGACGGGAGCTGGGTCGCGATCACCGTGATCGTCAAGTTCTTCTGACTGGAGCGTCTCGATGCGACTGACCTATGATCGGCGGCGTAACGTCGCCTACATCAGGCTTCGACCCGCCACTGCGGACGTCGAGACCATCCGCGTCAGCGCCGAGGTCAATCTCGACATGGCGCCTGACGGAACTCTGGCCGGGATTGAGCTGTTGAACGCCAACGAACAGCTTCGGGCCAGCGACGGCGGGCGGCTGGTGGTCACCGACGAGACCGACGGGCGCGAATTCATCGTAGCGCTGACGGCGGCGTGAGCGGGCGCCAATCCCGATGAAGAAGAACCTCGGGCGGACAAATTTGTAATCAGCAGGTCGCGGGTTCGAATTCCTGCAACCGCGCCAAAAGCGCCGCGCCGCGCGCAGCAACCTTGGGGCCGTGAAAACGCCTGCGTTCACCCCCGCCGGCACGCCAGCGCCAGGACCAAGGCGAAGAGCAGCAGCAGGCTGGTCGCCTTCCAAAACATCAGCGGGTTGCGCTCGTAGAGCGATTTCGGCCTTCGCGCCGACGTCGGCGCGCGCGCGGCGCCGTTTTCGATCTCGAAAGCGAACTCAAGCACGTCGCGATAACGCTCGGCGGGGTCGGGCGCGATCGCCTTCAGCATCACCGCGTCGAGCCACGCCGGAAGATCGGGGCGTTTCGCGATAAGGCTCTGCGGCTTGCCGAAGCGCGGCTTGCTGAAGGGCTCGATCTCGCCATAAGGATAGGCGCCGCAAAAGGCGCGGTAGAGCGTGACGCCAAGCGCATAGAGGTCGGACATCTCGTCGCCGGCGGCGCCCAGAAACATTTCGGGCGCGAGGTAGCTCGGCGTGCCCGGCGTTTCTGCATCGGAAATATCCTCGAGATGCGGCGCCCGGCAAACGCCGAGATCAATGAGGCGCAGACCCCCGTCCTCGAGCAGAATGACGTTCTCGGGCTTAATGTCGCGATGGATGACGCCGGCGCGATGCAGGGCTGCGACGCCGCGCGCGAGCTCGCTCGCGATGCGCGCGCCTTCGGCAAGATCGAGCTTCGGCGCACGGCGCAGGCGTTGTTCGAGCGTCTCGCCTTCGTAAAAGGGCATCGCCGAATAGAGCCGCGTCTGGCGCCCTGCCGGAAGTTCGACGATCTCTCCGACGAAAGGGCTGCGCACGCGCGCGGCGACCCAGGCTTCGTTGACGAAGGCGCCGCGATAGCTTGCGTCGCGCGCGACGCGCGGATGCGGGAATTTCAGGATCAGCGTCCTGCCGCCCTGCAAATCCGTCGCGCGCAGCAGCCGGCTGTATCGGCCGTCGGAGACGATCTCCTCCAGGCGGAACCCGTCGACGATCGCGCCCGGCTGAGGCAGCTCTCCGATGGAAAGGCTCGCCGCGACCTCTGAGAGTTCGCGCGCGTCGGCGGGCGGCAGGTCGGTGATGTCGGCGACGAGCGCCGTCGCATTGTCGGCCCCGCCGGCCGCCAGCGCCGCCGCGACTATTCGATTTGCGGTCTCCTGCGGCGAGAAAGCCTCCGACAAAAGCTCGCGCAGCGCGCGCGCGTCGAGCGGGCCGTGCACGCCGTCGGTGCAGAGCAAAAATCGGTCATGCGCCGAAAGCGCGATGCTCGTGATGTCGAGCAGCAGCCTGTCTTCGGCGCCGACCGCGCGCGTCAGGACATTGGCGAAATCGCCGCGGCCCATCACGTGATCGCTGGTCAGTCGCTCCAACCCATGCGCGTCGAGGCGATAGACTCTGCTGTCGCCGACATGCGCGACACAGGCCTTGCGTTTCGCGAAGATCGCCGCGCTGAAGGTCGTCGCCATGCCTTTTAGCTGCGCATCGACGCGCGCCTGCGCCGCGACCCAGGCGTTGATCGCATCGATGGCGCGCGCCGCGGCGCGTGCGACGCCGAGCGTTTCGGGCTGCGCGTAATAGCCGTCGATGAAGCCGCGCACGACTGTCTCGGCGGCTTCGCGTCCGCCTTTCGCGCCGCCGACGCCGTCTGCGACTGCGGCGACGACGCCGAGCGGCGAACCCGCGCCCTTAGGGCCGAAACAGGCCGCGACATAATCCTCGTTCTCGTCGCGCTTGCCGATCTTCGAGGCAAAGCCGATATCGACGCGAAGATTGTGATCGTAGCGCGTCAGCAGACGAGTGACCTTTCTAGATGCGCGCGCCGGAGATCGCGCCCCAGGTCGTGCGCCAGCGCGATTTGACCAATAGCAGACCAATGAGGCCGAGCAAGGCAAGCGCGCCAAAGAACATGAAGCCGCCGGCGAACCCGCCGGTCATGCCCTTGGAATAGGCGAGCGTCTTGGCGAGAAAGAAACCGCCGAGCCCGCCCGCTGCGCCCACGAGCCCCGTCATGGCGCCGATCTCGTTGCGAAAACGCTGCGGCAGCAGCTGAAACACCGCGCCATTGCCCATGCCGAGACACAAGCGCGCCCAGCGTGAACAGCGCCACCGCGCCCCAAGCGACGCCGGGAAGCTGCGGCAGGCTCCAGCCCGCGCCGGACGCGGCGGCGGGCCCCTCGGGCATGGCGGCGACGCCGAAATAGCAGAGCGAGACGACGCAGAACAGACGCTCAGCGACTTTATGCCGCCGACGCGGTCGGCGATGTGTCCGCCGACCGGGCGAAAGCCCGAGCCGAAGGCGACGATCAGCGACACCATGAGGCCCGCCGCGACGCCGCTCGCGTGATATTGCGAGGTGAAATAGAGCGGCAACGCCGAGGCGAGTCCGACGAAACCGCCGAAAGTGATGAAGTAGAAGAACATGAACCAGCGGCTGTCGGCGTCGAGCAGCATGCTTGCCATAGTCGGCGAGCCCGATCTTCGCGCGCTCGAGCCGGGCGCGTCCTTGGCCGCGAAGACATAGAACAGCAAGATAGCGACCATGGGAACGAGCAGCACGCCATAAACCGTGCCCGCCAGCCGATAGGTCTCGGCGATCGTCGGCGCAAGCAGCGTATCGAGCACGACGCCCATATTGCCGGCGCCGGCGAGGCCCATCACGACGCCCTGATACTGCGGCGGATACCAACGGCCCGCCTGCGGCAGCGCGACGGCGAAGGACGCGCCGGCAAGGCCGAGCATCGAAGCCGAACACCGCGACAGCCGCCGGATCCGCGCAGGCCGAACACAGGCGACGAGCGCCACAGCGAACATGACGATCGCCTGCGCCGCGACGCCTGTGAGTTTGGATCCGATCGTGTCGGCGATAATGCCGAGCGGAACGCGCAAGAAGGCGCCGACAAGCACGGGGATGGCGACGAGCGACAGCTTGTGCTTCGACTGCGGAAGATGCATGTCTTTTGCGATATAGGTCATCAGCGGGCCGAGCGAGACCCAGGCCATGAAGCTGATGTCGAAATAGAGAAAGGCGGAGAGCAGCGTCGGCCAATGGCCGGCTTTTTTGAGCTCTTGCAATTTCATGCGCATGCGCTCCCTGTGAGTTCGATTTCGGCGCTCCGCGCGACGCGCGACGCCGCATCCTTGAGCAGCCGGTGAATTTCCGGACGACAGGAGCCGCAACCGGTTCCCGCCTTGGTTTGGCGGCCGACCGCCTGCGCGTCTTCCAGCGCATGGGCCTCGATCGCGTCGACGATGGCGCTTGCGCCGACGCCGTGGCAGACGCAGATCATGCGTCCGGGATCCTGCGCCCCCGCCGGTTTGCCCGCGAGAAGCGCGTTCGCGTCGCAGTCTCGCGCGCGAATTGCTTCGCAAGGCACAGCGCGCGAGGCGGCGACGGGTTCGCGCGCCACGATGACGAGACGCCGACGAGCGCGCGTTCGAGCGCGCGAGCCAGCGACGCGTCTTGGCGCCGCGATCGGCGACGAAGAGCCGCTGCGGCCTCGCCGAGCAGTTCCTGCGCGAAAGCGTCCCAGTCCTTGGGTTCTTGCAAGCCCGCCATCTCGACCCGCCAGCCGAAATCCGTGCGCGCGATCGCCAAATATGCGCCGGAATGCGCGCTGGCCTCTCGCGCAGCAGCGCGAAGCCGAACCAGGCGGCAGGCCAGGGCTTCGAGGCGAACGGCGGCCGCTTTGGATTCCGGCTGGCCGGAAATGGGATCGACATTCGCCGCGATCAGCGCGCCGACGCGCCCGCTGCGGCGAATTCTGATCGGTCCAGTGGATCGGCGCGAACAGCGAACCGTGCCGCTGCCGCTCGGTGATCTGAGCGCGCAGCATCACGACGGAGCCGAGCTCATTCGAGATGCGCACGAGACCCGCCGGCATCGACGCCGTGACGCAGCCGCGTCGAGCGGGATTGATTTCGGCGAAAGGCTCGGCGATATGCTGCGACAGTCGCGGCGCGACGCCGGTGCGCGTCATGGTGTGCCATTGGTCGCGCATCCGGCCGGTATTGAGCACGAAGGGCGTCTGCGCGTTCGGCTTTCGCTTTGGCGCGCGATAGCGGCGTTGCGACGAAGCGGGCGCGACGATCCGGCGTGAAGAAGCCGCCGTCGGCGAAGAAGCGCTTCGGCGCAGCCGCTGCAGCGCTCGCCCTTGCGCCACGGCCATTGGAACGGCGCCAGGCGTCATACTGCGCGGCGCTGATCTCGGCGCAGGCGGAGATGTCGAAATCGCGCGCGCCATCGTTCTCGAGACCCGACAGCGCCGCATGTTCGCGAAAAATCTCCGCGGGCTCCACATAGGCGAAACCCGCCGCAGCCCATGCGCGCGCGCGACGTCGCAGACGATGCGCCAATCCGGCGCGGGCCTCGCCCGGCGCAGGCCGCAACGCGCGCTGGCGCGAGATGCGGCGTTCGGAATTGGTCACGGTGCCGTCCTTCTCGCCCCAGGCCTGCGCCGGCAGCAGCACATGCGCGAAGGCCGTCGTGTCGGTGCGCGCCACGCGTCGGAGACGACGACGAAAGGGCAAGCTTGCGAGCGCGGCGCGGCACGCGATCGGCGTCGCGGCAGACTGTCGGCCGGATTGGTGCCGATGATCCAGAGCGCCTTGACCTCGCCGCGCGCGATCGGCCTCGAACAGATCGACCGCCTTCAGTCCGGGCTGGTCGGCGATCTCGGCGCGCCCAGAAGTCGCTCACGATTCGCGGTCGACGCGCATTCTCCAAATCCATATGGGCGGCGAGTTGATTGGCGAGGCCGCCGACTTCGCGGCCGCCCATCGCATTGGGCTGGCCGGTGACCGAAAACGGCCCGCAGCCCGGCTTGCCGATGCGGCCGGTGAGCAGTGGCAATTGATGATCGCATTGACCTTATCGGTCCCTGCGGAGGACTGATTGACGCCCTGCGAATAGACGGTGACGACGCGCTCGCGCCGCGGCGAACATTCATAGAAGTTTGCGAGCTCGGCTTCGGCTCAGGCCCGTCGTCGCCGCGACCGCGGCGATCGTCCGCATTGCGTGCGCCGCGCGCAGCGCCTCTTCGACGCCGGTCGTGTGCTCTGCGACGAAGGCGGCGTCGCTGCGCGCCGGCGCGGCTTAGATGACGCAGCAGCCCGAGGAACAGCGCCGCATCGCTGCCCGGCGCGAGCGACAGGTGCAGATCGGCGAGCTCGCTCGTCGCCGTGCGGCGCGGATCGATGTTGACGATGCGCTGGCGCGCGCGCGCGCCTTCGCCGCTTCGAGGCGCTGAAACAGCACCGGATGGCACCAGGCGAGATTGGAGCCGACCAGAACGACGAGATCGGCCTGCTCGAAATCGTCATAGACGCCGGGCACGATGTCGGCGCCGAAGGCGCGCCTGTGGCCGGCGACCGACGAGGCCATGCACAGCCGCGAATTGGTGTCGATGTTGGCCGAGCCGATAAAGCCCTTCATCAGCTTGTTGGCGACGTAATAATCCTCGGTCAGCAATCTGTCCCGAGACATAGAAGGCGACCGAGTCCGGCCCATGCTCTCTGATCGCTTGCGCGAAGCGCTCGGCGACGCGCGCGACCGCGTCGCGCCAACTCGCGCGTTCTCCGGCGATGAGCGGATGCAACAGGCGGCCTTCGTTTGTGAGCGTTTGCGCGAGCGCCGCGCCCTTGACGCAGAGCCTGCCGAAATTGGCGGGGTGCTCTTCGTCGCCCGTGATCTCGACGGCGCCCGACGGCGCGACGCGCGCCGTAACGCCGCAGCCGGAGCCGCAATAGGGACAGGTCGTCTTGACGATCCGGTCTTGCGCCGGCGTCGCAGTATGGCGCGCGCTCACGGCGCCACCGCTGCGGCCATGTCGAGATAGATGCGCCCTTTCTCGACCTTGACTTCAAATCGTCTCGCACAGCCTTCATCGGCGCCCATCACGCCGCTTTCGAGGTCGATGGTCGAATTATGCAGCGGACAGGCGACCTTGCGGCCGTGCACGATGCCTTCGCTCAAGGGGCCGCCCTTGTGCGGGCAGCGGTTTTCGAGCGCGAAAATCTCGTCGCCGCCCGTGCGGAACACGGCGATGTCGCGGCGCCCCGTTTTGACGACGCGCGCGCCGCGGCGCGGGATTTGATCGATGGCGCCGATGTCGAACCAGTTTTGTGCGTGCATGTTCATTTGCGCCTCCCTCATTCCGCAGCGATGGGCATGACGACAGCGAGCGGCGTGAACTCGTTGGCGCCAAAGCCCGCGGCGCGCTCCGCCCACGGGTCTTTGCGCACCGCGCGCTGCGAGACGAGGAACCGATCATAGAGTCGCTTGCGCGCCGCATGGTCCTCCATGATCACGTGACGCACGCGCTCCAACCCGGTCTTTTCGACCCATTTATAGACACGATCGAGATAGGCCGCCTCCTCGCGATAGAGCTGCATCACGGCGGCGACATGCTCCAACGTCTCCTCTTCGGTTTCGACATGGCCGAGGAGATCGGTCGCGCGCACATGCAGTCCGGCGGCGCCGGCGATATGAATGTCGTAGCCCGAGTCGACGCAGACGACGCCGATGTCCTTCACCGTCGCCTCGGCGCAATTGCGCGGACAGCCGGAGACGGCGAGTTTGACCTTGGCCGGAGTCCATGAGCCGCACAGCAGACGCTCCAGCCTGACGCCGAGACCCGTCGAATCTTGCGTGCCGAAGCGGCACCACTCCTTGCCGACGCAGGTTTTGACCGTGCGCAGACCCTTCGCATAGGCGTGGCCGGAGACCAGCCCCGCGCTGCCGAGCTGCGCCCACACGGCGGGAAGGTCCTCCTTTTTCACGCCCAAGAGATCAATGCGCTGACCGCCCGTGACTTTCACCGTGGGAATCGCGAAGCGTTCGGCGACATCGGCGATGGCGCGCAGTTCCTGCGGCGTCGTCAACCCGCCCCACATGCGCGGCACCACCGAGAAGGTGCCGTCCTTTTGAATATTGGCGTGCACGCGTTCGTTGACGAAGCGCGACTGCTGATCGTCCTGGTAGGTCGCAGGCCATGCGCACAGCAGATAATAGTTGAGCGCCGGGCGACAGGAGGGGCAGCCGCAGGACGTCTTCCAGCCGAGCTCCTGCATCACCGCGGGCATGGATTGCAGTTCGCGCGCGACGATGAGCTTGCGCGTCTCCTCGTGAGTGAGATCGGTGCATTTGCACATCGGCTTGCGCGCGCTCGCCTTATAGGCGTCGCCGAGCGTCGCCGCGATCAACGCTTCGACCTTGGTCGTGCATTGTCCGCAAGACGCCGAGGCCTTCGTCGCCCCGCGCACGTCGTCGAGCGAAGACAGGCCCTTGCTCGCGATCGCGGAAAGAATCGCTCCCTTGCACACGCCGTTGCAGCCGCAGATTTCCGCATCATCCGGCAAGGCTGCAACGGCCGCCATAGGGTCGAGGGGGCGCCTCCCTGATAGGCCTCGCCAAAGATCAGCGTGTCGCGCATCGCGCTGACGTCGACCCGCTTCTTCAAAAGATCGAAGAACCACGGCCCGTCTTCCGCGTCGCCGTAAAGCACCGCGCCGCGGATGCGGTTCTCGCGCAGCACGATGCGCTTGTAGATGCCGCGCGAGGGATCGCGCAGCACGATCTCCTCGTAGTCGTCGCCTTCGGAAAAATCCCCGGCGGAGAAAAGATCGATGCCGGTGACTTTCAGCTTGGTCGCCGTGACCGAACCTTGATAGGCCGCGCCGTCTTCGCCGCGCAGGCGCGCGGAGACGACCTTCGCCATTTCGAACAGCGGCGCAACAAGCCCGTAGCATTGACCGCGATGCTCGACGCATTCGCCGACCGCGAAAATATCGGGATCGCTCGTGCGCATGGCGTCGTCGACCTTGACGCCGCGCTCGACGGCGAGGCCCGCCTCCTTCGCCAGACGCGCATTGGGACGAATGCCTACCGCCATGACGACGATGTCGGCGGGGACTTCGCGCCCGTCGTCGAGTCGCACGCCCTCCGCCTTGGTCTCGCCGAGGATGACTTTGGTGTTGGCGCCCGTCAGCACCTCGACGCCGCGCCGCTCCAACGCTTTGCGCAGGAGATAGCTTGCGGAGGGATCGAGCTGGCGCTCCATCAAGGTCGGCATCAGATGCACGACGGTGACGTCCATGCCCTTGGCTTTCAGGCCGGCCGCAGCTTCCAGTCCCAAAAGACCGCCGCCGATGACGACGGCGCGGCCGCCGTGCGCGGCCTGGCGCAGCATGATCTCGACGTCGTCGAGATCGCGGAAGGTGACGACGCCCGGCAGCGTCACGCCATGCACGGGTATCGCGATCGGTGTCGAACCCGTCGCGATCAGCAGCTTGTCGTAATGCTGAACGTCGCCCTTCGCCGTCGTGACGCGTTTCGCGGCGCGATCGATGGCGACGATGGTCTCGCCCTTGCGCAGATCGACCTTGTTCGACGCGTACCACGCCTCGTCGTGGATGATGATTTCTTCATAGCTCTTCTCGCCGGCGAGCACGGGCGAGAGCATGATGCGATTGTAGTTTACGCGCGGTTCGGCGCCGAACACCGTGACGTCGTACGCGCCGCCCGCATGTTCGAACAGATCTTCGAGAACTTTGCCGGCGGCCATGCCATTGCCGATGACGACAAGCCGGGGCCGCTTTTCATTGTCTTGAACGAGAGCCACGAATCGCTCCTTTGGCGGGGTTGAAGACCCACGCACGGCGCGATCGGCTCTGAGCATTTTTGGACAGGGCGAGACGACCGCGAGAACGCCAGCCTTGCCTGCAAAGCAAGATTTGGCGTCACCCGTGAGGGCGCCCGCACTTTGGGCGCCTTCCGTGGGACCGGAGGCCGTCATTGACCGAGAACTCTGAAGCAAACGGGGGGCCACTCCGTCCCGCAGCAAGATTTGCTCTTAATATTTTGTTTTTATTTGGTTTATCTACGAGCCTTATATTTAGGCGCGCGCATCAGGCGCCTATCGGCGCATCGCACCGCGCCTAAAATCCGACGTCAATGCAAAAAATCGAGGCACGCTCAAATCTTCGCACCGATCACAAATGCGTTGACATAGCTTTTGACGTCTTCGTCGAAAGCCTGCCGCGCGACGGGCTCTGCGCAGTTCAGGGCCGCGTCGAAGACGTCGCCGCGCATCATATCTCTCGCGGCGGCGAGCCGCTCCTGCGAAAACTCCGCCTGCCCCCATCGCAACATCTGCGCATAGATCCACGCGCCTTGCGACGATTGCGGACGGCCAGCGCCGAGAATGAGGTAATCTTCATGGCTTCGCGTCGCGCCCTGCGCATTAATGCGAAGCTGTCCTTCCAGCGTGCGCAGGATGACCTCGGGGTCGACGCCGACGCGCTCAGGGCGCGCCAAAACCGCGGCGACCTTGCCGCTATTCTCCGCCTGTCGCGCGAAATTACCGGCCTTGCAGATCGCGCGGAGGAGCGCCGCGACGAGCGCTGGATCGTCGTCGAGCGTGCTTTGGCGCAGGGCGAGCGTCTTTTCCGGCGCAGCGGTGAAAATCTCGCAGCCGAAATGCAGAATGACGCCGAGCCCGGCGTCCACCGCCGCCGAGTTCCACGGAGCGCCGACGCAAAATCCATCGACCTCGCCGCGCGCGAGAACTTCCGCCATCAGAGGCGGCGGCAGCACGACGAGCCGAAGGTGCCGGTCGGGGTCGACGCCGCCTTCGGCCATCCAATGACGCAGCAGATAATTATGCGTCGAAAACGGAAAGGTCATGCCGAAGGAGAGAGGTTCGAGATTGCGCGCCTCCCTCTCGCGCACGACCTCGCGCAAAGCGCGCGCGCTCGCAACGGGCTGCTCCAGCCCATAGCCCACGGCGCGCAAGGCCTCCCATAGCGTCGGCGACACGGTGATCGCGTTGCCGTTCAGCGCAAGAGCGATCGGCGCCGCGAGCGGAACCTTGAGATGATCGAGGCCGAGCCTCGCCGCGACCGCCATCGGCGTCAAGAGATGCGCCGCGTCGAAAACGCCGATCGCCAGCTTGTCGCGGATATTCGACCAGGAGACCTCGCGCACGAGATCTACGGCGAGGCCCTCCGCGGCGAAGAAGCCCATATCGGCCGCGAGAACGAGCGCCGCGGCGTCGACGAGCGGAATGAAGCCGATGCGCAAGGTCCGCGTCATTTCAACAGCTCCGCCGCGGTGATGACAGCTCTGGCGATGTCGGCGATCTTCCTGGCTTCGCGCATCGCCGCGCCGCGCATGGCGCGATAGGCTTCATCCTCGCTCAAATTCTTGCTCTTCATCAAAATTCCTTTCGCCCGCTCGATCGCTTTGCGCTCCTCGAGCTCCGATTTCGCGCGCTCCAATTCGTCCTGCAGTTTGGAGAAGGCGTTGAAGCGCGAGACGCATAGATCGAGGATCGATTTTATCCGCTCCCGCTTCAAGCCGTCGACGATATAGGCGGAGACGCCCGCGTCCACCGAGGCGGCGATGGAGGCGGCGTCGCTCCGATCGACGAACATGGCGACCGGCCGGCGAACGGCGCGGCTGACCTGAAACATTTGTTCGAGCACGTCGCGCGACGGGTTTTCAAGATCGATCAGGATCACCTCGGGATCGATGGCGTAGATGCGCTTCAGGAGATTATGCATCTCGCCGAGACGCTCGACATCGCTGAAACCCGCGTCGCGCAATCCTTCTTCGAGGATCGCAGCGCGAACCGGACTTTCGTCTACGATGACAATCTTCACGCCGCCCTATCCGATCGTAGCGCCCCGATCCCGGACTTCCGCGCAGGAGACGCTCTGCAGGTTTTGAGCCGCGACCTTCTTTTCGCGCCTTCTTCCATAGCGTCGCGTTTGAAAGGCGATAAAATGGGCGAAAAGCAGAGCGCGGCTTTTTATACCAGTCGGGAGGCGAAAGATGGAAGCGACGCTGGAATCATCGTGGTTTTGCGCGATCGACGGAGAATCGATCGGCCCCCTGCGCATGGATCAGGTCGCCGATCTGATCGGACGATCGGAGGGTGAGATCCCTCTCGTTTGGACCGAAGGTTTCGCGGAATGGGCCGACGCGAGAAGCGTGCCTGAGTTCGCTCGAGCATTGGCGCGCCGCGAGGGGGAGGCCGTCGTCGTCGCCGCTTCGCAAAAGCCGACGCTGCTCCAGCGCGGCGGCCGCGAATTGCGCTCCTATCTCAAGGTCTCGGCCTATCTCTTCGTCTGGTTCAGCGCGGTGATGTTCTACAAGTCGGCGGTTCTCGGGAGCTTGGGCGTAAAATTCGCGCCGCTGGGTTTTGCGCTCGTCAAAGCGCTGATCCTCGGCAAGTTCATGCTCGTGCTCGAGGCGCTGAAGATCGGCGATCGCGCCGCGACGAGTTGGGCGCTCTTTGCTCGGGTTTTCAAAAAGGCGCTCGTCTTCACGCTGCTGCTGTTTTTGCTCACGGTCCTGGAAGAATTGACTGTCGGCTATTTTCATGGCCGCAGCCCCAGCGAGGTGATGACGGATTTCGCCGGCGGAAGCTTCGCCCAGGCGCTCGCGATGGGCCTGCTCATGTTCCTCGTGCTGATCCCTTACTTCGCCTTTCAGGAAATCGCTCAGGCGCTGGGCGAGGGCGAACTGACAAAACTCCTGCTCGCGTCGCACCTCGACGAGGCGGAGCGGAAAGCGCCCTGATCACCGCGGGACTATTGGGCTGGCGCCCGCTGTCTCGCCGCGCTTTGCTTCAACAGCGCGCCGCACCCGGCGCCATATTGCGCGACGCAGCGCACCAAGTCACGAAACTTCACGTCGAGGAATACGAGTTTGTCTTTCGAGACGACATGCACCATACCGGAAAAGGCGGCAGGCGCCGATGGAAGGAACACGGTGAAATTGCCGTCCTGATGATCCTCGATGACATAGGCGGGTCGCTGCATGCCGTCCGAGAGCAACAGCATCGCCGGGCGGAAGCCGACCGAGTCGGGCTGAGCGCCTTCCGACACGAGGTTCTTGATGAGCCTGTAGACCGGCACGCGGCCGAGCGTGCGGCGTTCGACCCAGCCGCTGGAGCGCCTCAGGAATGCGGCGCGCACCAAAAGCCCGCAAATGAACGAGGCGGCGAAAAGGATGATGAAGGCCGCCATTTCGCGGGTCGCCGCCGTATCCGCAAACAGGTCCTTGGGCAGCAGGACCACGATCGGCGCCACCAGCCTCATCGCCAAGCGGAAGACTTGCTGAAGGACGCCCCACATCAAAAGCGACGGCAGCAGGACGAGAAAGCCGCCGACGAGCGTGTTCTTGAAAAATTCCGAAATCGTCTTCATCGCAGCCCTGCTCAAGCCCACAGCCTATCTCGACGCGCTTATCCCACCCGGATCGGCGCGCGCGAAGCGAAATCTTGCCGCAGCGCCAAGCCGCCGCTATAAGCGCGGCGCTGACGCTTCCTTGCACAACTCCAACATCGAGAGACGGCGCGCCCATGGCGATCGAACGCACTTTTTCCATTTTGAAGCCCGACGCGACGCGGCGCAACCTCACCGGCGCGGTGAATGCGCTGATCGAAAAGGCGGGCCTTCGCATCGTCGCGCAAAAGCGCGTCCATCTGACGCGCGCGCAAGCGGAGACTTTCTACGCCGTGCATAAGGAGCGTCCGTTCTTTGGCGAACTCGTCGAGCAGATGTCCGCCGCGCCGGTCGTCGTGCAGGTCCTGGAGGGCGAAGACGCCATCGCGCGCTATCGCGAAGTCATGGGCGCGACCAATCCCGCCAATGCCGCCGAGGGCACGATCCGCAAGACTTTCGCTCTGAACGTCGGCGAGAACACGGTGCATGGCTCCGACGCGCCGGAAACCGCGAAAATCGAGATCGCGCAATTCTTCGCCGGCAACGAAATCGTCGGCTGAATTTTTCGAAGACAAACCCGTCTGGGGCCGCAGCGGCGGCTCCAGCCCCATCCAAAGATCACTGGCGGTCCGCGGCGTAGTCCTCGCAGCTCTCGCCAAATTCCGCGAGGCCTTCCTCGAGCAGCGAGGAGAGCAGCGGAGTGCCGAGCAAATAGGCTCCGGTTCGGCCTTCCTGGCGCCGCTCGCGCGCCTGCTGCATGGCGGCGTCCCACTCTTCGCCCGAAAAGTCCCCGCGCCCGACCCACACAAGCGCCACAAGTTCGCATTGCTCGTCCTCGTCCAAGGCGTCGATGAAGCCCGAGGCTTCGGCGCGCACCGCGGCGAAGGCGTCCTCGGTCATGACGCTGACGAATTTGTCGTCGGAAGGGTTGGAGGCGTCGGCGCGCACGCCTTCGTCCTCGCTCTCCAATTCGCGCGCCTTCAAAATCAGATAACAAACCTTCTCGGTGGCGATTTCTGGCGGCATCGTCGCAGCTCCGTCAACTGCGAATTTATATAGGCGCCGCTCGAGTAATTTCTAACTCGATAAAAATGCGCCAGGGGAACAAACTCCGCGCGCAACACGTTCCCAATCCGGCGCAGGGCGGTCATGACCTCGACGGACGAGCAAAATCGATCGGAGTTGGCGCGGCTGGCGAGAGAAACCTCGCAGTGCCAAAGATGCGCGCTGTTTCAACATGCGACGCAGGCGGTCTTTGGCGAAGGTCCGCTGCAAGCCGCAATCATGATGGTCGGCGAACAGCCCGGAGATCAGGAAGATCGATCGGGACGGCCATTCGTCGGGCCTGCGGGCCGCGTTCTCGACGACGCCTTGCGCAACGCCGGTCTAGACCGCAAAACTGTTTACATCACCAATGTCGTAAAGCATTTCAAGCACGAAGACACAGGCGGCCGCAGGCTCCACAAACACCCCAACCGCTATGAGATTGAGCGCTGCCGCTGGTGGCTCGATCAAGAGTTCAAGCTCGTCGCGCCGAAGCTGATCGTCGCGCTTGGGGCCGCTGCGGCGAGCGCGATGATGAACCGCTCCGTGACGCTCACGCGCGAACGCGGCAAGCTTTTGCGCTGGCCGCATGGCGTTGCGGGGCTCGTCACGCTTCATCCGTCCGCAGTGTTGCGCATGCCCGAGGCGGCGGCGCGCGCATATGCCCTGGAGAGCCTTACTGCAGATTTACGCCTCGCCGCCCGCTTGGCGGCTTCGCTGGGCGATCAAGACTATGTCGAGAAAAGGCCGCGAGCGTCTTGAAGCTGAGGCGTCCGGCGCATTGATACGGCGCTGGACCGCGTTAAGTTGCCGCAAGCGCGTTTCGCGCGCAAGACCAGTCTGGGAAGGGGTGTAGACATGGACAAGAAAATAATGAGCCTCGTCGGAGCCATCGCGGCGACGGCGCCGGTCGCGCTCGCGACGGGAGCTGCGGCGCGCGAAGCCGCTCCGCAATCTAGCCCGCAGTCCTATGCGCAACTGGTCCAGCCTATTTCCAACGCCGTGGCGATGCTGCAGGCGGACGACGCCGCCCGCGCCCAAGGTCCGGAAGAATGTACAGACCGCGCAATATCATCATCATCATCATCATCGCTGGTGGCGTCGTCGCTGGCATCACCATCACCACCATCATTGGTGGCGCCATCATCACCACCATCATCATTATTATTATTGAGCGTCGCTCATATCGAATACCGCGGCTCGCGCGCGCGGGCCGTTTCTTCGAGACGAACGAGCTGATTTAAGACGACGTTTTGCGCACCGCGCCGTGAATGCGCCGGTAGGTCGCGTCGAAGACGGTGTTCGACGCAGACGTCCACTCCGTATCTGCTGAAAGAGTCTTGCGGCTGTCATAGATGCGCCGCGATTGGAGTTCGCGTTCGGCGGCTTCCTCTTCGCTCATGCGCACCAGTTCGAACTCGCACTCTTCGGGGATCATCGAAAATTGCGCGAAAGGCTCCTTGTGGCGAAAAATATGCGTGCGGCCCTCGGGCGGCGATTTGAAGACGATGAAATACAGCATCGGCCACCAGTTGCGCAGCAAGGCCGGAACGGCGATCGGCACGCTGTCGCCAGGGTCGGTGTAAAAGCGCGGGTGCGGCTCGATCTTCAGCGCAAAACCCGCCTCGACCTTAAGATCGAGCAGAAGCTGATAGGTGTAGAATTGTTCGCCGAAGCTGCGCACCGGCGGCACCATGCGGCCGTCTTTGGGATCGGGCTTGAAATCCGCGTCGAACACGAGCTTGCCGTCCTTCGTCGTGACGCGCAATTCGCTCTCATAGGGATAGAAGACTTCGATTCCATAACGCGCAGCCTCCGAAAAAGGAACGCAGTGCCAGGCGTATTCATGCGAACCGTCGGCGCGCGGCTCCGGCTCTCCAGCCCAGCCCGGAACTTCGAGCCTCGTGCGGCGCGGGGCGAGACCCTCTTCCACCATGCGATATTTGATCTTGTGCATCGGCCGGTCCCTTACGCGAAAAGCGCTCGCGGATTCGCTATGACGTCATAGACACAATACCCGGCTACACGTCCGCGATCAGAATTTGGCGACGACAGGCGCGGTTTCGCCCCAGTTGAAATGGTAGTTCACGCCCGCGCGGACGATCTGGCCGTCGGCCCGACCATGATAGGCCGTCGCGCCTTGGATCGACGCCGTGCCGGACGGAACCGCCGTCCAGTTTTGCGGCGTCGTCAAGCTCACCGCGCCAAGATCATAATACAGATATTCGGCCTTGGCGCTCCAATTCGGCATGAACATCCATTCGATGCCTCCGCCCGCGGTCCAGCCGACGTGCATGTCCGTGAGAGATCCCGCGCCGCCGCCAAGGGCCGTGATGGCCGCGGCAGGCGTGGCGCTCAAAACCTCGCTCGATGCGCCAAGGCTCGTCTGACCATAGGCGAGGCCGCCGGTTGCATAGAGCAGCGCCGCCGGCGTAACCAGATATCCGACACGGCCGCGCGCCGTGCCGATGAAGTTGAGCTTCTCCGACTCCGCGAGCGTTCCCAGCAGCGTATTGCCGGGCGTAGCGATGCTCGGCTTGGCGTCGACGACGCCCGATGCGCCGCTGCCGCCGACAACGCCGTGGATATCCGTCTCGAGGCCCGCAAGCAGGCGCGGCCGAAACTGATAATTATAGCCGACCTGCCCGCCGCCGATGAAGGCGGCGTTGCTGTTGCCGAAATTGCCGCTCCCAAGGAAGGCGACGCCGGGATCGAATCCAGGTCCCGCCGGGGCGTTGGCGTAATAGATGTTATTGTTGCCGCCAAACCCGGCGCCGGCGTTAAGACCGACGTAGAATCCGTTCCAGACCGGCCGCGGCGCGCTCGGCGGTCCCTTCGTGATGCGCGGCGCCGGCATATCCTCGGCATAGGCGAGGAAATCGAGCGGCGACTTCATATTGGGCGCGCCGGGGCCGAGCAAGGGATCGAGCGCATGCGGCGACAAAGGGCCGCTCAAGGTCGCGCGCACCGCGATCGGCTCCATCGGCTTGAAGTGGCGATCCATCTGACCGATCCCGCAGACGGCGGCCGGCGCCGTTCCGTTCTGACAGGGCGCATAGAGCGGGTCGGTCGGCAGCAGCGAGCCGTAGGCGTAGGTGATCTGGTCGGACTTCGCATTGAGCACGTTGAAGCCGTCGAGCTGGAACTTTAAGCCGTTGTCCCAACGATAGCCGCCGCGCAAATCCAGCCACCCCGACGCCGGGGCCTTGAAATAGCCGTCCTCGGTCAGCGGATAGACGCCCTTGAAACGGAATTTGCCGCCGCCGAACCAACCGGTCTTTTCGCCCAACTCGACGGCGATCGAGGCGACGATCGGCGGCGCTTCCGGGATGTAATTGCCGGGCGCGTTGCCGAGATAAGTGAAATAACCGATCGTCTGCGGCGTGACGAGCTGAGCGTAGGCCACGGTCTGAGGCACGTCCCAGCCGCGCGAACGCGCATGGCTCAAAGACAGGTCGCCGTCAAAGCGCAGCCAATCGGAATAGGCGTAATGGTTGGTCCATTCGACGCCGTAGCGTCGGCTGGGGCGTCCAAACAAAGTCGTGCCGGTGTCGCCGTCGAACTGGCTTTCCGAATCGAAATTCAGCCCAAAGAGAGTGATCGTCGAATCGAGCCCGTCGATGAATTTCGTGCGCACGCCGACTTCGGCGCCGCGCGCCTTCACTAGAAACGGCGTTTTCGCGGCCGTTGAGCCGTCGGTCGGATTTAGATTGGTGACGGTGGCGCGCGCGTCGACGGAATGGAACCCCTCGCCCGCATTGATGAAGAATTCGGTCTTGTCCCACGGCCCGAAAATGACGGAGAGCTTCGGGCTGTCCATCGCGGCGGATTTCGAGCCGGAGTTGAAGGGACCGGTCCAAATCAGAGCGGGATAGGTCGTATTGGGGTTGTTGAGGAAGGACGGCAGCCCGATGGGCACGCCCGGCGCCGTGAGCCACACAGCCTCGAGCGGATTTTGGAAGTCGCCGACGCTCGCAGCGAAATAATCGACGCGGATGCCCGTCACCGTGCGCACCCACGGCGCCCAATGCACCGTCGTATCGGTCCACAAGCCGACATTGCCTTCGTCGACGGCGTCGTTGGTCACCGTCTGAAACGCCATCTTGTTGTAAGTGTCCTGGATGCCGACGCGAATGTCGTCATATCGAGACTGCACGCCGAAGCGCGTTTCGACCGGGAAGCCGGCGAATTGATAGTTCCAGCCGTGTTCGGCCTTAAGTCCTAAAATCGTGCGGCGGTCGAATTGGCGGAACTGGTCGCCGAGCAGCGGCTGGGTCAGGTAGTAGTCGAAGTCGTTGTAAAGATCGAGCGTCGAATAAATCGCAAAGGCTTCGATCCAGGAATGGCTGTTTTTGTCGCTCTCGGCCCAGCGCCCTGAAAGACTGAAGCGCGTGGTGTCGCCGCGGTCCGTGGGATTGATGTTGCCCCAGAGCGATATGACTCCCTCCGTGACGGCGCGTTCCGGAATTTGGTTCGACGCGTGCCACCGATTGGCGTAGGCCATCGCGTCGAAGGACATCCCGTTGTCCTGTGTGCCCTGCGACCACCGCATCACGCCGTTGATTTTGTGCGCCTCGTCCGGAACGGTCCAGGGGCCGTTGTAAATCCCCAGCTCGATCGCCTGAAGCAGATTGCCGCCATTCACTTTGGTCGAGTTTACCGAAAGCAGTCGACCGTAGTCGAAGCTTCCTGCGGTGGCGGAAAACAGACCGCCTGGAATCTCGTCCTTGTATTGAACATGCGCGGCGCCGGCGGCGGAGAAATCGCCTTCGTCGGCGAAATAGGGCCCCTTTTTCCCGACGACATAGTCAAACAACTCAGGGATGAAGAAATTGGCGTCTGCGTAGCCTTGGCCATGGCCATGGGTCGGCATGTTGAGCGGCATGCCATCGAGGTAGATTGCGAAATCGGTGCCGTGATCGAGCTGGAAGCCGCGCAGCTGATACTGATTGGCCTTCCCCTCGCCGCTGTGTTGCGTGACCAGGAGGCCGGGAATGGCGGTCTCCAGCGCCTCGCCGGGTCGACTGAAGGGAACTGCGTTGATTTGCGCGCCTGTCGTAAATTTTTCGCTGGAGGCCTTTTGTTCGGCGTTGAACTTTTCGGCGGCCAGTTCGACCTGGGATTTGGGGGCCGGTTGCGGCGCAGCAGGCTTCGGCTTTGGCGCGGGCGCCGCGACTTTGATCGGCGCATGATGCGCCGGCGCGGGCGCCGCGACTTTGATCGGCGCATGATGCGCTGGCGCAGGCGGCGCATGATGGACGACGGGGGCCGCAACATGCACCGGAGCTTCGACATGGCGCGCCGGCTTCCCGACCTTCGCAGCGCGCGGCGCATGGGCGGCTGCGCCGACCTCGATTGTAGGGAGAGCAGCGGCGGCGCGGGCCTCTTCAGGGCAAGCCGCAGAGAGCGCCATAGCCGAGACTGCCGCGAGGCCCGAGTAAAGCTTCATGGTCCCTCCGATGCGTATGCATTTTTTTAGTTTTTTTCTTACCGCCGAAAAGTTCCGATTAAATCCGCTTGGGGTCAATGCCTTCGCCCAAATTTTTAGGCCGTGTCTCTTAAATGTCACAGCGCGGTCGCGGGCGCCGGCCCGGGCCGCGACCGCCACTCGAGTGTCACCGCATCACGACGACGCGGGTTCCGACCTTGACCCTGTTGTAGAGATCGGTGACGTCGTCATTGGTCATGCGGATGCAGCCGGAAGACACGGCGTGGCCGATCAACTCCGGCTCGTTCGAGCCGTGAATGCGATAGAGCGTGCCAGAGATATACATCGCGCGCGCGCCGAGAGGATTGTTGATGCCGCCCCCCATGTGACGCGGCAGATCGGGACGACGTTGCAACATCTGCGACGGCGGCGTCCAATCCGGCCATTCGCGCTTGGACGAGATGAATCGCGAACCGGACCATTCGAAACCCGGACGGCCGACGCCGACGCCGTAGCGGACCGCCTGGCCGTCGCCGAGCACGTAATAGAGACGGCGCTCCGTCGTCGAAATCACGATGGTGCCGGCGCCGTATGGGCCGTTGTAGGCGACCGTTTCGCGCGGGATCGCGCTGGCTTGCGGGCGACCTTCGGGAGCCGGCTGCTGCGGCGCCAGGTTGAACAGAGCCGTGAAGGGGTCCAGGTCGCGCGCGAAGCTCGCGCCGGAAAGCAGGCAGCCGCAGCTCACAATAGCTGCAAATGCGAAACCAATTCGCCGCATGTTCGACCTCTTTTAAGATTCGTGTTGGAGCCCAATTCGCGCTTGACGAAGCTTTTGCCCAGTGAACTAACGGGCGCAAGCTAAGGTTCGCGAATGGCGCGCCGACGCTCGCTTTTCCTTTCCGCACTGTGGCAAAACTGCAACAGAGCATGAGAACGGTTAAGTGAAAATACGCAATCTTTGACTGAGCAAGGACGAAACGAAACGAGCCTTGTCGAAAGGCCCTCCGCCTTCGGACAAAGCTCGTTTTTAGCTCCAGCGACGCGCGGGGCGCAACGCGAAAAGAAGCGGCGCGTTGCTTGACGCCGCGGCGGCGGCGCTGCTGGCCAAGACCCATTTGCTTGGCGAGATTGGAGCGCGCCTTGGCGTAATTCGGCGCAACCATACGGATAGTCGGCCGGCAGACCCCATTTTTCACGATATTCTTCAGGCGAGAGGCCGTATTGGGTGCGCAAATGACGCTTCAGCGACTTGAATTTCTTCCCATCCTCGAGACAGATGATGTGGTCGTTGGTGACCGATTTCTTGACCGCGACCGCGGGCTTTGGCGGCTCCAAAGGCGCCGCCGGAGCCGCGGCGCCGACGTCCACCCGCAACAGCGCCGCATAGACCTCGTTGATGAGAGCGGGCAAATCCGCTGCTGGCACCGAGTTGTTGCTGACATAGGCGGACACGATCTCAGCCGCGAGCTCGATGTTGTTGTTTGAGGTCATTGCGTCACTCATCGCCTTCTCTTGCATCTCCAGCCGCCGGACACATGCGTCGGCGCATCGCTTTCGTCCCGCCCGGGCAAAACGACCGGCAGGAAGTCGCCAGCATTCGATTCGGCCTCGAACATCTTAAATCTACCGCTTTCTTAAACTCTCTACAACTAATAAATGCTTAAAAGCAACTCACTCTAAAATAATATTGAACAGCGTTCAGCTTCCGGCGTAAAGCTGGGCGGCTTCCTTCTTGCCGCAACGCGAAAAATAAGGGTTTGGCTGCTTCTTCGTTCTTTAGGCAGGCGTATAGGTCAATATTCGTCGCCGCGAAGGACGCGGGCTCGCCGCGGCCTTCTGAGAACGCCGCGGACCGCACTGAATGTTACGCACGATATGCGAAGCGCCTCGCAGAACATCGGCGATAGGGCGCGCAACCAAGCTCGGCAAGGCCGAACTTACGTATTTTCAATCGCGGCGTGTGACAATTCAATTCGTATTGGCAAATCGAATTTGCTTGCGTATCGGTAAATCGGCATTGCGGGAAGGCCGACGCGGACGTCAACTCGCGCGAATAACTCAGGGCAGGCGCAATTGGGCCAGCATATCCGGCGATGACTGTGCATGCGACGCAAGCAAAACGAGTCTGTCGACTTTTTTGACGATGCGCCCCGATAGGCGCAAGGTTACTCGCCGCCCGCAAGCAATCTCGAAGCCGCCGCCCGCGCTTCTTCGGTGATTCTCGCGCCGGCGAGCATCCGGGCGATCTCCTCGCGCCGCTCCAGCGCGGCCAGCGGCGTCACGCTCGTCGCGACGCGGATTTCTCCGTTCGTCGAAGGCTCCTGCGCCGCGCTCTTGGCGATGCGCAAATGCCGCTTGGCGCGCGCCGCCACCTGCGGCGCGTGGGTGACCGCAAGCACCTGCGCGCGTTCACTGAGGCGCTGCAGCCGATGGCCGATCGCGTCGGCGACGGCGCCGCCGACGCCGGTGTCGATCTCATCGAAGACGAGCGTCGGCGCGACCCCCGATCCGCCAGCACGACCTTGAGCGCCAGGAGAAAGCGGGCCAGTTCGCCGCCCGGACGCGACCTTGGACAGTGGACCCGGCCGCGAGCCGGGATTCGTCTGCACCCAGAATTCGACGCGGTCGATCCCGTCCGCGGTCGCCGCCGCCTCGTCGCTGGTGACGGAGGTGTGGAAATGCGCCCCGTCGAGTTTGAGCGGCTTCAACTCGGCGTCGACCAGCGCATCGAGCTTTTTGGCCGCGTCCCGGCGCGCATGGGAGAGCGCTTTGGCCGCAAAGTCGTAGGCCGTTTTCGCCGCTGCGTTCGCGCGTTCGAGTTCGACGAGCCGCGCCTCCGAGGCGTCGAGCAGCGCCAGATCCTCCGCGAAACGCCGCGCCAGCGCCGCGAGTTCGGCGACCGCGACATGATGTTTGCGCGCGCCGGCGCGTAGCGCGAACAGGCGCTCTTCGTTGCGCTCCAATTCGTGCGGGTCGAAATCCGTTTCGCCGAGCGCCGTCTCCAGCGCCTGCTCGGCGTTGGAGAGCGCGTCGAGCGCCGCGGCCATCGCGCGCAGCGAAGGCTCCAACAACGCCTGCGCCTGCGCGGCTCGTCGCTCCAGGCGCCGCATCGCCTGCGCGATGGACGCCGCCGGGCCGTTGTCGCCGCTGAAAGCGCCGAGCGCGTCGCGCAGATCGACGGCGAGCTTTTCGGCGCGCTGCAGCGTTTGCCGACGTTCGGCGAGGCGCTCCTCTTCGCCTTCCTGCGGCGCGAGTTCTTCGAGTTCGGCGTGAGCGTGGCGCAGATAATCCGCGTCCGCGCGCGCCTTGGCGACGCGCGCCTCCTCCTCCTGTTGCGCGCGACGCGCCGCCTGCATGGCGCGGTGCAGGCCGCGCAGCTCCTCGACCTGCAGGGTGAGGCCGCCATGGGCGTCGACGAGCCGTCTGTGCGCGGCGGGATCGACCAGCGCGCGCTCGTCGTGCTGACAGTGGATTTCGACGAGTTCGCGCCCGACGGCGCGCAGCGCCTGCGCGCTGACCGGCTGATCGTTGACGAAGGCGCGCGTGCGGCCGTCCGCCGACTGCACGCGGCGCAGCATCAGTTCGCCCTCAACCTCAAGTCCGAGATCGAGCGCGGCGCGGATCGCCGGATGCGCGGGATCGGCGTCGAAGACCGCACAGACCTGTCCTTGGGTTTGTCCTGCGCGAACCAGCGAAGCGTCGCCGCGACCGCCCAGCGCCAGGACGAAGGCGTCGAGCAGAATCGACTTGCCGGCGCCGGTCTCGCCCGTGAGCGTCGTCAGGCCGCCGGCGAAGTCGAGGTCGAGCGCATCGATCAGCACTATGTCGCGAATGGAGAGTCGGACCAGCATGGCGCGCTTGGGTTTTGAGGCGGAATCCGAAGCATTTATCCGATTTTATGCGGCGGATGGGAAGGGCGGCGGGAATGTTGCCGGAATGCTTGAAAAAGGCCGCCCTGGAGCAGGAAATCGTCACCTGATGGTCCGACCCAAACGCTCGATCCCTGCGCGTTTGGACAAGTCGGCCCACCAACGCATTGAACTGATGGACAAAAATATCTGGCTTTCCGGTAAAGGGATATCTTGCCATAAGTTTCGAAATGAATTTGCCCCCTACCCCGTCGTCTCCATCAGAGCCAGAGTGCGTCGGGCGGTGTCGAGATGCAGCCGTTCGACCATGCGTCCCTCGATCTGCGCGACGCCCTTGTCGGCGTTCTCCGGCGCGTCGAAAGTCGCGATGATCTTGCGCGCGAAGTCGATCTCCGCCGGGCTCGGCGCGAAAATTTCGTTCACCGGGGCGATTTGCCCGGGGTGGATCAGCATTTTGCCGTCGAAACCAAAGTCGCGCCCCTGCTCCGCTTCGGCGCGTAGGCCGGCCTCGTCGGCGAAGTCGTTGTAGATCCCGTCGATGATCTCGACGTCATGCACGCGGGCCGCCAGCACCGCTGCGGAAAGCCAGGCGAGCAGCGCCGGCCGCCCCGGCGTGAGGCGCGCCTTGGTTGATTTGGCGATGTCGTTGGGGCCCAGCATCAGCGCTTCGAGACGCGACGCCGAATCATCAGCGGCGCCCGCGATCTTCTCGACGTCGAACAGCGCGCGCGGCGTCTCGATCATCGCCCAGAGCCGCGTCGACGGCGGGGCGCCGGCGGCGATGAGGTCCGCCGAGACCTTGAGGATGTCCTCGCGCGCGTTCACCTTGGGAATGACGATGGCGTGCGGGCCGGCCGCCGCGAGCGCCGCAATATCGGCGCGATACCATTGCGAGCCGCGCGCATTGACCCTGACGACGAGCAGACGCTGGCCATAGTCGCCGCTATTCACCGCGGCGACGACCTGCTCGCGCGCCAATCCCTTGGCGTTTTCGGCGACGCCGTCCTCGAGCTCGAACATCAGGACGTCGGCCTTCAGCGCCTTGCCCTTCTCCAGCGCGCGCGCATTCGAGCCGGGCATGGCGAGCACGCTGCGCTTGAGCCTCGTCATCATCATACGCATCCCCTTAAGGCTTGCCCCCAAAATTCCGACGGCGCTTTATGACGGCTCTCGCGGCCCCTTGCCTGTCGGCGTCGGCTCCACAATAAAGACCCGACGACGCGACGCCAACCGGGCGTTTCCCGCCGCCATCGAGAGGACAGCATATGAACGACGCGAGCGCCGCACCGCCAAAGGCCGCCGCATTCCCCCGGCGCCTCGTCGACGGCTATGAGACTTTCCTCAAGGGGCGCTTCAAGCAGGAGCACGAACGCTTCCGCGACCTCGCCGAGAAAGGGCAGAGCCCGACGACGATGGTCATCGGCTGCTGCGATTCGCGCGTTTCGCCCGAGGTCATCTTCGACGCGCGGCCCGGCGAGCTCTTCGTGCTGCGCAACGTCGCCAATCTCATTCCGCCCTTCGAACCGGACGACCATTATCACGGCGCCTCCGCGGCTCTGGAATATGCGGTGATGGCCCTCAAAGTCCAGCACATCGTCGTGCTCGGCCATGCGCAATGCGGCGGCGTCGCCGCCTTCGCGGCGAGCCAGCAGTCGCCGGACACCCCGCCCTTGACGGAAGGCGACTTCATCGGGCGCTGGATCAAGCTGATGCGTCCCGCCGCCGAGCGCGCGGGACCGCCTCCGACGCCGCTGGACCACGCCTATGTCGAGCGGCTCGAATTCGAATCGATCAAGCAGGGCCTGCGCAACCTGCGCAGCTTTCCCATGGTGCAGACGCTGGAGCGGCGCCATTATCTTCATCTGCACGGCGCCTATTTCGGCGTCATGGACGGACGGCTGCTCACGCTTGACGAGGCGAGCGGGCGCTTTTCGCCGGTCGGCGGCGCAGCGCATGCCGAGGCGCTCGAAGGCGCCCGCTTTTGAGCGCCGCGGCGCAGCCCGGCGCGGTCGTCGGCGACATCCCGCAGATCGACGGACTCGAGAACCTTGCAGGAAATTACGACGCGATCCTCTGCGACGTCTGGGGCGTGCTCATCGACGGCAAGCGGCATTTTCCCGCCGCCGCGGCGGCGCTGCGCGCCTATCGCAGGAACGGCGTCGTCGCGCTCGTGACCAACGCCTCGCGTCCCAGCCGAGAGGTGCGCGGCCAGTTGCAAGAGCTCGGCGTTCCGGACGATTGCTATGACGCGATCGTTTCCGCCGGCGAACTGACGCTGCGGGAGATCGTCGCGCGAAGCGGCCAAAGCTGTTTCCACCTTGGGCCGGCCCGCGACTTGGGGCTATTTTCTGCGGCGGCGGCGCTCGGCGCGCCGGCGCGGCTCGTCGGAGCGGAGGCGGCCGACTATGTCGTCTGCACCGGTCTCGTCGACGATGAAATTGAGACGCCGGAGGATTACGACCCCCTGCTGCACAAATTTCATGCGCGAAAACTGCCGCTGCTCTGCGCCAATCCGGACGTCGTCGTCGAAGTCGGCGACCGGCTCTGCTACTGCGCCGGCGCCTTGGCGCGCCGCTACGTCGCGATGGGCGGCGAAGCGAAGATGTTCGGCAAGCCTTGCGCGCCGATCTACGAGGCGGCTCTGGCGCAACTCGCCGCGCTGCGCGGCGGAAATCTGCCGCGCCGCCGCGTGCTGGCGATCGGCGACGGCGCCGAGACCGACCTCGCCGGCGCGAAGAACGCAGGGCTCGACTGCCTTTTCGTCACCGACGGCGTGCACCGCGGCGAACTCCACGCAGCGAGCGACGCCATCGACCGCGCCGCTCTCGCGGCGCTGCTTTCGCGCGTCGGCGCAAAACCGATAGCTTTGGCCCGGAGCGTTGTGTGGTAATAAATAGCGTGCAGCGCGGGAGCTTTGGCCTCGCCCCCCTAAACCCTTCAGGTGACGTCCGATGTCCACGCCGTTCAAAATCTATTACTTCGAGGATCTTAGCGTCGGAATGCGCGAGACTTTGATGAAGGCGGTCATGGACGACGACGTCATCGCCTTCGCCGATCTTTCCGGCGACCGCAATCCGATCCACCTCTCGGACCATTTCGCGAGCAAGACGCGCTTTGGCGAGCGAATCGTGCACGGTCTCTACACCGCCGCGCTGATTTCGACGGTCATCGGCATGTATCTGCCTGGACCTGGGGCGGTCTATCTTTCGCAGACCTTGAATTTCCGCGCGCCGGTCAAGATTGGCGACGTCATCAACGTCGTCGTCGAAGTCGTCGAACTCGTCGAGAAGGGGCGCCGCGCCAAACTCAAATGCGAATGCCGCGTCGACGGCAAGCTCGTGCTCGACGGCGAAGCGATCGTGATGGTGCCGAGCCGCGAACAGGCGCAGCGGCCATCCGCGGTTTCCGCGGCCGTCTGATCCGTCCGTCGTTCGAAGGAGGCGGCGTGTCGAACGCCCGCAAAGACTTCATCGTCGTCCGCGACCCGCCGTCGCCGCCGGAAGGGCTCGCCGGCGCCGTGGTGGCGCTCGGCAATTTCGACGGGCTGCACCGCGGCCACCGCGGCGTGATCGCCAAGGCTTTGGAGCTGGCGCGAAGGACCGGCAAGCCTTGCGCCGTGCTGACCTTCGAGCCGCATCCGGCGGATTTCTTCTCGGGGACCTCCGTCATCTTCCGTCTGACGCCGCCGCTGGCCAAGGCCGCGCTGCTGGAGCGCCTCGGACTCGACGGCATGATCGTCATGACCTTCGACGCCGATTTCGCAGCGCTGACGGCGACGCAATTCACCCAGGAGATTCTGAGCCGCCGGCTCGGCATATCGGCGGCGGTCGCGGGCTATGATTTCCGCTTCGGCGCGGGGCGGCGGGGCGACGGCGCTTTTTTGCGCGGCGAGGGCGAGCGGCTCGGTTTCGCCGTCGAGATCGTCGCGCGCATCACGAACGACGAAGCCGGCAGCCTCGACGCCGTATCTTCGACCGCGACCCGAGAGGCGCTCGAGCGCGGCGACGTGGCGCAGGCGCGTTGTCTGCTCGGCCATCCCTATTTCGTCGAAGGCGTCGTGGCGCATGGCGAAAAGCGCGGGCGCCAGCTCGGCTTCCCCACCGCCAATATTGCGCTCGATCCCTCCAATCGTCTGCGCCACGGCGTCTATGCGGTGACGCTCGCGGCGCGAGGCGTCGTGCATGACGGCGTCGCGAGCTTCGGGCGGCGTCCGACCTTCGACGACGGCGCGCCGCTGCTGGAGGTCTATGTTTTTGATTTCGGCGGCGATCTCTATGGTCACACGGTTGAAGTGACTTTTTACGCCTTCCTGCGCGGCGAGGAAAAATTCGCCTCGGTCGACGCGCTCATCGAACAGATGCGCAAGGACGCGGCGGCGGCGCGCGAAATTCTGTCGCGCGAGGCGGCGCAGCCGACATAGAGCATGTCCTTGCCCAAAGCCGCGTCGCGCTTTTTTTGAACTTGCTCCAACTGCGCGAAGCATAGAACGCGAGAGCAAAACTTCGGTATGCGCGTTCGCTTTTGAAGTGCGGCTCGAGCGAGGACGGGAGCTTCCATTGGCGGCGAAACCTGCGGCAAAAAAGATAAGAGTCGGCGTCGGCGGCTGGACCTTCGCGCCCTGGCGCCGGCGCCTTCTATCCAAAAGGCCTCGCGCAGGCCCGCGAACTCGACTACGCCAGCCGCAAGTTGACCTCGATCGAGATCAACGGCACATATTACGGCTCGCAGAAACCCGAAAGCTTCGCCAAATGGCGCGATGAAACGCCGGACGATTTCGTCTTCGCGGTGAAGGGGCCGCGTTTTGCCGTCAACCGGCGCGTTCTCTCCGACGCGGGCGCGTCGATCGAGCGTTTCTTTGCGACCGGAGTAATGGAGCTGAAAGAGAAACTCGGGCCGATCAATTGGCAGTTCGCGCCGACGAAGAAATTCGACGCCGAGGATTTTGGCGCATTTTTGCGCCTGCTGCCGCGGTCGATCGACGGACGCGCCGTTCGTCACGCCGTCGAAGTTCGGCACGAGAGTTTCAAAACGCCGGACTTCGTGGCGCTCGCGCGCGAGCAGGAGGTCGCAATCGTCGTCGCGGGAGATTCGAAATATCCGCGGATCGCGGATGTGACGGCGCCCTTCGTCTATGCGCGCATCATGGGCTCGGTCGAAGACGAAGCCTTGGGCTATCCCGAGGAGGCGCTCGATCTTTGGGCTGAGCGCGCCAGGACTTGGGCCGCGGGCGGCGCCCCGGATGAGCTGGAATTGCTCTGCGCGCCGGCGCGCAAAAGCGGCGCGCGCGACGTGTTCCTTTATGTGATCAGCGGCTTCAAAGAGAAGAATCCTGCCGCCGCGATGGCGTTGCTCGAACGCATAAGCGCGTGCGGGCAAAGGCATAAAGCGCAACCTTAAGCAACCGATTCAAAATATCTTTTTGCGATTCGGATAACCATCGTTTTGACACATGGCGCGGACAAACTGCAGCCCTGTCCAGCGTTTAGCATCACGAGTATCCAAAATGCGGACCTATGCGAGCTTTGAAGCGGACCGATCCCGTCAATCCGTGACGATCCGCGACACGACCAGATGCCTGTTCTGGGCGGCGCTCGTCGTGGTGGGCGGCGTCGCTTTTCTGGTTTTAGGCGCCTCCTTCGTGATTGCGACAGGGCTCGCCTTCGCTTATGCGCTCCAGGCGCTGATTGCAGAAACTCTCGGGGTCAGAGTTTCCGCAAATCATATTTCGGTTCCGCGCCGACTTCGGCATCTGACGCCCTTCATCATCTTGTGGCGTTGGGGCGGGTCGTTGACCGGAATCGAAAGCCTGACCTGCGTGTCGCAAAAAAACAAGCAGACGGTGATGCTGCGGCGCTTAAGCGGCGCGAAGACTTTCGTGTTGTTTTCGAATCGCGACGAGAAGCTGCGATTTTTCGAAATCATCAGCCATTTGCGGCCAGGGATCAGCATTTATAGATCGCGGTGAGTTCACCGATCGGCGGCGCTCGAATTGCGCCGAAGGTCAGAGTCCAATCGCTGATCGTCAGCTCGCTGGCGGCCTGTTCGGCAAGCCAAGCCTGCGCCCTGGCGGTCTCCGCCTCGTTCGTCAGCGCGCTCACCAATACGGAAGGGTCGATGTAAAGCTATCTCGATTTCAATCAGGCGAAATCAACACGACTTTGGGAAAGTAACCGATCTCCCGCATAGATGATGGGGTTGATCGCCAGTTCGTCTGCATCGTCGGCGGTGGATAGCGCAGACGCCGACCAGGCGCTCCAATTTGCGTTGTTCGTCAGCACGTCGATGATGACGTTGGAATCGACGAGGATCATCCGCGACGACTTTCCTCCTCGTCCGCCGATGGACCCCGCAAGAGGGCAAGCACCTCATCTGTGGTCATCTTGAAGTCGCCGGCGCCCTTGACCCGTTCGACAAGCGCTTCGCCGTGACTTATGCCTTTCCCCTCGGGAGACGTCTTGACGATCCGCACTACGCCGCCTTCAAGAACAAGCTCGACCTCGCAGCCCGGCTCAAGGCTTGCCTGTTCGTGAAGTTCTCGCGGGATGGCGAGTGGGCCTTCTGGTATGATTTTCATGAGCTTGCCTTTTACTTGATATATCGCTTCCCGACAAAAACATTTGCCTGCTGTAAGCGAATTGCTATCCTCAGCCACGGCTGATCCGGCCACGCCGTCCACGGTGGCGAAGCCTAAACGGCAGGAACTAAACGCCCCCCGACGAACCTCCCTCGGGTGCACCTAGGCCCAGTGGACACGCCTATCAACAGCACCGTCGGAGCACTTCTATGCGCCTCAAATATCCTGATCTTCAGCGGCCGAAGGCCGCAGCCAAACTCATTGTTCGCCTGTCCTCTTCCCTAAAGCTTTCACAAGCACAAGAGGCTGTCGCACGAGCGTTGGGATACCGCGATTGGCATGAGCTGTCACTGTGCTCCGAACCAGACAATACGCGATACCACGCTCCGAGCTTGCAGGAATGCATGCACGTCATCCTGAGCTTGTCGGACAGCCTCGAAATGCCATACGGCGACATTCAGTTCGCTCTTTCCAGGGCGAGATTGCTGCGAGATTCGTCTCTCTCGAAGAACAACAGCAGCTGCGGTGCAATATCTGGCGGGAGCGGGAATTCGGCAGTCCGGGCCGCGGCAAGCCGGGGACAGTTGTCAAAACCAAGGGCGACGGGGCCATCAAGCCCGCTTATCTCGCGCAGGTAGGAGCGCCAAGCCACGTGATCCTTGACACCGGCCCGGGAATTCGGGCGGACTTCGAGGTCGTCACCCCCCGCGCGCCGCTTCCAGACTTTGTGCCCTCCCGCCTTTGGTTGCCTTATGGCATTTGGACGCTGCAAGACAACTCTCGTGTTCTGTTTTCTCGCGATAATTTTCCGCTGTGGAGAATATACGACAACGGAATCCAGCGGTTAGAGCCCTGGCTATGGATCAAGGAGAAAAAATACACTTACCATTTCTGCAGTGAAAGCGACGGTTTCTCCTGGTCGCACGGAGTCGCTCGAAGCTTAGCGTTAGCATTTCTCGTCGAGCGCCGGATATTCGATATTCCACAGCTCGTAGACGTAATGCCCACTTTGGTGAAGACTGCGGCATCGAACATTGACGACGGCCTCGCAGTAATCTTGCGATCTCGTGGTGGAATGGACAGACCGCCGCCGTTTGCCTGCCTCAACTCTCGGTTTGCCTAGCCGTGAAATCCTCGGAACGGCTCTACTCCCACTCGATCGTCCCCGGCGGCTTGCTGGTCACGTCATAGACGACTCGGTTGACGCCGCTTCACTTCATTGATGATGCGCGTCGCGGCGCGCGCCGAGAAAGCCCATGTCGAAGGGATAGAAATCCGCGGTCATGCCGTCGGTCGAGGTCACCGCGCGCAGCGCGACACATAATCGTAGGTGCGGCCGTCGCCCATCACGCCGACGCGTGCGCACCGGCAGCAGCACCGCAAAAGCCTGCCAGATTTCGTCGTACAGGCCCGCCTTGCGGATTTCGTCGAGATAGATGGCGTCGGCCTGGCGCAGAATTTCGAGCTTTTCGCGCGTGACGCCGCCCGGGCAGCGGATCGCGAGACCCGGCCCGGGAAACGGATGGCGGCCGACAAAGACTTCCGGCAGTCCGAGCTCGCGGCCGAGCGCGCGCACTTCGTCCTTGAACAATTCGCGCAGCGGTTCGACGAGCGTCATGTTCATGCGCTCGGGCAGGCCGCCGACATTGTGATGCGACTTGATCGTCACCGAGGGGCCGCCGCTGAACGAGACGCTCTCGATCACGTCCGGGATAGAGCGTGCCCTGCGCCAGAAACTTCGGCGCGCCGCGGCCGTCTTCGGCGATTTTTTTCGCCTCGGCCTCGAACACGTCGATGAACAATCGCCCGATGGTCTTGCGCTTTGACTTCCGGGTCGTCGACGCCGTCGAGCGCCGAGAGGAACAGCTCGCTGCGCCTCGACATGGACGAGCGGAATATTGTAGTGGTCGCGAAACAGCGCGCACCACTTCCTCGGCCTCGCCAAGCCGCAACATGCCGTGGTCGACGAAGACGCAGGTGAGCGCGTCGCCGATCGCCTCATGGATCAGCACCGCGGCGACGGCGCTGAATCGACGCCGCCGGAGAGGCCGCAGAGCACGCGCGCCATGGCCCGACCTGCTTGCGCGGATCGTTTGGCGATCGCCTCGGCGCCGGAACGGCGCCGCATCGTCCAAGTCGCCGGTCTGCAGCCCGGCGATCTTGTGCACGAAATTGGCGATGCAGCCGCGCGCCGTCCGGCGTGTGCACGACTTCGAGATGGAACTGCACGGCGTAGAAGCTGCGCGCCTCGTCGGCGATGCGCGGCGATCGGCGCATTGGGCGAGGTGCGCGATCGACCGCAAAGCCTTCGGGCAGATCGCGTGACGCGGTCGCCGTGGCTCATCCAGACGGGATATTTGCCGCCCGCTCCCAGACGCCGTCGAACAGCGCGCTCGCCGCGGCGACCTCGACCTCGGCGCGGCCGAATTCGCGATGATGGCCCGCCTTCGACCTTGCCGCCGAGCTGCTGCGCCATCACCTGCTCGCCGTAGCAGATGCCGAGGATCGGCACGCCGGCTCGCAAAGATCGCCTGCGGCGCGCGCGGCGAGCCTTCGTCGAGCACCGAAGCAGGGCCGCCGGACAGGATCACGGCCTTGGGGCTGCATCTCGGCAAAGGCGCGTTCGGCGTTCTGGAACGGCGCGATCTCGCAATAGACGCCGGCTTCGCGCACACGGCGCGCGATGAGCTGCGTGACTTGCGAGCCGAAATCGACGATCAGCACCTTGTCGTGACGATCGGCGATCTCGTGGTGAAAATCGGTCATGCGCATCCTTGAGACTGAAAGCGACACTTAGGAAAAGCGCGGCGCCTAAGCAACCGCGCGCTTGCGCGTCATGGCGACGAAGAAGCCGTCGGTTCCACAGACACGCGGCGAAAAGCGGATTGCGGGGCCGTGCCTTGACGCGAAGCGGGCAAGGTCCGGCAGCAGCGCGCCTTGCGCGATCTCCGCCGCGCTCACCGCCGCGAATTCCGGATGCGACGCGCAAAATTGCGCGATCTGCGCCTCATTCTCGTCGATGAGCAGCGAGCAGGTCACATAGACGATGCGCCCCTTGGGCTTGACGAAGCGCGCGGAGCCGGCGAGCAGCGCTTTCTGCTCGACGAGGCGCTGCTCGAGCGCCCCCGGCGCGACGCGCCATTTGGCGTCGGGATTGCGCCGCCAGGTTCCGGCGCCGGTGCAGGGCGCATCGATCAGCACGAGGTCGCAGCGGCCAACGAGATCCTCCAGCACGTCGGCCTCGCCGCGCGGCGCTCTGATCTGGACGTTGCGCGCCCCGGCCCGCTCCAGCCGGTCATAGAGCGGCGCGAGGCGGCGTCCGTCGGAGTCATAGGCGTAGATCTGGCCGCGATTGTGGGTCTGGGCGGCGAGCGCCAGCGTCTTGCCGCCGCCGCCGGCGCAAAGATCGAGAATCTGCTCCCCGGGCTCGGCGCCGGCAAAGCAGCGCCGCGAGCTGCGAGCCCTCGTCCTGCAGCTCGACGAGCCCCTTGATGAAGGCCGGCTCGCCGGCGAGCGAAGGTCCGCGTTCGTCGAGCGAAGGCGTGATGCGCAGGCCAAGCGGCGACAGGGGGGTCGGCTGCGGGTTAAGATGCGCCAGCTTGGCGCGCGCCTCCTCGCGCGTCGCCTTCAGGATGTTGACCCGCAAATCGAGCGGCGCTCGCGCGGCGAGCGCTTCGCCCTCCGCGGCGGCTTCCTCGCCGAAGGCGGCGTGCAGATATGGCGCGAGCCACTCGGCATAGTCGCCGCGCACATGGTCGGGCGCGCCCTCCAGCGTGGCGGTTTGGAGACGCTCGCGTTCGGCGTCGGTCAGGGGGCTGCTGGAATAGCCGGCGCCGCTGAACAAGGCTTCGATCGCGCCGACGTCGAGGCGGCGCGCCTCGCGCAATGCCCCGAGCATGATCGCGCGCGGGCTCTCTTCGCCGAGAAGGTAGGCTGCGGAGGCGCGCTTCCTCAACCCGTCATAGACGAGCGAGGCGACCGCCGCGCGGTCCTTGGCGCCCGCGAAACGATGCGCGAGGCCCCAGTCTTTGAGCGCATCCTGCGCCGGACGTCGCCCGGCCTCCAGCGTCGCTAGGATATCGATCGCGGCGGCGACCTGGGCGGCGGGGGTCATCTCAATCTTGCTTGTGCGCGCCCATCGCCGCTACGGCGGCCTTGATTTCGTCGAGCGTCACATAGCCCTTGTGGTCCTTGTCGAGCTTGTCGAAATTCTTGGCGACGCGCGGCATTCCAGCCTCTGCCTCTTCGCGCGTGAGCTTGCCGTCGCCGTCCTTGTCCGCGGCCTTGAAGCGCTGCTCGATGCGCGCCATGCGGTCGTCCTCGCCGAAAGCGGCGCTGGAGATGACTCCGAAAAGCCCCAGAACGAGCGCGGCAGCGAATAATCTCGACGTCTTCATGAGCTTTTCCCTATCGTCCGCGCACGATTTCTATGATCGGCGCAACGCGATTTACGCCAAAGCGCGCAGCGATGTAAACTGCGCCCCTCGCGCTGGAGCTTACTGCAGAAACGCCGCGTTATTGTTGCTTCGCGCGCTGTTCCTTCGCGCGCTTGGCGCGTTCGGGCTCGACGAGACTATATCTGATGAGGTAGGTCAGCGCCCGCGTCCAGGATTCGTCGGTTTCGCCCCGCAAATCCGTTTGCGCGACATAGACGAGTTCGCCGGTCTGCGCGTCACGGATGCGGGCCTGCAGGCTCTGCTCCATGACGCTGATCTTGCGAAAGAAACCGAGGAAGGACATGTCGGCGCCAAGCTCGCGCGCGACATCCGCCTCGCAGCCGTTGCATTTGCGCAGCCAATGCGCCTTGACGTTTTCATTCGTTGATTGGCTGGCGTCAATGACCTCGAAGAGGCCGGACTGCGCCAGAAGCTCGCCCGCGAGACGGCTCATGCGTTTGAGCCGCTCGGTCTCGGCCGGGCTCTCGCCGGCGAGCGGACCGCCGGCGGAGAAATCGTCAAGCTCCATATCGAAGACGGCGAGTTTTGTTTTTGCATTGGAATCGGCCTGCGCGAAAGCCGGCGCAAACAGGCAAAGCGCGCCGAGCGAAGCCGCAAGCCAGGAATTTCGGAATTTTAAGTGTAAGCCCATCGCCGTCCCCCAGTCTCAGGCCCGCGTAACATATGCGCGCGCAAGACACTCGCGATAGGCTCCCGCCGATCCTTGGGCAAAACGCCCGAGGCGCTAGTCGATGGGCGGACGACGGCACTGCGACGGTTCCGCTTGAGTAAGATAAGCGTTTGAGCCAAACATCGAATTCTACTGGGAGCGGTGGAGGGGCATCTCGTGACCAAGGTCCGACGCTGGGAGCAGGACATCCCAGACGGCTGCGTTGTTGGGTTGAACTACAGCGGCATGCACGACAGCGCGGTCGCCTTGGTCGATGGAGCCGGCAAGCTCGTCGGCGCGGTGGCGCTGGAGCGAATGTCGAGAGTGAAGCAGGACGGCCGCTGGCCCGAGGAGATCCTGGAATCGATTCCGCTTTCGAAGATAAAATATTTCGCCCTCGCGACTTCCGAGCGCTACGTTCGGCCCGAGGAGGACGCGTCCGGCTTTCTCGTGCAAGAATTGAAGAGTTCTGGTTATTTCGATCGGTCCCATGCGCCAGCCTTTCATTCCAGGCTGAGATCGCTGGGCAAAGAGGTCGTCTTCGTTCCCCATCACCTGAGCCACGCAAGTTCCGCCTTCTGGGGAAGCGGCTACGACGAGGCGCTCTCCATCGTTTACGACGGGGGAATGTCGAATGAACATTGGTTTGGCGGCGTCTGGCGCGGCTCGCGGCGCGAGGGATTAAGCGCCATCGACCGCTTCAGCTCAGCCCGCTACGCCAATGTCGCGCAGCTTTATGCCGTCGTGACCGCGACGCTCGGCTTCCGGCCGCTCAAGCATGAAGGCAAATTGACCGGCCTTGCTGCCTGCGGGAAAGTGAGCGGCCCCTGCCTTGAAATCCTGCACAATTGGCTGGTCGAACCGGAACTCGCGCATCATCTGACCTATTGGCGCGGTCTTTACGACCAGGACGAGCCGCCGAAATTATGCGTCGACGCCCGCAAACGCTGTGTCCTTCGGGACAGTTTCGGCGACGCTGCGCCCGCAGACATCGCGGCGTCGCTGCAATATCTGGTCGAAGAACATGTGGTCGAGCTCCTGGAGCGCGTGCTCGCCGCGCATCCAGACGTCAAGAACCTTTGCCTTGCCGGCGGGCTGTTCGCCAATGTGAAGATCAATCAACGCGTCTCAAATCTGGACGTCGAAAGGCTCTTCGTCTTTCCGGCGATGACGGACGACGGCGCCGCCGCCGGCGCCGCCTGGCAGGCGCGGTTCGAGCGCGAAAAGATCGCCGGCGCGCCGATCGACCACATGTTTCTTGGCCCAAGCGTGGACAACGCGCAGGCGACGCTGGAAGCATTCGAGGTTTGCTTCTCAAAACCCGATGGGCTGGCGGTCGCCGTCGCCGAGCGGCTTGCGCGCGGCGAAATCGGCGCCATCGCCAGAGGGAAGTGCGAATTCGGACCACGTGCGCTTTGCAACCGCAGCATTTTGGCGAGCGCCAAGCATAAGGAAGTCAACGACGATCTGAACCATAGGCTGCGGCGAAGCGAATTTATGCCCTTCGCCCCGGTGGTGCGCGAAGAGGATGCGCATCGATATTTCGCGCTGCCGGCGAACGCGCTTCGCGCTGCGCAATTCATGACGATTACGGCGCCTTGCCGCGAAGCTGCGTTGCAGGAAGGCCCCGCGGTCGTCCATCTCGATCACACGGCGCGACCGCAGCTCGCGACGCGTGCGCAAAATGGCTTCATTCATGAGGTGTTGACCGAATATGAACGGCTTACCGGCTCCGGCGTCCTGGTGAACACCAGCTTCAACATTCACGAAGAGCCGATCGTCAGCACTGCCGAAGACGCTTTGCGCGGCTTCTTCGAGGCCGCCCTCGATTTCCTCGTGGTCGGCGACTGCCTTGTCTTGCGCGAGGAAAACGCCAAGGCGGAAGCCGGCTTTCTGCGAAAAAAAATGAATGAATCCGAGCGCGAGGCGCAGAAGTTGCGGGAGGCGCTGGAGCAAAAGCTTTACGAGGCGCAGGAGCTCGCAGACGCCCGCGCGCAATATTCGGATTTGAAGAGCCGCATTGATCGGATCGACCGCAGCCTGAGACTGCGAGCCGTGGCTTTTTTGCGTGGCGTACAGCGCGCCTGAGCCGCCGGGGCGGCGCGACGCGACGCAAAAAGCCGGTGGCGAGGCCTGCGCCGGTTCAGCGTTTCCAGCGTCTCGCCGTTAAAAGCGCAGGGCCCGCAATCATTGTCGACGTAAACCCTTCGTCGATCCGTCATCGCCGTTTTGCTATGATCGCGCCGGAATCACATTTCACAAGGGCCCGTTCATGACCGATCCCGCCGTCGCCTCCGCTTTCAAGGCTCTGAAGGCACATGCCCAGACGCTCGGCTCAGTCCATATTCGCGATCTTTTCGCCGAGGATCCCGAGCGCTTCAAAAAATTCTCGGTCGTCGTCGACGATCTTTTGTTCGATTTTTCCAAGCACAAGGTCACGCGCGAAACGCTCGACCTTCTGCTTGCGGTCGCGCGCGCGCGAAACCTCGAAACGCGGCGCGCAGCGCTGTTTTCCGGGGAAGCCGTCAACGCCACCGAGGGGCGCGCGGCGATGCACATGGGTCTGCGCGATCTCTCCGGCGATCCGATCCTGGTCGAGGGCGTCGACATGCGCCCCGCGATCGAGGCCGAGCGCGCCAAAACCCTGGCCTTTGCGGAGAGCGTGCGCAGCGGCGGGATCCTCGGCGCGACCGGCGAGCGTTTCACGGATGTCGTCAATATCGGCATCGGCGGCTCCGATCTTGGTCCCGCCATGGCGACGCGCGCGCTGTCGCCGTGGCGCGGCGAAGGGCCGCGCGCGCATTTCGTCGCCAATGTCGACGGGGCCGATCTCGCCGACACGCTCGCGCCGCTCGATCTTGCGCGCACGCTCTTCATTGTCTCGTCGAAAACTTTCACGACGCAAGAGACGATGGCCAATGCGGCCAGCGCCCGCGCGCTCGTCGCGGAAAAGCTCGGCGAAGCGGCGGTCGGCAAACATTTCGCGGCCGTTTCGACGCGGCTCGACAAGGTCGCCGCCTTCGGCATCGACAGCGCGCGCGTGTTCGGCTTCTGGGATTGGGTCGGGGGTCGCTATTCCTTGTGGTCGTCGATCGGCCTCGCGCTGGCGATCTTCATCGGCGAACACAATTTCATGCAGTTTATGCGCGGCGGCTATGAGATCGACAGACATTTTTGCCAAGCGCCGCTCGATAAAAACATCCCGGCGCTGATGGGCCTGCTCGGCACATGGCACCGCAATGCCTTGGGTCGCGGCGCGCTTGCGGTGATCCCTTACGATCAGCGGCTCGCGCGCTTTCCCGCCTATCTGCAGCAACTCGACATGGAGTTGAACGGCAAATCCGTGACGCGCGACGGCTCGGCCGTCGCCTGCGCCACCGGCCCGGTGATTTTCGGCGAGCCCGGCACCAACGGCCAGCACGCCTTCTTCCAGCTGTTGCATCAGGGAACGGACGTCACGCCGATCGACTTCCTCGTCGCCGCCGAAGCGGTCGCCGCGGACGCGCATCATCACGATCTGCTGTTCGCCAATTGCCTCGCGCAAAGCGAAGCTTTCATGCGGGGTCGAACGCTCGAAGAGGCGCAGACGCTGCTGCGCAAGGAAGGACGCTCGGAGGCTGACGTCGCGCGGCTCGCGCCGCACAAGGTCTTTTCCGGCGACCGACCGTCGAGCACGCTGCTCTACAAGAAACTCGATCCGCGTTCGCTCGGACGGCTGGTCGCGCTCTACGAGCACAAGGTGTTCGTGCAATCCGTCATCTGGGACATCAATCCCTTCGACCAATGGGGCGTCGAACTCGGCAAGGAACTGGCCAACCGGCTGGCGCCCATCGTCGCCGATAAGGCCGCGGATATTTCAACGCTCGACCCGTCGACCGCCGGTCTTGTCGCATGGCGGCGTTCGCTTGAGGCGTGAGCCTTAGAGCGCTTATCGACCGGATGAACTCATTCGGTCGATAAGAAATCGCTCCAAAATCAAAATGCTGGAGCAAATTCTGATCGAAAAAGTCTATCAACTTTTTCGGATTTCGCTCTAGGCCATCGCTTCGACGCGCTCTTCCATTGCCGCGAAGAAGTCCTTGATGCGCGGCGCGATCTCTTTGCGGAAGCGCGAGCCGTTGAAGACGCCGTAATGGCCGACGCCCTCCTGCACATAGTGCAGGCGGCGCGTCTCGGCGATGTTCGGACAAAGCCTGTGCGCGGCATAGGTCTGGCCGACGCCAGAGATGTCGTCCTTCTCGCCTTCGACGGTGAACAGCGCCGTGTTGCGAATCGCGGAAAGATCGAGGCGCTCGCCGCGATGACGGAGTTCCCCTTGGCGAGCGCGTGCTTGACGAAGATTTCCTCGACCGTCTGCAAATAGAATTCGGCGGTCAGATCCATCACCGCGAGATATTCGTCGTAAAAGTCGCGATGACGCTCGGCGCTGTCGCCGTCGCCCTCGACGAGATGGTTGAACATTTCGACATGCGCGGAGACATGCCGCTCGATGTTCATCGCCATGAAGCCAGACAGCTGCAGGAAGCCGGGATAGACGCGGCGACCCATGCCGGCGTTCGGAAAGGGCACGGTATGAATGCAATGCTGCTTGAACCAGCCGATGCCGCGCTTGACGGCGAGGCGATTGACGGCGGTAGGATTGACGCGCGGATCGATCGGCCCGCCCATGAGCACCATGCTTTCGGGCGCATTTGGGTCGCCCTTCGCCTCCATCGTCGCGATCGCGCTGATGAGCGGCACCGAGGCCTGACAGACGCCGAGCGTATGCACGGGCGTCTTCTCGCCAGTCGTCGCGAGATGCGTCATGATCTCGGCGAGATAGTCGATGTAATCCTCGAGATCGAAGCGTCCGTCGGCGTACGGGACGGAGCGCGCGTCGCTCCAATCGGTGACATAGACGTCATGCGTCGGCAGGAAGGCTTCCACGGTTCCACGCAGCAGCGTCGCATAATCGCCGGACATCGGCGCGACGATGAGCAGCTTCGACTGCCGCGGCGCAGCTCCCGGAAACACGCGAGTGAAGCGCAGCAGCTGGCAGAACGGCCTCGACCACGCCGGCTCGATGACGATCGGAATGGTTTCGCCCTCGACCACCGTCGTGTCCAAGCCGAACACGGGTTTGCCGTAGCGCCGCGTCATGCGCTCGAAGAGTTCCGCATAGGCGAGGATATTGCGTGCGAAAGGCGACTGGCTGACAGGCATATGCGCATTTTTGATATAGTGCGTCGTCATCTCTGACAGCGCCCGCGCCGGCGCGAAAGCCAGATGCAGCATTTCATAGACCTGATAGGAAAACCTATCCATTTGACGCACTCCATCGCGCTGGCGCTCTGCACGCGACGCGCCTCGATCCTGCCTACAGCGAATTGGGTGAAGCTTTGCTCGACCTTATATTGCGCTGCAAAATATTCCTAGGTTAAAAATAGTCATAAAACTGCCATTTGGAAATAGGCCTCCAGCCGATTTCGACCGCTTTGGATAATTAACCGGTGTCTTGTCGCAAAAATTCAGAACTTGGCGTCGCGTCTTGGCGGCACAGGCGCGCCAAGTCCTTCGATGGCCTCGTTTCTCTGCCCTTCAAAGGCCGCGCGCGGCAGGTTTTCGCCCGTGTCGCCGTCTTCGTCTTCAGTCGGCGTCGGGCCCTTGGCGGCCAGCACCGGCGGGAGCTGCGGCTCGGGGGCGGCGATTTCATGCGGCGCCGGCTTGCATATATGCCGGCTCGAGCGTCCGTGCATCGCCAAATCGACGTGAATATGATTGTAATGGAAAGGGTTGGAGCCTGGAGCCAGAACGGTCGAAAAATGCTGGCAGGAGCCGCCGTGCACATCCATCAAGAAGGCGCGCGCGGCATAATCGCCATGCGTCCAATCATGCACGACCGAAACGACGCGCCCGTCCGCGAGCACGAAGCCGCCGATGTCGAGAGCGTTGCCGAAGGAATGCTCGGAAAGCGGCGCCCCGCGCTGATTGTTCATGCCGCGGCAGGCGTAGGAGCCCATCGAGTTGATCTGCGTCACGCTGGTCCCGAACCGCGCCTGCGCCGCCGGCTGCACGACGTCGGCGAGCCATTGGTCGAGTTCTGCGACCATAGAGCAGTCGAGCGTCGCCTTGGCGTTGAAGGAAACCGCGCCTCCCTGCAGCGCCGTGACCTTGAACGGCCGGGTCATGCCGCAGATGCCGGGCCCATCGAGCTCGGCGGCGACCTCCACATAGGCGGACGGGCGCACGCGCCGCTCGGCGAGACAGGCGTTTTCGGCCTCGGTGCGCCAGGCCGGCCGCTGCGGCTTGACCGCGACCGAGCAGCCCGACATCGCGGCGGCGAGCGCCAGCGGCGGCAGAAGCAGGAGAGGCGACGAGCGACGAGACATGCGGGCAGAATTGCGCGCGCGGGTTAATGCGAAGTCGCAAATTTTAGTTAATTTCGCGAAATTTGGTGTAGCCCGCCGACGCTCTCTTCTCGCTCTTTTCATCTTCCTCGCGCGGGCATAAATTTCGAAGATGGCTGCAACAAGGATCGACGACGCGCCCGAAGAGGAAATCTTCGAGGAGGAAGAACTTGCTTCCATCGAGGACAGCGAAGGCTCAGGTGAGGCCGCGAGCCTCGACGACGCGCCGGAAAGCGTGAAGCGCGGCGTCGCGGTCATCAAGCGGCACTGGAAGAATGCGCCGAACGGGCCCGGCGTCTATCGCATGATCGCCGAGAACGGCGACGTGCTCTATGTCGGCAAAGCCAAGAACGTGCGCAAGCGCATCGCGAGCTATACCCGCCTCGCCGGCCATGCCAACCGCATCGCGCGGATGATCGCGCTGACCGCCGACATGGTGTTCGTCTCGACCGAGACCGAGACCGAGGCGCTGCTGCTCGAGGCCAATCTCATCAAGCAGCTGAAGCCGCGCTTCAACGTGCTGATGCGCGACGACAAGTCCTTCCCCTATATCCTCATCGCGCGCGAGCATGTCGCGGCCGCAGATCGGCAAACATCGCGGCGCGCGCAGTCCGCAAGGGCGATTATTTCGGGCCTTTCGCCAGCGTTTGGGCGGTCAACCGCACGCTCAACGCGATGGAGCGCGCCTTTCTGTTGCGTTCCTGCGCCGAACTCCTTTTACGAGAACCGCACGCGGCCCTGCCTGCTCTATCAGATCAAGCGCTGCGCCGGCCCCTGCACCGGCGAGATCAGCATCGCCGATTATGCCGAGCTCGTCGGCGAGGCGCGCGATTTTCTGACCGGCAAGAGCCGCGCCGTGCGCGAGCGGCTCGCCGCCGAAATGACGCAAGCCGCGGAAAATCTGGAGTTCGAGCGCGCCGCGCGGCTGCGCGACCGCATCTCGGCGCTCTCCGCGATCCAGGGCGCGCAAGGAATCAATCCGCGCAGCGTCGAAGAGGCCGACGTCTTCGCCATCGCCAAGGAGGCGGGCCAGCTTCTGCATCGAGGCGTTTTTTTTCCGCGCCTTTCAGAACTGGGGCAACCGCGCCTATTTTCCGCGCGCCGATCAAAGCCTTTCGGAGGAGGAAGTGCTGTCGGCGTTCCTGGCGCAATTTTACGGCGAACATCCGTCGGCGCCGCTCGTGCTGCTCTCGCACAAGATCGAGGACCACGACATTCTGGAGGATGCGCTCTACGTTCGCGCCAAAAGCTCGTCGCCCGCGACGGCGCTGGGCCGCCCTATGCGCAGCGTCGAGGTGCTGACGCCGCAGCGGGGAGAAAAGCGCGAGCTCGTCGAACACGCGCTGCAGCAACGCCCGCCAGACGCTCGGACGAAAACTCGCCGAAGATCCAAGTCAGCAAAAGCTGCTTACAGCGCTCGGCGCCGCTTTCGGACTTGCATCGACGCCGCGCCGCGTCGAAGTCTACGACAATTCGCATACCGGCGGCGCGCAGGCGATCGGCGCGATGATCGTCGCCGGCCCTTCCGGCTTCATGAAAACGCATTACCGCACCTTCAACATCGCCATGGATGCGCTGACGCCCGGCGACGATTACGCGATGATGCGGCAGGTGCTCTCACGCCGCTTCGCGCGTCTCGCCAAGGAGAACGAGGCGGAAACCGACCCCGAGGCCTTTCCGACGAAGCCCGATCTCGTGCTGATCGACGGCGGCCGTGGTCAGTTCGACGTCGCGCGGGACGCGCTCGCGCAATCCGGCGTCGAGGGTGTCGTCATCGCCAGCATCGCCAAAGGCGCCGATCGCAACGCCGGCCGCGAGACCTTTTTTGTCGCGGGGCGCGAGCCGTTTCGTCTGCCGCCGCACGACCCCGCGCTCTATTTCGTGCAGCGGCTGCGCGACGAAGCGCATCGTTTCGCGATCGGCACGCATCGCGCGCAAACGAAAAAAGGACTTCGTCACAAACCCGCTCGACGAGATCGCCGGCGTCGGCCCGGCGCGGAAGCGCGCGCTGCTGCACGCCTTCGGTTCGGCCAAGGCGATCGCGCGCGCCGCGCTGTCCGATCTCGAGAAAACCCCGGGCGTGAACAAGGCGACGGCGCGGATCGTTTACCGATCACTTCAGGAGGGAAATAGGCTTGAGCCTGCAGCCCCAAAAACCGCGCCGCCCCCTGCCCCGCGACGAAGCCCGTGGAAAAGGCCGCCTGCAGCAGATAGCCGCCGGTCGGCGCGTCAAAGTCCAGCATCTCCCCGGCGATGAAGACGCCGGGGCGAGATTTCAGCATCAAGGCGTCGTCGAGCGCTTCGAATTTCACGCCGCCCGACGTGGAGATCGCGCGCGCAAAATCCGCGACGCCGTCGACGCGCAAGGGAACGCCTTTGACGAGCGCCGCGAGTTCGAGGTCTTCACGCGGCAAACCTTGCGGGCGCGCTTCATGCAGCAGAGCGACGTCGAGCTTGCTCAGGTTCAGCGTCTTGCGCAAAGCGGTGGCGAGCGATTGCTTGGCGTCGCGCCGCTGTAATTTTTGTGCGAGCAGGCCGGCGTCGGCGTCGGGACGCAGATCGAGACGCAGCGTCGCTGTCCCGTTTCGCACGACGTCCTCGCGCAGACGCGAGGCCAGCGCATAGGCGGGCCCGCCTTCGAGACCTGCGCGCGTCACGACGACATCGCCGCGCGCTGTCGTCTCGCCATGCCGCAGCGCGACGGTCTTGATCGGCTGGCCCTCGAAACTGTCGCGAAAGAAATCGCTCCAGGCGATGAGTGCGCCGCGATTCGCCGGCGCCAGCGGCGCGACGTCGACGCCGGCGGCGACGAAGCTTTCAGCCCAGCCGCCGTCTGAGCCGAGCCGCGGCCAGGAGCCGCCGCCGAGCGCGAACACTACGGCGTCCGGCGAAATCGCAAACGCTTCGCCCTTCGCATCGCGCAATATGAGTTCGCGCGCGACGCCAAATTTCTCGAAGCGCCGCCGCATCGCGAATCGCACGCCCTGAGCGGAAAGCCTGGCGAGCCACGCGCGCAGCAGCGGCGCGGCTTTGAAACTTTTCGGAAACACGCGGCCGCTGGAGCCGACGAAGCTCTCCTCGCCGAGCGTTGCGCAGAAGTCGCGCAAAGCCTCTGGAGAAAATGCGCGTATGACAGGCGTCAAACGCTCGCGCGCAGCGCCATAGCGGATAAGAAAAACGTCCAAGGGTTCGCTATGCGTGATGTTGAGGCCGCCGCGCCCGGCCATCAGCAGTTTGCGCGCCGCGCTCGGCTTATGGTCGTAGACCGTGACGCGAGCGCCCGCACGCGAGAGCGTATCCGCGGCCATGAGCCCCGCCGGCCCGGCGCCGATGATCGCGCAATCGGCTCCCCCTATCTCCGCAAAAGGCGGGGGAGAGGAAGCTTGCTCGATCACGCCGCTTGCGCCCTCGCGCCGAAACGCCCATAAAAGGTTTCGCCTTTCGCCGCCATTTCGCGCAGCAATTGCGGCGGCGCGAAGCGCGGGCCGTATTTCGCAGTCAGGGCGTCGCACAGCTCGACGAAGGCGCTCGACCCCCATGCCGTCGATGTAGGACAGCGCGCCGCCCGTGAAGGGCGCGAACCCAAAGCCGAGCACCGAGCCGACATCCGCTTCGCGCGGATCGACGACGACATCGTCGGCCATGGTGCGCGCCGCTTCAACGGCCTGAACGACAAGGAAACGCCGCTCCAGATCCGTCAACATCGAGCGTGTCTGGATCGAGCTTCCTCTGCGGCGAGTTCCGCGAGGCCCGGCCAAAGCGTCTTCTTGCCGCTTGCCGGATAGTCGTAGAAGCCCTTGCCGTTCTTTCGTCCGAAGCGCCCATGCTGCTCGACCATGAAATCCAAGCACGCGCTCCTGCGCCGGATCGGCCGCCCCATCGCCAAGATCCTTCTTCGCGGCGAGCAAAATCTCCAGGCGAGGTCAAGCGCGATTTCATCGTTGAGAGAAAGCGGCCCTACCGGCATGCCCGCCATCCGGGCGATATTTTCGATCATCGCCGGGGGCACGCCCTCGAGCAGCATATGTGCCCTTCGCGGACATAATTCAGCACGCAGCGAGGCAAAGAAGCCGCGCGAATCGTTCACCACGATCGGCGTCTTACTTCTCGATGCGCACGAAATCGAGCGCCGTCGCCAGAGCGCAGATCGCCCGTGTCCTTGCCGAAAATGATTTCGACCAGCAGCATCTTCTCGACCGGCGAGAAGAAATGGATGCCGATGAAATTATCGGGACGCGCGAAGGTTTGCGGCGAGCGAAGTGATCGGCAGGGTTGAAGTGTTGGAGGCGAAGATCACATCCGGCGCCGACGACGTCCTGTGCGCGCTTCGTCGGCTTCGGCCTTCACCGCGCGATCCTCGAATACGGCTTCGACGATGAGATCGCAGCCTTTGAGGTGTCCGTAGTCCGGCGTCGCCTCGATCGCGCGCGGCAGAAGGCTTCCTTGTCCGCAGCCGTCGCGCGTGCCGCGCGTAACCTGGCCGGAAATCAGTTTGATCGACAGCTGCCTTGCCACGGTCGGCGCTTTCCTGATCGCGGTCGATGAGAACGACTTCGAGGCCGTTCACGGCGCTCACATAGGCGACGCCCGCGCCCATGAAATCCGGCGCCGAGAATGCCGATCTTCTTGAGGCTCGTCGGCGGGATTTCTTTGGGTCGACGCGCGCCTTTCTCAAGCTCGCCCTTGGAAAGAAACAGCGTCCGGATCATCGCCGCTGCCTCTTCGAAGCGCAGAATATGCGCGAACCAGCGCGCCTCGACGGTGAGCGCCTGATCCATGTCGAGCTGCAGGCCCTCGTAGACGCTGTGCAGAATGGCTTTCGCGGCGGGATAGTTGTCGTATGTTTCGCGGCGATAGATGGCGTTGGCCGGCGGCCAGATCATCATGCCGCCAGGAGAGAACACGCTTCCCGAGGGCGTCTTGAAATCCTTATGGTCCCAAGGCGCGACGGCTTTGCCGCCGCCCAAGATCCAGGCGCTCGCGCGGTCGACAATTTCGCTCTCCGGCGCAAGCTCATGCGCAAGACCCGCCGCCTTGGCGACCTTGGCCTTGAAGTCTGCTCGCCCTTGAACAGGAATTGCAAGCGCGTCGCCGGTTGGCAGCAGACGGGCGACGCGCTGGGTGCCGCCGCCGCCGGGAAAAAGCCCGACTTTGATCTCCGGCAGACCGACCTTCGTGCTGTCGTTGTCGGCGAGCACGCGATGATGACAAGCGAGCGCGAATTCGAAGGCGCCGCCAAGACACACGCCGTCGATCGCGATCGCAAAAGGCTTGCCGCAGGTTTCGAGCCGCCGATAGAGGTCGGAGAGCTTTCGAGCACCCTCGAAGAAGAGCTTCGTTCGCGACCTCCGGCCCCTGCTCGCTGCGCGCGGTTTCGTAGGCCTCGCGGCTCTTTTGCAGCATGGAGAGATCGGCGCCGCCGGAGAAGCTGCTTTTGCCCGACGCGATGACGCAGCCTTTGATCGCCGCGTCACCCGCCACACGCTCCACAACTTTCGCCAGTTCGACGATCACCTCTTCGGTGATGACGTTCATCGAGCGGCCGGGCATGTCCCAGGTCAGCAGCGCGACGCCTTCGGCGCCGGTCTCAGAATCGGAAGTTTTGCAGGTTCATGGCAGGCTCCTGGCAAAAATATTTGGGGCTGAGTTCAGCTTGGCTGGCTCCCTTGTCCTGCGATTCGAAACTCCGCAGGATGAGCAGTAGGCAAGACAACTAAGGAAGTCGCTACTGTTCCCTTTTCAACCCCGCAGGCTGATGAGTTCCCTCACCCTGAGGAGCCCGCGTAGCGGGCGTCGTCAAGGGCGCCGCGCTACGAGACGAACTTCTCCGCGTCGCAAGGCGCGGCAGGGCGGCATATTCGCGGCGAATGAGCGCTTCCTTTTTGGCGCGGGACCAACCCTTGACGCGCCGCTCGGTTGCGATTGCTTCGTCGATGCGATCAAAATATTCACTGTAGACTAGGCGAACGGGTCGCCGCGCGAAAGTATAGCAGTCGCGATCATCCCCTGATTATGCTCGCCCAGCCGCTCCTCCACTTCGCGGCGCGTGATTCCGGTATAGTAGCTGCGATCACTGCAAAGCACGATGTAGACGCTTGCCTCCGACATGACGCGCTTCCGATCCGCCCGCCTGCGACCCATCCTTCGAGACGGCCCCTGCGGGGCCTCCTCAGGAGGAGGGAACCGGCCCGCCATTATCGCGGCGATTTCACAGTTCGCAGGTTTCAACACAATCATAATTTGAAGCTCCCGCGCGTCACCTCCGGCGGCGCACATGTCAGGCTGACGCGAAAGTCGGAAAAAATTTTTGCATCATGCGGTCGCGGTAGGCGACGAGATTGGCGTGCGCCTGCATCGCCTGAGCGCGGTGAACTCATTGCCCGGCCACAAAAGGCCGGCGACGAAACCGAAAATCGTCGCGTCGGCGCCGCAAGGCTCGTCGCCAAAAAAATAGGGCTTGTCGCCAAGCAGCGTCGCCAGCGCGTCGATATCCTTTTGCGCCAGGAAATCCGCCTCGGCGTCGTTAAATCTGCCGGCGCCTTGAAGATACAACGTTTTCGCGATCTTGCGCCGCACGAGAAAAATCACGATCGGCCGTATCGGCGCAGGAACGCTGTTGAAGAACTTCGCCGTGCCCTTGTTGAAATTGGCGTCGTCGACCCAGCAACTCTTCACGATGAAATCATACAGGTGATTCTCGCAGAGTTTTTCGACCGCCCAAGCCACGGCGCGCTGCTCGGCGCTCAGATGCGCGTCGAAGTGATCCCCTTGGTCTTTTCGAGGTGATCGCGGATCAACGTCGAAATCCGCGACAATGACGCCATCGTCGTCGATGTAGGGAAGTTTGCCTTTCGGCGCGCGCATGAGGCCGTTGTGGTCCTCTTTGTAGTGAGCCCCGCGAGTTTGAGCAACACCATCGCCTTCAGCACGAAGGGACTGGCGTCGGGAAGTCCCTGAAACGGTCCAAAGCAATAAAGCGTGATCATGACGGGTGCTCCTTACTTCGATTCCGTAGCTCATGCGTCTTATGCGGGAGCTTGCCACGGGTCGACAGCAATGTGA
>CAWFZD010000070.1:0-6291 GCA_963820145.1 uncultured Alphaproteobacteria bacterium
GAACGGTCAGCGGGGCGTCGATCATCGCCACATTATCCGGCGACAATTTTCTCACGACGCGGAGCGTAACGATCGGCGCAAATGCCTACGTCCGAAATCCCCCAAAAGATTGGCCGCGCGTTTCGGCTGAAGTCCGACCGCGGCGGCTGGACGCCGTCAACGAAAGTTTTTTGGAGAGCGTGACATTCGCGCCTGGAGCTGTCGTCACTTTTTACAGCGCCGAGGCCGCGGCGCTCATCGCCGCCGGCGCAGCGAGCTAAGGGAGCGAACCTGAGAATCGCGAAATTCAATAGCACCCTCCTGAAGGAATATGGCGTCAACGAGCACAGGTCACATCATCGCCTCGACGCCAACTATGGATCGAGTTGGCGATTCAATGATCCCGCTTGGATGCGAAATCTCGGCCTATAAGAAAAATCCGATCGTGCTCGCAAATCACGATGCGACGGGACCCAATTGCCGACTGCCGAAGTAGAACTGAAAAGCAACCGAGTCGAAGCGCTTGTTACGTTCCCGCCGAAAGGAACGTCGAGGCTATCCGACGAATGGCTCGGCCTCGTGAAAAACGGGGTCGTTTCGGCCTGCTCGATCAGCTCGGAACCGCTGACGTGGAGCCACGAAGCGGCGGCGGCTACGCCGAGTTCAAAAGCTGGGAGCTTTTGGAACTAAGCTTCGTGAGCATACCATGCAACCCGGAAGCGGTCGTTATGCAGCGATCCTATCCCAGGCTCGCGCTCCTATTCGCGCTCGCGCATGACGACGCAGGCCGAACGCGAGGCGGACCTCGCCGAGCTGCGCGCGAAGGGAGACGAGATCGACGCGGATTATCTGCGGTCGCTTCAGGGGACTCCGCATACTTGGCCCGGCTCTGAAAGAGATAGCAGAGCGACGCGTATTACGCATGTCGGCGCTGCTTTACGAAAACGACAGCGCGACGCAAGCGACGCGGCGCACGCTAGAGATTGAAAGGCTTCGCCGCGGCGGCGTTTGAGCACGTCGACGCGGCCGGAGAGCGCGCTAGTCCTTCGCGCGCGGATCGGAGAGAGGCGCGGCGCTGGCGAAATCCTGCGCCGCGCCTCGAATTCCAAAAGGGGCTGATAGCGTGACGCGCAAACTCGATGCGAGCTGGCTTCAATTCGTCGACGCGGTCGACGCATCGGCTCAAGCGCAGCGCATGGCCCACAAGGACGCCACAGCGATGCAAAACGGACTCGAAATATTGCGCTCGGTTTTGCACGATGAGGATGTGCGAGCGTCCCTCGGCGGGCTCCTTGCGCTCGACGGCGCGGCCTTCACCATGCTTGAGTCGAAAGATCGGTTCTGCGGGCGCAAAATTTCCGGCAGAGCATGAGGGTCTCGCGCGAGAGCGATCGGCGCGCTTTTTTGAAGGACTGAACGATGGCCGGCGAATCCTCCCTTACCATCCGCTTCGGCGGAGACACGGCCGGGCTGCAATCGGCGGTCGCCGTCGCCAAGGCGCGGGTCGAGTTTTAACGCCGAGCTGAAGAAGCTCGCGCAGGAGGCGGCGAAGAGCGGCGGCGCGGCGAATGACAATCTGTCGAAAGCCCTGCGCGCCGCGGCGTCTGGCGCGGCGGGAGCAAAGCGCGAGCTCGATAGTCTCAACAAGGCGATGCGCGACGGCTCCGGGCACGTCAACGCGCATTCACAGGCTCTCGGCATCAACCGAACACAGGCGATGGAGCTTGCGCATATCTCGCGCGCGCTCTTCGACGAGCTGGCGGCCGGCAGCAACTCTTTCGCGGCCTGGCGATGGAGGGCGGCCGCATCGGGCAAGTCCTTGGCTCCGGTCCCAACGGCGCGGGCGGCACGCTGCAGGCGCTCGGCGCGATCGCTGCGCGCGAGGATGCCGCTCATCGCCGCGGGGCTGACGGCGGCCGGCGGCGCGCTCGTCTATTTCGCCGGATCGGCGACGCAGGAAAAGCTCGTCAAGCTCGGGGAGCTGATGCGCTCACGGCGCTGCGCGCCAATGAGCTGAAGGGCGCGAGATACTCGGCGCGCGATTCGGCATAGACGCTGCGGCGATGGCAAAAGGCCTGGCGGAGGCGAACAAGCAGGTCGAAGCCTTTGCGCCGCAGCAGCGTGAACTCAAGGAGAAGATCGAACTCGTCGACAAGCCCTTCCTGAAGGTGCTCGACACGGCAAAAACAACGGTCGGGCAGGCGATCGATCTCGTCGCGCAAGAAATTCGCAAGCTGCCGCGTGAGGAGGGAATGGACCTCGCGTCCATGCTTTTTGGCTCGGGAAAAGACGCCGAAGCTAAAGGAGAGCAGTTCTATCGGGCCGTCATGAACGGCGAGATCAGCATGGAGAAGTTTCGCGACGCTGCCCGCGCCGCCGGCGTCGACCTAAAAGATGGAGCCGTACACGAAGCCGAAGAGCTTCAGCGCAAAATTGACGTGGCGGCGGTTGCAGCGGAGACGAGGCTCATGTCCGCCATGGCGCCTCTCGGGGTCAAAGTCGGACAAATCAAAGTCGATTTTATGGAAATCTCCGTCTACCTCGCCAAGGCGGCGAATGCTGCGCTGGAGCTTCTCAGGAACCTTTCGCCCGGGGATGCGCTGCGCGCCCTGCTTGATGAAAAGGGGCAGCCCTCCCCGAAGGTTTTGGCGCCGTCTGCGGGCGGTCATATTGGCCGCGGCCTCATCCCGGAAAGCGAGGCGGGATTCCCGAAGCTTGACGCTGGAACCTCGCGCAAGCGTTACGAGAGCTACGAGCCGGACACGGCCGCCGCCAGCAAGGCGAAGACCGAAGTCAAAAGCTATCTCGAAAGCCTGCAGAAGGCGGCGGAGACCGCGAAGGCGGAGCTCGACGCCTGGGGCAAGGGAAATGTCGAGCGCCAGAAGGCGGTCGCCTTGGCGGCGGCCGAGGCGGCGGCGCGCAAGGAGGGGCGCGCGCTCACCGACGCCGAGCGCCAGAAGGTCGAAGAGCTGGCGACGGCCGAAGGGAAATACAAGAAGCAGCTCGACGACATCAAGGCGTTGCAGCAGGAGATCAATTCGGCGATGACGGGCTTCGCCGGCACGATCGAAAGCGCCTTCGACAGCGCCATCGTCAAGGGCGAGAAGCTCGACAAGGTCTTGAAGCAGCTCTTGCAGAGCCTCGCCTCGAGCGGCCTCAAAAGCCTGCTCTCGGGCGTGCTGACGGGCCAGGGGCTTTTCGGCAATGCGCTCGGGCTCGGCGGCCAGAACGGCCAATTGGGCGGTCTCTTCGGCGGCGCGGCCTCCGCGCTCGGCGGCGCGGCGGCCTCTTCCGGCGGCATCTCGCTCGGCGGCGTATTTACTGGCCTCGGCGCGCTGCTCGCCTTCGACACGGGCTCCTGGAGCGTCCCCTCGAAGGGCAACTTCGACGGCAAGGGCGGCTTTCCGGCGCTCATCCACCCCAGCGAGATGATCCTGCCCGCCGGGCCCGCCGCCGCGATCCGCAGCGGGCAAGCGTCGCTCGGCGGCGGAGTCGCGCAAAGCCACAACTATCATTTTGCGCCTGTTATAAACGCTGTCGACGCGTCGGGCGTGGCTGATTTCTTCAATCGCAACGGGCCGCAGCTGATGAAGAGTTTCGCCAAGGAGATGCGGCGAGGCGGGCATCTTGGAATTGTATAAAGTTGAGCGCCAAGAGCCGCGCATTGATGGATGGAAAAATGTCAGAGCGGATTATTGCAAACGATCAGCTTCCCGCGGTTAAATTCGAGCAAGATATGGACAGGCTCCGGGCGGGGCTCGTTGCCGATGGGTTGCATCCGAAGGCCGCTGACTACATCGTGGCGGAAATACGCGATCATGTTTTGCCGATCATCAGCAGGCCACCTTTAACGCTGCAAATCCCGGAGGAACTGATCCCCGCCGTCCTTCAAATTCAAGAGTATCTTTGGTCAGGACAAGGCGCCCTGATTCAAGAGATCGCGATATTGGTTGGCACGCAATACATAAGAGAGTTCGGCAACCGGCCTCCGCCATCGTCTCCCGAAAAGCCGCCGCGGCCGGATTGGCTGCGCGCGCTGGATGGCGGAAAGAGCAAGACCTGAAGCGCGCGCCGAACGGCTCCGCCGGAATGGCTGCGCCTCCTGCACGGCGCGTCGGCGCATTGAAGCGCACACGCACGAAGGTCGAAATCGCCGCCGCGATCGAGGAAATTTGCCGCGACGGCGTGCTGGCGTTGGCGACGGTCGAGATTGAGATCGCCGGCGTGGCGATCATCTTGCAAGGCCTCAAGCTGCGACGCGATTTCGAGGGGCGCATCTTGGTCGAATTGCCGATGTTCGAGCATCCGAACGGCGCGCGCTTTCCCTGCGTCGGGCTTTACGACGACCTGACGCGCGGCGTCGTCGACGCCATCATCGACGCGCTGCGCGCGATGGAAAGCGACAAGGGTGATGAGAAAATATCGCGTCAACGCGAAACCGATTCGGACGGCGTCGCCTCTTTGCGATAGAGATAGGGCTGACCCTGAAGACATCTACGCGGATTGCACGTCACGATTTTGCCCTGCCGGCATAGCCTCAAAAGAGATCGCGAGAGCGCCGCGCGCTGGCCTGCCGTTGGGTGATTGACGCCAAGCCGTTCGAAAATTTCCTTCGGCGGAATGGGGCGCTCGCTGTTCTGCGGCAGGACGCCGAGAATCTTCGATTGGAGCAGTGATTCGATCATCTTCGCCCGGTTAATAAGTTCTCAGAACGAGAAGTTATTAACCGTCTCCCTTCCTGAGCCTCACGCCCGCCCCGCCGCCGTTCTCGGCGATGAACTCGACGCCCGCCGCCTCGAGGGCGGCGCGGATCGCGGCGACCGTGCGGGGCTGCGCCGCGAGCGGGCCGGGCCTGGTCTCGAGCCGTTGGATCGACGGAAGCGAAACGCCCGAGTCCTTTGCCAAGTCCTTCTGTTCCAATCGCAGCAAGGCGCGCGCGGCGCGGACCTGTTCGCTCGTAAGCATAATGGTTAGCCTATCGTTTGATAGCTCAACTATTTACAAGGGCCAAGCTATCATTTAATAGCTCAGATATCACAAGCCGCTCGATCGAGCAACCCGACGCCGAGGCCATCGTCTCGGCGAATGCTCCCCGCTTGTCGAATGGAGGCTGCAGTGGACTGGCGAAATCTAATCCCGCTGATCCCCATGGCGTTGTTTTGCGCGCTGTGGATCGTCGCCGAGGCCGTCATGATCGCGACCGAGCCCGGGCCCGCGCCGCGCGCCGTTCCGCGGCGCCGCGATCGATAGGAGGCGCGACCGTGTCTCTATGGTTCAAAATTTTTGACGATTCGCTCGACGATCCGCGTTTGCAACGGCTCGCGCCGGCGACGTTCCGCACCTGGTTCAACCTATTGTGCGTCGCCTCGCGCAACGGCGGGAGTCTTCCCGACCTTGCCGCGCTGGCCTGGTTGCTGCGCTGCAGTCGCAAGCCCCTGGCGCGCCGCCTGGACGAATTGACGGCCGCGGGCTTGCTCGAGGAAGTCGACGGCGGCCTTCGTCCCGTCCAGTGGGAGCGCCGGCAGACGCTGCGCGAGGTTGGCGATGATCCTCTCCCCGGCGCCGAGCGGACGCGGCGCTGGCGCGAACGGCGCGACGTGGCTGTGACGCCTCCCCGTGACGAGGAACCGTCACAAGGTGACGCGCCGGAGCCGGGAGAGAAAGAACAAGATCCAGATTCTCAATCCGCGCCTGCGGCGCGTGCGAGTGATCGATTCGCAGAATTTTGGCGGGCGTTTCCCAAGCGCGGCGGCGGAGACGACGCCATGGCTCCTGCTCGCGCGGCTTTCGGCCGCGCCGTGGCGAAAGGCGCGGACGCCGCCGAGCTCGTCGCCGCCGCAAAGGCCTATGCCGCGGCCGTCGCGGGACGTGAGAGGCGCTTTGTCGCCTCGGCGCCCCGCTGGCTCTCCGAAGAGCGATGGCGCGCCACCGCCGCCGCCAGGCCGCCGGCCGAAGCGCTGGCCGAACCGCTGGGCGTTTGGATCAAGGCCGGCTCGCCAGAATGGTCCGCATGGTCCGCGCATCGCGGCAAGAGCCCGCCAATTGACGGGAGGGGCGGCTGGCGCTTCCCCTCACAGTTTCCCCCCGCGCCGCTCGAAAATGCGGCCTGACAGAAGAGAGCCCATAGGATGAAAAATTCCACGACTACGCGCCGCGCCTTCGCCGCCGGCCTCGCACTGACGCCCGCCGCCGGCCTTCCCACCCTTGCGCTCGCGGAAGCGGCGGACCGCGACCCAATATTGGCGGCGTTTGAAGAACTCGCCGAGCTGCGCCGGGCCGAACAGCTTGCTCAGGACCAATACAACGCAGCCA
>CAWFZD010000071.1:0-15322 GCA_963820145.1 uncultured Alphaproteobacteria bacterium
CCGGGGATTTTGAGACAGAAGCAAACAATTCAGAAAGCCGCATGGTCGGAGTGGCGGTAGCGTTTCTCTCGCGAAAAATCAAGGGATTCGAGTGTCAAACCTCCGCGGGAGCCCTCATTGATCGCCAAGGGTTTTCACTTCCTTTGTCAAACCGGAAAAACCCCCGGCCGCCGCCTCGCCCCAAACCGTCGCCGCCTGATCCTGAAAATGAAGCCGCCGCCCGGCTTGGACAACCGGACGGCGGCGAAACTAGCACAGAGAAGGCGAGGAACCTTCAAGTCGGACATTACGGCAAGCTGGCCACAAGCGCAACGCAGTCTAGCGACGCCGAGCCCGCCTCGCGGCTAGCCGACGCCGAGGTGATCGCCGCCGCCTTCCTCTCGACGGGGAGGGCGCGCGCGTGATCGTCTCGACCCTGCCGCGAGCCCGTCGCCGGCTTCTGAATCGACGGTCGCATGAAGTCCGCGATCTAACCTTCCAAAATCGCAAATATGTCGTCGGAGTCGGCCGATTCCCTGACGGCGCGCTCGCCGAGGTTTTCACCGACTCCGCGAGGGCCTCAAACGACCTCGCCGACGCCGCACGCGACGCCGCCGTGGCTCTGAGCATCGCGGCGCAGTTCGGGATGCCTCTTGAGGCCATTCGCGCAGCTGTGACGCGCGACGCCTCCGGAGAGCCGGCCGGCATCGTCGGCGCTGTCCTCGACCTCCTGGCGGATGAGGCGCGGCAATGACGGTCGTCGATTTTCCCAATTCACCCAAAGAGCCCCGCCCCGCATGGTTTTCCAAGCTCATTTGCGACGACAACGGCCGCGCCTATGCAAACCTTGCGAACGCGGTCACAGCGCTTGAAAACGACCCGCGCCTTGTGGACGCCTTCGCCCGCGATGAAATGGCCCGCGTGACCATGCTGACGGCGCGCCTTCCGGGAGCCGATGACGAATATGGCTTCCCGCGTCCCGTGAATGACCGCGACGTGGCGCGCGTCCAGCGATATTTGCAATCCCTTGGCCTGCCGCGCGTCGGACGCGAGTCAATCGGCGACGCAATCGACTTGCACGCCGAAGATCGCAAGTCGCATCCGCTTCGCGATTGGCTATTCGATTTGAGATGGGACAAGCGAAAAAGGCTCGACGATTGGCTCTCGTTATATCTCGGCGCGGAGCGCTCGCCCTATGCCTCGGCAATTGGCCGCATGTTCATCATCGCAATGGTCGCGCGCATAGTAGAGCCCGGCTGCAAAGCCGATTATTTGCTCGTGCTGGAGGGTCCACAGGGAGCGGGAAAATCCGAAGCCTGCCGCATCCTAGGCGGCGACTATTTCAGCGACGCCCTTCCCGACATTCGCGGCGGAAAGGACGTGTCTCAGCATGTCAAAGACAAATGGCTTATCGAGATCGCCGAGCTTTCCTCGATAACCAAGGCCGAAGTCGAGACGCTGAAAAGTTTCATCTCGCGCTCAGAGGAAATCTATCGACCGTCCTATGGCCGGCGCGAGGTTTACGAAAAGCGCCAATGCGTTTTTATCGGAACAACGAACCGTGCGACCTACCTTCGCGACGAAACCGGGGGGCGGAGGTTCTGGCCTGTCCGTTGCGGCCAAATTCGTCTCGACGATCTTTCGCGAGATCGCAGTCAGATATTCGCCGAAGCCTTCACCGCCTTTCACGGCGGCGCGCAATGGTGGCCTGATCGCGCATTTGAAGCCGAGACCATCGCGCCCGAACAAGAAGCGAGATTCGAAGACGACGCATGGCGCGAGCCAATCGAGCGATGGCTCACCGGCAAGACGCAAACCACGGTCGGCGAATGCGCCGTCAATGCGCTGCGATTTGAGCAAGGAAAGATCGGAACCGCTGACCAAAGACGGATTGCGACCGTGCTTGAGCGCATCGGATGGGAGAGAGGACCAAGGACCGAAAAAGGCCGATTTTGGGTTAAGCCATTGAAAAATTGGAATGACGCATGACGCACATGACGCACTTGTCTATGGCACCCAGGGACACGTGTAGGGCCTTCTATAAAGAAAAGTGCGTCATGTGCGTCATGCGTCATGCCGATATCCGAGCGCCGAGGCGCGCTAGACGCGCGCCGTCATCGTAACGCCGCAACGCATGAACCGAAAGGACACGCCAATGTCGAATGCAGATGAAGACGCCATCGCCGCCGCGATAGATCGTCTCGCCGATGCGCAAATGGAGATCGCCGCGATGATCGGCGCGCTCGCTAACGCAGTCGGTCGTCTTGCCGACCGACCCAGCCATGCGACACCGTTCGAGATCATGACGAAGGCGAGCGCCGCCGAGTCCCCCGACACGGACGACGACGAGCATGTGGTTTGGGACAAACGACCAGGAATCTTCTGACGGCCGCCGCGAGCCCAACAATCGACCGGCAGGCCCGAGGGACACCCCACCCCCCCCTCCTAGGCGGTTTTCGTGCGCAAATGTGAGCATCCAGTGCAATCGGCCGCCACCCTATCTGCGTAAAAAGTCACCTGAAAATCCGGGAGTTAAGATATGGCAACCCCACGAAAACCGGCGGCCCTTCATGTGATCCAGGGGACGCATCGCAAGGACAGACACGGAGCCAAGCCATCACCGGACGCCAAGCTCCCGGAGCCGCTCGGTTCAGCGCCCGCTAGCTGGAAGGCGACGAAGCGCGCGACATGGGACGAAATCAGCTCCCTGATTCCGCGCGACGTCGCCAACGCGGCGGATAGGATCGTCGTCGAGGTGCTCGTCAACCTTGTGCTGAAGATGCGGGCGAACCCCTCCGGTATGACGCCGGCCTTGGCGGGTCAGATTCGCGCCGCCTGCGGGACGCTCGCGATGACGCCGAGCGATAGGGCTCGCCTTTCGACGCCGCCGGCCGATGTTGCAGACAAGTATTTCTGAGGGCCGCTGATATGAACGCCGCCCTCACCAAACCCGCCAGGATCGATTCTACGGCCTCGCAGCATGGTGATAGCCTATCGCCTGTCGCCGAAACGGAGGCGGCCGGTAGGGTGGTAGCCGCCGACATGGAAAGCTCACCAGCAAGCCTTTATGGCGATGACGAAGACGAGCCGCTTTTCAGCGAGATCATGGCGGCTCTACCCGACCGACGCTATCGCCTCGCGCTTTTACGGATGATCTCGGCGGTCGGATGGTCTCGGGAGATCGAGGAAGACGACGCCAAACGTGTCGGGGCGCGCAATCGGGCTATCCGAGCGGTCGCGCAAAAGTTTTACGGCGGTCTCAAGAAAACAAACGCGGCGAGGAAGTTTGCGACCGACCTCGCGCTCTATGCCCGCGTTTCTTACCCTCAAACCGGCCCATGCGCATCGGCGCATCGGCGCGCGCTCCGCGCCGTGCTCAATCTGAACGAAGGTTCGCCGCTCGGCTATCGGCGAATCTTAGATTTGATGTGACGACGCCAATAATTCCGGGCGATGCAATGTTTTTTGTTCGGTTGCATTTTAAGCGTGTTTTTCTGGATTTGAGAAAGGGGCCACCATGTCGTTTTGGCAAAAAATCGTCGGGGACAAGGCAAAATCTCCCGCAGAAATGACCGCCTCCGAAGTGCAAACGGCGCTCGCCAAGCTGCGCGCGGAACGCGACGCAGCGGAGCAAATCATCGCGACTGCTTTTCAGCGCCGGCAGTCTGCGCTTGCCGCCGACGCGACCGACACTGAGCTGGCGAAGATCGAGCGCGAGCGCGACGCCGCCGAGCTGACCGTCGAGCGCGCCGACGCGCTGGAGGGGAAGCTTCTCGACCGGCTGCGCGAGCTGCAAGACAAGACACGCCGCGAGTTGTTCGACGCCTTGCTCGGCTCATTCCGCGAGCGGGAGAGTCAGCTCGACGCCGCCATCGCCAGCGTGATCGCGCCTCTGGCCGACTACATGGAGGCCGTGCGCCAAATCGACGCGGCCGGCTTCGCTGTGCAGGCGTCGAGCATGATCGCGAGACCGCCGCTTCATGGCATTGACGGCGTTCTCGCCTCGAAGCTGACGCTCGAATATTGGCGGAGGGGTCGCGAGGCGCTCCAAGATCGTCGAGCAGCCTTTGCCGCTCGGCCGATGAATCCCTTGCCGCCGCCAGCACCCGCGAAGATCGTGCCGATGGCGCGCAAGGAGCAGCCCGGACCTCACAATTCGGGCTGGACAAAGCGCGCTCCGAAGACGCTCAACGGCCCCATTCCGCGTGGCTATCAGCGCTTACAATGCTGTCTGAACAACGTCAGTTACGTTGACCGGATGCTCGTCGCAGGTGATGAAATCGACTGCCTGATCGAAGAGGCGGCCCACCTTCTGAGCGGCGCCGCATTTCGCCTCATCGGGATCCCCGAGAAAATCGACAAGGCCGCGCAATGAGCGTTTTCGCAAACCTCACCATCCGACTCGGAACTGCCAACTCGACGCCGGTCATCGCGACGCTCGACGGCGCGAACTTTCTCACGAAGCAGACCGTGACCATCGGGGCGAATGCCTATGTGCGCTCTCCGCCCGGCGACTTTCCGCGCATTTCCGCCGAAGTCGGAACGGCCGGCGGCTGGACGGCCTCAAACGGCGCTTGGCAGGAAACCACGACCTTTGCTCCCGGTTCGGTCGTCACTTTTTATACCGCCGAAGCCGCCGCGCTCGTCGGCATCGGCGCAGCATCCTGAGGTCACGACCATGCAACGGAAACTGTTTTCGACCTCGGTCATCAAAAATGCTGGCGTTGGCGAAAGGCAGGTTCGCGCAATTATCAGCACGACAACGCCAGGATAGAGTTGGCGATTCAATGATCGCGCTCGGCTGCGATATTGCGAGCTACAAAAACAATCCAATCGTCCTCGCAAATCACGATGCGACGAGGCCGATTGCAAATGCCGAAGTGGAGCTGAAAAGCAATCGAGTGGAAGCGCTTGTTACGTTCCCGCCGAAAGGAGTCTCGGCGCTCGCCGATGAATGGTGCGGTCTCGTGAAATCCGGCGTCATTTCGGCATGTTCCGTCGGATATGAACCTATCAACGCCGAGCCGCGACGGGCGGAGGATACGTCATCAAGGCGTGGTCTCTGCTGGAGATTTCCTTCGTATCCGTGCCCTGTAACGCCGAGGCGCTCGTCTTGCAGCGATCCTTCTCCGGGCGCGGCTATCGCGGATCGCCCTCGCGCACGATAACGGCCGCCGAGCGCGCCGCCGAAATCCGCGAGCTGGGCCGAAAGGGCGACGCGCAGGAAGCGCAATATCTCCAGTCGCTTTCGGGCTCGCCAGTGCATTGGACGCAGGCAATGCGCGAAATGGAGACGCGCGACGCGTTGCGAAGGTCGGCGAGTTTCTACGGGACCGATCCCTTCGCCAAGCGCCAAGAGCGCGCGAAGGAAATAGCAAGGCTTCGCCGAGGATAGAGGCTTTCGGCGGGGGAAACGCGCTGGTCCTTCGGCGCGGGGAAGGGGCGCGGCGCTGCGGGATACGGCGCTGCGCCTTGTGGGGCGCGGCGCAGCTTTCCTCCTGCGCCGCCCCTTTCTCAAAGTGAGGATCACATGCAGTCTCCCGGCAGAGCCGACCGCATATTCCTTCGCCTCGGCGCGAACGGCGCACTCGGGGCGGACGGGCTCCAGCGGATTTTTTACGTCCCCACCCGGTCCGAAGTCCCGCCGCTCGACGCCCCGTTGAATGCTCGGGACTGGAAGGCGGTCTCGTTTATCCGCTCGACGAAGGCGATCCTGTTGCGCTGCATCCAGGAGAAGGGCGTCGAGCTGACGCATACAGCGCGATTAGAGCTGGAGAGGCTCCACCTACCTTCGACGAGTGGAAGGCTACTGGACGCGCCTCTAACGCGATCCTGCACACGTCTCTGGACGAAGCCGAGCAGGAAGCCGCCGCATGAAACGTGAGAAACCCATTTCGTCGCAGCGCCGCGCCTTCTCTTTAAGGAAAAGACCATGCGAAACCTAGACGAAATCACAGCCGAAATCTTCGGCGAGGTCGGGATCGGACGAAGCGACGCGCGGGCGATTCTCGACGAGCTGCTTCAAGGCGAGCGTCTTCGCGTTCTCGCGCAGGTTATGACCATCGCGCGTCGCAGCGGCGACGAGGGAATGGAGGAAGAGATCACCCGCCTAATCGCCGCCGCGTGCGCGGGGCCGAAGCATTGACTCAAGACTTTTGACGGCGGGAAGGTCGCGGGCGTTGACGGTCACGGAACCTTTCTTTTCATTTTTGCGCGATCAAGAGCCGCTGTGAGAAGCTTCTCCGCCGCTTCGTCCGCAGTGATTCCTGCGGCGCGCGCCCATGCCTGAATTTCGCTGAAGACGGCATCGTTGACATAAACGGCGTGTCTTACTTTGAACGGGACGGCTATCTTAATGGTTTCACAGCGTTCGACTGAGGGCGGCAACGGCACACGGATCGTTTCATAGGTAGCCTCGACCTTGACCTCGCGTTTTTTGGTTTCCGGACGGGCGTTCACGGACGCGAGGCGCATCAAACTAGATGACGACGGGGGATTGTCGGTTTCAATCGCCGCCTCAAAAACTTTTTCTGGTATTGCCGCGAGGCGTCCCGCAACGAAGGCTTTATAACGACTAATTCCGGCGTCTTCGGCCTCACGGCCGCGCGAGCGAGCAAAAGTCAGCCCACCCTGACTTTTGGTCCGGTCGCCGCCACGCGCGTCGAACGCGCGCAGCAATTCGCCGCATCTCCGCAACGCTCTGGCGCGGATTCGGCGCGCGCTAGCTTCAAGCTCCGCGTCGCGCGCCTGTCTGGCGTAAGTGGCGAGCGCTGCAGCTTGGTCAGCCCACTGGCTGCATTCGTCCACTCTCTCGCATTCGGAAAGCGCCTGCTTCGCCGCTTGATAGTTTCGCGGCAGCTGTGCGGTCGGAACGGTTGCCGGGAGCCCAGCTTCCGCAACGGCTCGCTCAAATTCAGCCGGCGACAGGATTTCGAGGGAATCGTTCTCGATCATGGCGACCACCCGCGTTGACGCGCGATAGCGCACCGCATGGGCGCAGACGCGCACATTGATGGGAAAGGGTGGTCGCGGCCCGATCTTTTGCTAGGCGCTGGACGCTGGCCCCTTTGGGCTCTGGTCGCTGGCCTGTTGCTGGCGTCGGGATACCCCTTCGCGCGACTCAACAAAATTTATGCGCGGTTTTTTTCATAGTCAATCGCGTTAATCCGCGCCTTGTCGCCGAGATCATGCCGGGCCGCTCCGCCCTTCCGCAACCTCACGCCCGCCCCGCCGCCGTTCTCGTCGATGAAATCGACGCCGGCCGATTCGAGCGCCGCGCACAGAATCCCTTTAAATTCGCCTTCCCACCGGATCGCTGGTTCACCCTCGGAAGCGGACTGAATGCCGGCGGGGCGGCACGTCGGAGAAGCGCCATATAGCGGTCATCGACGCTGGGACAGAGTCCGACGAAGCGCGTCCAGATGACGGCCAATTTTGCGATTTCCTTGGTCGGAAGGCCGGCTCAGGTCGGCCGTCCGCCATCCTGCGCTCCGGCGGCGATCTCCGTGACCGCGCGGCCTTGTCAAAGGCGGCATATTCGGGGAAAGTTGCATCCGAACCGGGGCCTATCCGGCGAATCCCGGGTGATAGCGGACGAGGGGTCGGACGTGGCACCATCGACTTGGCGCTTGGGCGTCAAGGGGCGGGAGAGACACGCAGCACTGGCGGATCGCCAAAACATGGTGGCCGCAAGGGATATGCGGTGAGGAGGTCGCACATGACCGACGAGTGGCGGGACCTCTCAGACGAAAAACTTGCGCGCGTCGCACAAGGTGGCTTGCAGGGGCAAGGCGCGCCAGTTGAAGCAATGCGTCGACTCAGAGTGGCAATTGAGATAGCGAGCAGCAAAAGCGATACCTACTCGCGGCGGATGTTGTGGCTAACCATCGTGCTAGCACTCTTGACGTTGGTTCAGGTGATTGGCGTTGTTCCGACTATCCTTTCCATTGTTCGGTCGTGGCTCACGCATTAGCGAGGGAACAGACTGCCATGGCAACATCAACGACGACTCCCATGCGAGTTAATTCGATTCCGTGGTGGCTGTGGATTATTCCTATTGTGCTGTTATTCGTAGCAGCCGAGAGAATGCCTTACGGATACTATATGCTGACAAGAATAGTGGTCTGCGGGTTTGCCGCTTTTCTCGCCTTTGTGGCCTGGAAGGAGAGTTTATCGTCGCGGGTTTGGTCCGCCGCGGTACTGCTGTATTGCTGGACCGTTTAATCCAATAATCCCGATTTATTTCTCGCGCAGGACTTGGTGCGGTTTTGATATTGCTGCCGGTGTCATTATAGCGGCCCATTTAATTCTCGTGCGGTCAGGATGGATGCGAACCAAGGGGTCGTAAGGGGGCTGTCATGTTTGGTCTGTTCAAAAAGAAGCCGCCAACGATGCTGGATTCCCTGATCCGCACAATTTACGGGCCTAGCCCACCGTCAAAATCCGCAGACCTCGAACGCTCAATCACTATAGCTCATGAGGACCTTCTTTTTGAGCACGTGCCCTTGTCTGAGGTAAAGCAGAAGGCCCGCGAGCTATGCAAAGGACCAATCCCATACTCCACTCACGATTTAGCTGTTTCAACCGCGTTGGGGTTTTTCAAGAGTCCCGAGTATGTTCCCGCCCTTCAAGAATGTCAGATACCCGCAAGATTGCGGGTAGCGAATTGGGTCAAGGATGGCAAAGTAGTCAAGCCACTGGCGTTAAGTTTTGAAGAGGTATTATACAAAATATATAAGCCGCGTTCATCAGGAGGACATGAGCGACCGACGAGAAACCAGGAAGCGGAACACAAAACTCAGAATCCGAATTCGCCCCGCGATTACACACAAATTGGAAAAACACTCGGGAGGATTTTTTTGAACCCGATATTTGGCATGAAATGAGGAACTTGTGCGACGTTGAAATTGTGGCGCGTGAAATGGCGTACGCGCGCGTTGCAATCATCAGAGACGCGATCCGTAGATTACAGCCGCACAGCGTTGCGACCCAGATGTTGGCCGGTGTCGACCAATATGTCGCCATGGCGTTTGCAAAACGGGAACACGCGACGACAGCAACGCTGGCGATACGCCTTTACGAGCAAAATGTTTTGCTGCTAAACCGGCTGGCAGAGGTTATTGTGCGCCGCTTGTTGAAGCCAGCTTTGCTCGCTGCCGAAATCGCGCCGCTACTTGAAAAGGTTGGCGCGGAAGCTGAGACGTTAATGAAATTATCTTCGGGAATGCGAAAGTTCGGCGAGAGACTTCCGGCAGATCAGCAGCCATCGGAAGCACACGAGCGACCGATGAAAATCCAAGAAGCGGAACGCAAAACGCAAGAAGTCCCTACAGTGAAGGACTTGCTGATCGCGCGCGCTCCGCCGTGGAATCGTGTGGCTCCGGTCGTCATCAAGACAATTCTCGCGGCGATCACCGATAAGGGACTTCTTGAGGCTTTCGTGATGCACTCCATGAATGTCGGTCTAGTGCCCAGATATGAGGCGCTTGGTGACGATTCCGACCCAACGGTTATCCGCGCTCAAATTTCTCAAATCCTATGCGAGGCAGGGAACCGGGCAGTACCTACGCTCGCCAAGGCACTAGCTGCAAAGCAGATGGAGGCGGCCCACAAAGCATTGATGTTGGCGGGCGACACATTTGAGGCGGCCATTACTTTGGCGAAGAATCAGATTGCTGCATACGCCGGATTGGCAACGATATATGGCTTGGTCGGAAAGGAAGCGGAAGCGCACAAGTATGCGAGGCTCGGATTATCTGAATTGGAAAAAATGCGACAGGACCCCGCGTCGCGTGCGCTCCGCGATAGCGCCATCTTCCCCGCCGACATCCTCGACCAAATGGAACGACAACTGCGCACATTCCTAGCGAGCGCGTAACTACCGGGAGGTCCGCTGTCAAAGGGGCATCGGATTAGCCCGCGAAATCTTAGGCAGCCGCCCCCTCCGGCGACATTGTGCAAGTCGGGTAGAGTTGCGCACACCGCACAAGGTGCAAGCAAAGAAATGCAAAGACGATGATGAATCCGGGCTCAAACGGTTTTCTTAGCGCCCGCAGATGAAACGCCCAAGAGTTTCGGCGCATTTAGAAATCGTAAATTCTGAACATTCTGCCGTGACGGCAGCGAGGGCAGCTTCGGGGTCATCTTGGCCCGTCCGGCCTTCCTCGGAGCGAGTCCGCTCATCCTCAAAGAGCCGTCCCGCCAGCAATCGATGCCGGAAGGCGAGGCGCGCGACCTTTTAAACACGCTCGACCGGATTGCTAAGGCCGGAGCCGGTTTCCGTTCCCTGCGTGACGCATGGGCGGACTTGACGACGGCGCACGGGCGATTGATGCTCACCGTCTTGGGCGGCTTGTCGAGTTCGAGCGCGACCTGATGCGCGCCCGCACTGGCGAAGGCAGGGCGCGCGCCAAGAAGCGTGGCGTCCATATATGGGGCGGCCCCCCTGCCCTCACGCGCCATCAGCGCGAAGAAGCCTTGCGCGACCTTGCCAAGGGCAAGGCGACGCAGGCCGACATCGCGCGCCGCTTCAATGTGAGCAGGAGCACAATTTCGAGGCTGACATGATGAACAGAGAGTCATCGAATGGCAATTTGGCATTACCAGCCACAGTCGTGCGTTTCTATGGCACTGTTGAATTTGCTTTCGATGTTATCAGGAACGGGCAAATCGCATTTATTAGTCCCTCATCGATGAATGATCCTTTCGATCCATATTGTTTCTTTGAAACAGATTTTGGCGACAGTTACATGAATTTATTTAAGTATGTAAAACACAAACGTCCAGCCGCCGTGCCTTGGTTTAGATCACGCGTCACAGCTAGAAGTTGGGGAAAAACGGTTTCTGAGATGAAATCCTATTTAGAAAGATTGAAAGCATCGATGTTTATTTTATCGACAAGCGCGCCATCGCCCGAACTTCACCCTAAAGACAATCTTTATATGTGGGGACACTACGGTTCTGGTCATCGTGGCATCGCTATTGAGTTTGATACCAACAGGACGAGCGCGGCAGTTCTCAAGCATCACGAAAGTGAAAACATTGTTCCACTCGAAGAACAAGAGGTTTGGGCAAAAATTGAATATGTGAATACATTTTCGCCAATTGCCGCTGCAGATGTTTTTGAACTTCTGGATCAAGAGAGAAAAATTGACTCACGCCGTCAATTGGTTCGCGCCGACACGAAGCTGGACGTCTATTACAGACGCATGAGCGTAATCAAAAATACTGTATGGAAAAGCGAAAATGAGTGGCGTCTGATGTGGCACAACGATACCGGTGGCCTATCCGTATATAAGTGCCCGATATCACAAGATTGCGTCACCAATATTTTTATCGGGTTCCGATTCTCTGGCGATGTATCTGCATTCGTAGCGGAGTCGAAGCGGGCATTTCCGAAGGCCGGAATATATCGAGCAAAAAAACGCCATGGTGATTTAGCCTTAGATTTCGAACCATTATGAACGTGTTGGAATGAGTAGGCGTAATGAGCGTTACGCGCCCTTGCAAAAGGTAGAGGTTTCGCAATGAGTTCCCGGCGCTGCGATCAAAGCCGCGAAACCCTTGCGGAGATTAGCCGCAGCTACAACTTGTCGAGATGGACGACTGCGCGGGTCGCGCCTTGAACAAGGCATCGGAGAGCGTGAAAATGTCGCAGAGGTTCAAGGTAGTCTATAAGGTCACTTGGCCAAACGGCAAAATTTATGTGGGCAGTGATTTGACGGAACTCTAATCAGGTATTTTGGAAGTCCCGATAAACGCCTTATCGAGGCCGATTTCCCGACTCGCGAGTCGAGGCGCGACATGATGGTTCGTCGAGAGATATTGTGGGAGTCTGACGCCGCTTCCAAGGCCGAAGTGCTAAGCAAGGAAAGAGAATTGATCGTCGCGCTGCGGGCTAACGATCCTGCGATTGGTTACAACAAATCGCCGAAGCCTATCCGAGGCTGAGTTCCATAATGAGCGTTCAGCGAATTTCCGGCGTCCCCGCGCTTTGCGCGGGCGGGCCGTCGTGAACCGAACCCACGAGCGGTTTCGGCCTTGCGGCGTCCATACCTAACGCCACGGCCACCACCCTTCGCGAGGCCATCCGGCGGCGTCGCTCACGTCGCCCGTGGCGATATTGAGCATGCGCTTTGCCTACTGGTTGAGGTCGCGGGGCGTTTAGGCTGTTTTTCGGTCATCGGGGCCGTAGGCCACAGTTTTGCAGCGAGAGCAGATGATGCGAATTACCTCAGAGCCGTCCTCGCTGTGGGCTACCTCGAAGCCAAGCGGGCAAGCCTCGACCCTTTTCCCGGTAGACCCCGTCTCGTAAGGATGGTCTTCCTCGGAAATTACAGCCGTCCCCGACCGCCCGCAGTCGTCGCATCTAATGTCAGATGTCCGTCGCTCCCGATGTGTCATGCTCGCAGTATGCGCGCTGGCGCGCGACAATTCCAGGGCGCTCACGCATGGGTAGTGGGTCAGTTTGAATTTTTGGAGAAATACTCGATTGCGGCAGCAAGGTTTTTTGCTTGCTGGAAGCGGACAGCGCCGGGGTTGCCCTTCGCCGCGAACACCTTCGCCAGGGCCTCGACATCCCCCCAATCAAAGATTGCAATAAAGTCGGACGTGTTCACAGCTCCCTTTCCAAAATTACGGAAAAAAACATGAACTGAGCCGTCCTCATGGGATTCAAAACCCATTAATTCTTGCTCGTAGCGATCATTCGCGCGACGCAACAGCATTGGGGGTGCCTTTCTTGGAAGGGCCACGTTTCCGGATGACCTTGTGTTCCTCTGCCTCAACCAGCTCAACGATATCTTTCGCGCAAGCGCACGCTTTGCGCAAACAGACGCCATGAAGCGGCCCGCCCGGATGTAAGGCGGGGCGTTTTTGCGTTTGGGAGACCGATGCGCCTCCGCGAAGTTAATTCTTGAGTTACCGCGAAGCTCTATGATCTGCTTCGTCAGAGGTAATGCGTCGACGATTTGATAACCCGGCTCTTTTTGGGCCGGGTTATCTTTTGCCGCCTCACTCCCGCCCGTTCCCCGTTCCCCTTTGCCCTATGCCCTCTCCAGTCAGGCGTCACGTCGACGCGCCTGGAGCCGCACGCGGAGCAAAGGAAGCGGCCTGCTCGGAAGCGGCCCGTGTACGGCGGGCCGCCTTTGCGTTCGTACCGCTTGAAGCCGCCCAGTCCAGCTCTATCTCATAGGAAACCTCTAAGAGGTGACTACCCGCCCGGCTAACGTTGGCCGGGTTTTTTTGCGCGGTCGCCGCCCTATTCTCGCCGCCCGATACCCTTGCCAGTCCGGCAACACGGCGACGCGCCGGAGCCGCCGGCGGCGCAGACCGCGTGGCGCGCCCTCTTGCGACGGCGAGCCGTCTTGCATTTATCCGAGAGTCACGCGCGGGACAGCTCGTCGCCGCTCTTTGGATCGAAATCCAGGCTCTCCCCTGCGGCGACATGACTCCAGTACTCCCAGAACCCTTCCGGAACAAAATACTCCGCGTCGTCACTCCAAGGTAGGCGATGCAAATCGTCGCGGCATTCTTCGATAAATCTCCGCCAAGCTAAGCTTTTTCTGTCTGAAGCGACGGCGTGATTATAGCTCTCCATCTTGTGCGCTAGTGCTATGAGGGTCGTCATGACTCCCTCCTTTATAAGGTAAACAACTTTCGGGCATTGAAAGTTGCATCAGCGCACGAAGAAACTGTCGCAAGGCTGATCGCCTCGAAGGCCATGGGCGTTGACCTCAGACATAGCGGATTGCAACCCGGACCCATGCGCCGGCGCCGCCTCGGGCATGAGATCGGCGAGAGCGGGAGGGGGAAAGGCCCACAACGGCCATTGACCGCTCTTGCGCCTTGGTGCAATATGCTCCCGCCGTCTACTGGCACGCCCGACACGCGAGGCAAAAGGAGAGCGATACTGCCCGCGAGGCCTCTTTTGAGGCCATAAGCCGGTGTGTCCACATGGTTAAGAGAAACCTACCGCCGGGCCTTCTCCCGTCCGGATTGTCTCAAACCGAATCCGCCGGTTATGCCGGCTTCAGCGACAATCACTACCGGAGATTGGTCCGCAAGGGCCTCATGCCCCGTCCGCGCGACGCCGACGGGCGGCTGATCACGCCCCGCGCCGAGATCGATGCGGCGCTCCTGCGACTCCCGCGCCTTGGTGCCGTCGATGATCCCGACCTTCAGCTCGTCTCGACGGGCGGGCTGAAAGATTGGGATTGACCATGCCGCGCAAAGCCTTTCCGCATGTTCAGCAGTTCATCGACCGACACGGCCGGCTCCGATATTATTTCAGGAGGCCGGGATTCCCGCGGAGTTCCGCTCCCTCCGCCATATGGCGGCCCTGAATTTCTCGCGGCCTATGACACGGCGCTGAACGGGAAGGAAAAACGAATCGGCGTGTCTCGGACGATTCCGGGCAGCATGAATGCGCTTGTGGTCTCCTACTATGAGAGCGCCGAGTTCAAGGCCCTGCGGCCCAGCACGGCGAGGGTCTATCGGAACATCCTCGAACGCTTCCGGGAGGCCCATGGCGATAAGAGCGCGAGCGGTATGCAATCGCGCCATGTCCGCTCCTTGATGGACGAGAAGGCCGCAACGCCCGACGCGGCGAGGCGGTTGCTTGGAATGCTGTCTATCCTAATGGAGCGAGCCATTGCGCTGGGCTGGCGTGAGGATAACCCATGCATCGGCATCAAGAGGCCAGCGCACAAGGTTGGGGGCTTTGTGACCTGGAGCGAGGACGACATTGGCGTCTATCGAAACAATTGGCCGGTCGGCTCGCGCGAGCGCCTAGCCTTCGAGCTGGCGCTCAATCTCGGGCAACGCCGCGGCGACATTGTCCGGCTCGGCTGGCGCCACCTGCAGGCCGGCGCGATCACCATAGACCAATCCAAAACCGGAGCGGTCGTCACTATTCCTATCAGCCCGGACCTTCGCGTTGTCTTAGACCTTCTGCCGCGTGATCGGCTTACTTTCCTGGCGACGGCGACCGGCGCGCCGTTCACTGCGGCGGGCCTGGGCAATTGGTTCCGCGAAGCTGTCAGAGGGGCAGGGCTTCCCGACGAACTGTCTATGCACGGCCTGCGCAAGGCCGCGGCGAGGCGATTGGCGGAAGCAGGATGCACGGTCCACGAGATCGCTTCCATCACCGGCCACAAGACGCTTTCCGAGATCGAGAGATATACGCGCGCGGCCGAGAAGGCGCGGCTCGCACGGACGGCTAGCGCCAAGGTATTGGAGGCGTTTCCTGCAGAACGGAACGCGCTCAAAATTGTCAAACAACCTCGGGAAGTTTGACAATTTTCGCGAGAGACCCCTGAAAAATAAGAGGAACGAAATGGAGATG
>CAWFZD010000072.1:0-8629 GCA_963820145.1 uncultured Alphaproteobacteria bacterium
TTACTTTAAATCTGGCCCATAACAGTTGCGCGGCTACTCGGCTGCCCGCGCCGGAACCAGTTCAACGACCACCTCCTCCTCGGCGCTAATTTTCTTTCCTTGTTTGACTCGATCGAGAATAAAGCTGCATCGCAAGCTACAACCTCGGTAATCGTGGTTTAAGAATTGCTCACGCAATTCGTGCGCGCGCTCGCCGTTCCAAACATCTTCCAATGTCTTCCCGTTGATATCGCCGATCACCGCGGTGCTCTGACAGCAGATATAAACTTCGCCCGTCGCATCCAAAAGCGCATGCTCCCAAGGGATTGCGCAAGGTGGATCATCGACAAGCCGTTGTAGGGTCGCCGCCATGTCGGGCGAGACCGCGTCCATCGTATCACGAAGGTGCGTGACAAATTTGGGAGAAGCACTCATGCCGCGCAGCCCCTTCTCGCCTTGAGAGTTTGAGAGACCATATATTCAAGCGTTGAAATTTCGCTTGGATGCTGCGAATTTTGCTCCATTCTTGAGATAGTCGCCCCAATAATACTTTGAAGCTCAATCAATTTGTCGTCGCCTAGGCTCGAACAATAATCTTCGAGAGCGCTGCCTCGACCGTCAAGAAAGTACACCAACTTGTCAGCGCGAAGCTCAAAAAATAAATTGCAGTAACTCAGCACGTCCCACACGTTTTTCTGATAAATAACGAACGACATTCGAACGATGAGATTATGCTTGTTACGTTCCATCTTCCGCGCAATCAACTGTCTTAAGTTGTAGATGGCGCGTTCAAAATCTCCAAATTTAATCATAGAGTCGTAGACGTCTTTCGTTGAAGCATTCACTGAAAAATTAACCTCTCCGGGTCCCTCTCGATCTACAAAAAAATCAATCCAATCGTCTTTGAACAAAATACCATTCGTAACGAAACTGACAAAGCCGTTATAATTTGTTTTCCGAAGGTGCTCTCTCAACACCTTACAACTCTTCATGACCGTGGGCTCCCCTCCTTGTATGATTATCCCTTTGAATTCAGACAGGAAAGGAAGGACCTGGGATTGGAGCTTCTCCGGTGAGAGATCGTCGCGAGGCGAAAAAGAGGTTTGGTAACAAAACTCACAGCGGATATTACACTGCCGTCCCATCACCACATGGAGAGTGTCAATCGCCGCCAAAGGCACTGGCAAACGCGCCAACTGCGCCGATGGAAAATCCGCTCTACCAGATTGGCGCATAAGAACCCGAGACTAGAGAGAAACCGCGCTCCAGCGAAGCGAACTAGAAGACTGACATTTTCGCCAGACGGAATGGCCGACCAGAATAAGGCAAATCGGCCAAAGCCGCAAGGGGCGAGGCAAATCCTATCCAGAACAGCCGCTTCAGGAGCGCTTCGTACAACACCGATAGAGCGCGCGGTGATGTGTTTTGAACTGGGATTCGCTGGATAGGCCCCGGTTAAGATCCGACTTTCCCGAGGTTGCCGCCTTTGACAAAGCTGCGCGGTCACGGAGACCGCGCCGCCGGAGCGCAGAATGGCGCATGACCGGCCAGAACCGTTGATCTGAGAGGGAACATAAACCAACCACTTTCCATCGGTGTGCGCCTCTCACGTCGTTTGGCCCGAAAACCCAACCCGCGAACGCTCTAAGCCGCGGACGCCGAGGGCGGCGGTAGCGGCTCGGCGATCATCCGCAAGATATAGGCAACAGGTCCCCTGGAGTGGCCACCTCCGCCATCTGGAAGGCGACGCAGCGGGCGTGGCTCATGACCTTCGCGCCAATCTTGATCAGCTTTTCCTCAAGCGCCGTCAGCGTCCAATTTTTGATCGGCTCCGGCGTCGCCAGCGTGCGCACGCCGGAGCTGAGGTCGAGCAGCAAATTGAGACGCTAATTTTCTTCAGAAACGGCAAAGACGAGCTTCATGGCGGCTCCCAAATCCGTCCACCGACAGCCAATCACGCCTGTGGCAATCCGTTAACCGCCGTTAAACCGACTTCGGAGCCCTGGACCTCACTATCTGAGGGCTTGCAAAGGGCGCCATTTGTTTATATCCAGCGCCAATCATGCACCCTCCAAGACAATCCCGGCTCCAAAGCCGAGGCGGCCAAAAATTGGAGAGTGAGGCGCACCGACGGGTTGGGCGGAAAAAATCGAGCGTGTGGCTCAAGGCCGGCGGGGATCGAGCCAGCAAAATTTCGGCCTGAGGGGCTCTCCTGCGGGCATGCGGTTAAGCGGGGCCCTCTAAGCGATGCTGGAAAAATTTGCGATCGTCACAACTGAACTGCTTCCATTCTCCGGTGGCATTGGTGTCTATGCGCACCATACGGCCAAGATGCTTAGCGAAGCGGGCGTCGATGTCACCGTATTCTTCTATTCCGATGACGTTCACGGTAAGCCGGCGAGGATCACACATACTCCATACAAGGTAGTGCGGTTCTGCGACCTGCGTTTCTCTGACGGCCAGCGGATTGAGGTGTCGGTGGACGGGTTCATCGGCATTTCTTATCGGATCGAGGCGTTTATCGCCGACTACCGCTCGATATACGGCGAATTCGATGTGATCGAATTCCAGGATTACGGCGCCATCAGCTATTTCTATCTCAAGGACAAGTGGCTCTACAGACACAAGTCGAACGAGAAGATAATCCTCACCGCGCATCGTCCCTATTTTCATGCTGCAGCGACGGATGACGCATCGGTTTACGAACATACCGTCGCGTTCCTGGGGGATCTCGAGCGGTGGTGCTACCGGGCCGCAGATGCGGTCTTCGCGCCGTGCGAATTTATCGTCGGCGCGCTCGCGAGCGAGAAATACGGCTTCAAATCCGATTTCACGCATGTCGTTTACAATCCCTACAAGCTGGAGCCGAGCAAGGTCTCACACGACGCGGAACTGCTTCGAAGCGAATTGCGCCGATTAATCGGGACGCCCAGCGAGCCGATCCTCTTTTTCGGAAAGATGCAGGCGCAGAAGGGTATCAAGGAGCTGCTGAAGTCCTTGTCGGCGCTTTGGGATAAGGGCTTTTCGCACCCCTTGTGGATTTTCGGGCGCGATGCGATCGACTCGGCACAAGCCGCCAGCATGCTCGAGGTTCTAACTAAGCAGTTCTCTCGGCATTTCGTCGAGGGCCGCGTTCGCTATTTCGGCGGCTATTCCCAGAGTTTTTTGGAAGAGGTCGGCGCGGAGCACCCAATAGTCGTGGCGCCGTTCCGCGAAGAATGTCTCCCCTATGCATTTATCGAAGGCGTCCAGGGCGGTTCGCTGCCCCTTTTCCGCTTGGAGGGTGGGCAGATTGAGCTGACGCCGCCGGACCTTCTCGGGATTCTGGTCGCAGATTTCTATGCGCCCGCATTGTTGCAGGAGCGGCTCAGCGAACTCTTCTCCTGGAACCGCGAAAGGCGTGCGCAGGTCTCCGCCCGGCTGAAGGACTTCGGCATGCAGAAGGTGAGTTACGCTAGCGTGTTGAAGCAGAAGCTGATCGCTTTCAAGAAGCTTCGCTCGCGCTCCGTGACCGAGGAAAAATATCCTTTCGTCTATGATCTACCGAACGACGACGCCGGCAAGCCTCGTAACGCCCGCAACGGCGCTCCGGTGAACGGAACCGTTATTTCCGTCGAACGCTCCGAGGCATATGCGGCGAAACCCATCGCGGCGACGGCGAGCCTCATCTCAGTGGTCATTCCGTTTTACGAGATGCAAAATTATTGCGATGAGACGCTGAATTCGATCTTCAATTCGGTCTATGGGGAGGTCGAGGCCGTGATCGTCGATGACGGCTCGCATAGTTCGGCTGCACATCGCTATCTGGCGACCGTAATTGACCGGTTCAAGTCGCGGCACATCAAGATTGTGAGGAAATACAACGGCGGCCTGTCGGATGCGCGAAACGCCGGCGCCAATTGCGCAACCGGGGATTTTCTCTATTTCCTCGACGCCGACGATATGATCCATCCAAGCTTCTTCGGCGAGGCGATGCCGATTCTGGCGCGGCTGAAGAATGTTTCCTATGTCGGCGCATGGCTGCGCGAGTTCGGCATCGCCAATGGCCGCTGGATCGCCTGGGACGTCGACAGTCCGTATATCTGTTTTCACAACGTGCAGATCTGCTCGTTCCTGATACACAAGAAGGCCTGGATCGAACACGGTTACAACGATCAGAAGATGACCGAGGGCATGGAGGATTACGAGAGCCACATCCGCATGTTCTCTGCGGGCGTGCGCGGCGTGTCGATCCCGAAGTATTATTTCAACTATCGCATCCGAGAGGATTCGATGGCGCGTGCGTTCAATCCCAATGTCGTGGCCTATCTTTACCGGATCGTCATTCGGAATAACAGCAAAATATTCAAGTACTTCGGAGATCAGCTGGCGGGTCTGCTGGCTGAGAACGGACATGGCGCTCTGGCTGGACCGCCCAGCGTCAGGACAGATTACTTCAACGCTACCTTCGCGGGTCCGGGGAGCGCGGCTAGGATCAAAGAGGGCTCCACCCTTCGCCTTGCAAGTTCGGCGCGTGTGCGCGATGTTTCCAATCTTCGCTTGGCCGACGGGTCCCCTTACAGTTCCTATCTACTGGCCCAAAAGCAGCTGGCGCTGGGTCTTCATCCCGAATATAGCGTGCATCTGCTGAGGGATTCCCGGACGATGCTCAAGAACGGCTGGATCCTGTTGTTCAGCGCACTCGCGGAATTCCGGATCGGCAACTTCAGCCATGGGAGCAAGCTCTGCTCCGAGGCGATTAATCACGGTTCCGATGACGTCACCCATGCCATCAGATGGTATGCCCAGATGGAGGCGGTGCTCGGTTTTCCGCATAGCGCTCGGGGCGTTTACCACACAATCGCGTCTATCGAGGGAAGCAACGTCGTTGACGCCGGCGGCGGCGTTTCCGCGACCGCGGGGTGGGGCGAGCCGGTCAGCTTTGCAGCACTTCAGGACGGCCAGTTTAGCCCGATTTTCGAAATGCTTTGGGAAGCTCGGCGAGCGATGAAGAACCGCAACCGGCGCGGCGCGGCGATCTTTTCGAGCCTGTCGCAGCATTATTGCCATTTGCTGTCGACGGAGGCGACCGGGCGCGCGCTGGGACGTTGGATGTTGTGGTGGTGGGCCGCAGATGGTCATGATCCGGCGGACTTACGCTCAGCGATCTCGATGGTGAGTTCGGGGCTGCAGACCGATATCGTCGATGCAATGGCGGCGGCGGCCATGTTGCGCCCATTCGATTCGATGGCCCGTGCCACCCCGACGAAGGCGCACCCCGAGATCGAACGGCTCTGCGGACTGGGTCGGGCAGTACTGCGCAACGAGATCACCGGCCCAATCGTCTCTCCGCGTGCACTTCCCAACCCGGTCAGCCTCAGCGATTGGCACGCCGTCCGGCAGATCATGAGCGCCCAGCTCTCCGAAGCGGAAATCAAAGAATACCTTCATTGGGCCTATGCGTCGAACACGCGATTCAGGCTGAAAGCATGGCTCGAACACAATATCTCGAAACTGATCGGCAAAGATGACTTCAAACTGCCTGATTTTGGCTCGGAAGCCGAAGCGGCGCGCAAGATCGGCGAGGCAGGCTTGGTGCACGACGGGGAGCTTTTGGTTTCTATCGAGGAAACGGACAGGCGCGTTGCTGGAAGCGCGCCTCTATTGTCCCTCACCTAACCTATAGCATGTCATCGCAGCGGTCAAAATCATGTTAAAGCATTGCATCATAACTGATGAATACTTGGGCGTGAATCAGAGCGGTGGCATCGGGGCCTGCTCAAAGGGACTGGCGGGTCTCCTGATCAGACGGGGCAATACAGTTGACGTTCTGCTCACCAACCTGTCACTTCGGCGGGACGATGGGTTTTGGGTCAATAAAGCCCCCCTGGACCCGAATTTTATCTGTCTTCACGATGCGCTTCGCAAGGACCACCGGGTGCTCGCAGAGGCAGCGGATCCCGTTACCAAGGCGTTCTGCATCTATCGCTTCCTGAAGGAGAAGCAATACGACGTAGTTCATTTCAATGACTGGATGGGCTCCGGATTCTACTGTGCGATGGCCCGTCGACAGGGTATTTTCCGGCCGCATGTCGTAACGCATTTGCACGGTAGCTCGGAATGGGTGCGGCGCAATAATCTGCATTTTGCAGAGATCGAGGACTACGAGCGCGAGGCGATCGAGCGGTCGCAAATCGAGAATTCGGACGAGGTGATCGCGCCGAGCCAATACATGCTCGACTACTATCGCGACGCTGGCCTCACTCTGCCCGACGCGAAGGTTCACAATTGGGTGCTGCCGCAATGGCTGGCGAACGCGGGCGCATTAGCCGAAGACCCGGCGGTGACCCGACCAGCTCTGCCCGGCTCGATCGATGAACTGATCTTCTTCGGCAGGCACGAGCGCCGAAAAGGGTTCCAGCTTTTCGTTGAGGCGGTGTCGCGCCTGTCGCCCGGAAACCAGCCGGACATAACGTTCATCGGGCGATTCGATCGCGTGGAGCATGAGTTCACTGGGTCGCATGTCTTTCGCAAGCTTGTCGCATATGGTGGACGTATCCGTTTCCTCGACAAGCTCCCTCAGGAGCAGGCGCTATCACGAATCCTGCATTCTCGCTCGGCCTTGTGCGTTATGCCGTCGCTCATTGAAAACAGTCCTTGCGTGGTCGGCGAATGCCTGACGATCGGCGTACCATTTCTGACAACAGATGTCGGCGGTATCGCCCAGTTGATCGCGCCCGAAAGCCGAGGGCATTGCCTAGTTTCGCCCAACCCACGCGCGTTGGCGCAAGCCATCGAGCGCTGTTTGGCTGAGGGGCTTCCAGCCATCCGCGCATCCTTTTCGCCACGCGACGCAGCGCAGAGTTGGGCCGATTGGCTCGATCAGCTTGAGGACAATGCGGCGGTTTCGCCCGAACAACAGTCCCTTGGGGAGCCGCTGGTCTCAGTTTGTATCGCGCATTACGAGCGTCCGCATCTATTGGAGCGAGCCGTTCAGGCGCTCATGGCCCAGACCTACGATAACATCGAGATCATCATCGCCGACGACGGCAGCAAACGGCCCGATGCCGTTGCCTATCTCCAAACCCTCGAGCAGCATACACACCGCTTTCCCATCAAAGTGATCTGGTCGGAAAACCGGTATCTCGGTGCAGCGCGCAACTTGGCCGCCACCAATGCCAAGGGCGAGTATATTCTGTTTCACGACGACGACAACTTCGCAGAGCCGAACGAGATCGAGATCTTTGTCCTGGCCGCCCAGCGCTCCGGCTGTGAAATCCTCACGTGTCAATATTGGGTGCTCCGTCAGGAAGGCCGGAAGTCCTACCCCCAAAAAAAGATAGAATACTTCCCGATTGGAATTGGGGGCGCCTTTTCATTCTTCCGCAACCGTTTTGGCGATGCGAATGCCTTGTTCAAGCGCTCGACCTTCGAAGCGCTGGGCGGCTTCACTGAGCTACGTGATGTCGGTTGGGAAGATTGGGAAATCTACCTGAGGGCTTTCGTTCGCGGCGTCCGCATGGGCGTCGTGCCCGAGCCGCTCTTTAACTATCGTGTAAGTCGAAACAGCATGCTGGCTACCGGTAGGGCTTTGCTCAACAACGAGCGCATTTTTGCGATGGTTGACAAGGAGCAGCCGCGGCTGAACGCCGACCTGTTACGCTACGCGCAGCGTCACGCCGTTCAAAAACAGGTCTTGGACCAGACCTGGGTGACGCTGGAAGGGTCGCCGGAGGCCGTGCTCCATCAACAATTGACCGCATTGGATCCCGCTTCGCTGGAGGCTCGCGCCAAGCTATCAGACCTTGCTTTTGCGCTCGGGCGGATAGCCGATGGCATTGAAATCGGGGCGGGTGATTTCCGTCAACGCGAAAAGATGCTGGCGCTGATGACCAAACTGGCACAGAAGCCAACCATGATCATGGCGGGCGAGATCGTTATCGTGCCCGATTTCGGCAATGCTGTCCCCGCGATGTTTTTGAAGGGCTGGGCGTTTCTGGAAAAAGGCGTTCGGTTTGTCCCGCAGCGGTTTCGCGTCGACGGCGAGCAATTTAAAACGGTAGCACATCGCGCTATTGATAGACCCGACGTGATGAGCCAATTCGGTCTTGCAGCAGGACAAGAGCTCGGCTTCGCGCTGATCGCCAAGGGGGAGCCGAAAACCAGGGTATGGCACCATCTCACAGGGTGGAAATCGCAGCTCGGCAGCGCACAGGGTTTCAGGCTCGAGCTGCTCGACAATCTCAGATCGGTCAAGGGGCATGTCGACAATGTTATTCGGTGTTTTGAAGTTACCGTCAATGTGCCGCGGCGACGGAGCGGACGGCTGTTCATCACCGTCGAGACACATCAGCCCGAGCAGGTAATTTTGAAGTCGGCATCGGAGGTTTTCTTTTGGGCGACAGGGACCACCGCGACAAGCGCGATGTTTGATATCAGCTCGGAAGCACGGGAGTTGACGTTTTTTGCCAGCTGATCCGTCCTGCAGCATCAAGATAATGGAAGGCTAGTACCCACTATCGTTGATATGTTAGCGCGGACTTTCGGGGCGAGCGTGTCCGCATGATGGCCTGGTGGGCGGAGCGCTGCGAGGAAATGCGACGAGGCGGGTTGTCATTCCTCTCAGGGCCTGATCAAAGGTAATGACGTCTGACCCATATGGGCCCAATAG
>CAWFZD010000073.1:0-3861 GCA_963820145.1 uncultured Alphaproteobacteria bacterium
AATTGCGCCACTAGCCCTCCCTTGCAGCATAACGCTCGCCTTCTGCCTCGAGCATGCGCGCCTCAACTTCGTCGGGGGTGTTCAAGACGACGAGCTCGCCTTTCGCCAAGGAGTTCATCGAAACCATCGCTGCAGTCCACGCGATCGAGAAACGCATCCGCGGCAAGAGCGCGGAGCTACGCACTTATGTCACTGTCCGAATTTGCCGAGCCAGCTCTGTCGCAAATCTCGCCGCTGACCAAGGCCATTCGTTACGTGCTCGACCATTGGAGCGGGGTAACCCGCGTTCTCGATGATGGCCCGCATCGAGCCGGACACCAACATCGTCGAGCGACCGATCCGATCCATCGTCATCGGAAAAAAGAACAGTCTCTTTTGTGGCGACCCTGATTTCAGACGGCGAAGCTCAATGGGCTCGATCCCGAAACCTGGCTTGCCGACGTCTTGGAGCGCGTCGTCTCCGGCGCAACGACCAACGATCCTCTCCTCGAGTTTCTGGCCTGGAGCTGGAAAACCGCGCGACGATCAACGGGCTCTACAAGGCCGAGGTGATCTGGCGACGCGGGCCATGGCGCAGCTTCGAGCAGGTCGAGTTCGCTACGCTCGAATGGGTGGACTGGTTCAACAATCGAAGGCTGCTGGAGCCGATCGGAAACATTCCGCCGGCCGAAGCCGAGACGCGCTACTATGCGCAGGCTGCCGGTCACGCCATGGCGGCGTGACTTCAAACGAAGTGGCCTCCGGCAAACCCGGGGCGGTTCAAAGGCACGATCCACCGCGCGTCATGCATTCCGCAGGGCGCGACGCCTATAAGGGCGAGGCGCAAGAGTGGGCGCTGATAGGGAAATATTCCAACGCTCAGTCCAAGGAGCAGGGGCGGCAGATCAAAACGCGATTTGCGCTACTGCCCTCCGTCGATCACGTTGGCGACGAGCTGGGCAAGGCGGATTTTAAAATCTGCGCCTGGCGCACGAATGACGCCAAGAATGACCTGTCGCTGCGGGACTTCGTGGATTTGTGCCGCCGCGTCGTGAAGCACTGGGACGGCGGTTTATCGGCCGCGCGTTGCGCAACGATCCGCTGGCCGGCTGCGATTTAGGTTGGATGTGGATAGAGTTTTTGTGGCGTACGCGCGACAATGACTCCTGGTCCGTTTCGAGAGCGACCGACCATGCTTCCGTCGCCAATGACTACCTCCGCGCTCCGTGCTGTCCGATTCCGCTGGCCTGCTGTTTGGAGGCAAGACGCCGCAGTCGCGCAAATGGTCCCGCCTTGGCCTCGCTCCCATCATGCAGTGAGGCGAGGGAATGCGCTTTTGCCGGCCCCAGAACCGGCTGGACGTCGATCACCCTTTGGCACGACGGGCAGCCAAAGGCGAAAAGCTGCGAATGTGGAGGTAAGCCGCTGCTTACGGGCAAATGATCGGCTACGACGCTGAAAAGCCTGCGCCGGCAGTATGGACATCTCAACGCTCCGGCCATTCAAAGCCTCCTTAGGGGAAAAATGCTGCATGCACGCGGTCAAAGAGCGACACCGTAACGCCCAAGCCTCTGGTCGCTTCATCCAAAATTGGTCCAGGGCTTCTTCGTGTTCTTTCCCCCGGTAAAATCCGCAGCGCTCACGGCTCGGCCCGGACCAGCACGAGGGAAGGCTGGGGAAGCAGAGGGCAGGGGAGGGCAATCGGCGGCGATCACAGAAAGAACTCCGTCAGGCCGCGGCCGCCGAAACACCTCGGAATATTTGCCTAGCGCTCTTTCGGCGGACGACCAGGGCGACGAGAGGCGGAGGGATTAGTCAGCCGGAGCTGAAGGTTGGCCGACGCGGCGTCCAGCGGCGCTTTCTTCGCGCGCGCCTTCGCCCGTCGAGCGAGACGCAGGGCAGCGACATCCCCGCCGGCGTCCGCCAGCCTCTTCAGATCTGCCGAGAAGCGTTTCTCGCCGCGAAGAAGATAGGCCCGGGCATTGTTCGCGCTAGAACGCAGCTCAACGACATCGTCGGGGAAGGCCGCCGCCACGATGAAGGCCAGAAGCGGCAGAGGCCCGTCGTGACCCGCGACCGCGGTCAGCGTGGGCACGACTCCCTCGGGGCGACGCAGCACAACGCTGTCGCAGATGCGCGGACCGCTATCGCTATCGCTATCGCTATCGCCCGCTAGCCTAGATGGCGCCACCACCAACCCATCCAGCACCAAGTCGCTGTCATATTCCTCATTCCGGCAGTGCTCGTGGCCTCCTCCACCCACCAGCAGCTTCACGCCTACGCCGCAGAGCGCAAAAGCGTCACGGGCACCCTGATATGCGGCGCGGCCTAAACGGTCCGCCGAGGGTACGATTATCACGCCGGCGCGCCGCTTCATGATCATGAGCACGACTTCCCGCGAACCGATCATGCCCATGCCCTTCTGCGCCGATACCCGCACTGTCCTCGCGCCGAGCTTGGCGCGAGACTGCTGCTCCAGGTAATCATTTTGGCCGCTGCTGGCGCGATTAATGGCCAAGGTGCGCAGAGGATCCTGCATGAGCCTGTCGCGGCAGTCCCAGAGCGCCGAGGCGTAATTGAATTGATACAAGAGCCTTCCGATCTCCACCCAGGACGGCTCCTCCGTCTTTGGCGTCGCCTTTGCCAGCCACGTGGATGAAAACGTCCAGTGAAGATCGAAACGTCGCATGACGCGAGGCCAGTTCTGCGTGACCCAGCGTTCGGCCGAACGACGGTATATTTTCCATCGAGCCGCATCGCTAAGCGGCGCTAATTGCCCTGCGCGTTTCAGGAAGAACGAACGCCAGATGGCGCTTTCGATCATCCAGCCGATTTCGCGCATCGCGCATCGGTGACGCAGCCACGCCGCATCGAGCGTTTCTATATAATCGAGCGTGCTGTTTACCTGTGCCACGGTCATGGCGCTGGTAATCTTTTTGCAACCGCCGCCGCGTTTCACGAACTGGGACAGCATCCTTACGCTTGTAGAATGAGTGATGGCCATGTCGGTAACTCCGCAATTGCTTCTCGTAAGATATTTACTCTGGTAGAAATAGCTATTCTTGGCACGACAAGAAGTGACATTTAAAACAGCCCACGCATGATCTCATCGACAGCGCAGCTATCATGATCGGCAGGATTTGAATGCCTGATTATGCCGCAGTGATGGCGGTGTGCGCCTAATATGTACATACGCTATGTATATACCATGGTAGTACTATGTATTATATGTGTATGTATTACAATATTTCATATAAACCTTGTTATGTGTTATGTTATAGTATGGGCGTCCGGCAGATAAGCCAAAAATACTGCCACGTATATAGGGTTTTTATCGCTTTTTCAAAAAATCAGAGAAAATTACAAGCTAGCGATGCGTCATTTTTTCATATTTTCTATGTCGCGACAGCGCGCAGAAGTGACGATGACGCGGATAAGCCAATTCCGCGCTACTGCGGATCAGCGGACTTCGTCACCACGGGATGCGATTGAGCGTGGTGGCGGTGCGCGCAAGCCCGCTGGTCTTGCTAATTCGGCGTCGCAGAGCAGTTCCGAAAACGCGGGAATCGCATGAATCGCAGCCTTCGCAGCTATCGGCGCCGCGCCTTAATATTGCGGGTCACAGACGGAGGGCGGGCAGCAGATCCGCGCCTCCGATTTTGGAGTAAAAGCCGATTTCCAGTCATTATGCGGGCGCGAGGTCGGCCCTCATGCAGCCTTGCGAGTCACGGCTCAACCAGCAGGCAGCGAGGAAAGGCGCTGGCTAATGAATGTCGGAACCGCCACCGGTCTCGGAAAGGCTGCTAATCCCGCTAATCCCGCCAATTCGAAGGGAATGAATCGCGGGATTAGCAGCTTTGGCGCTGGGGCAGTCTTTTCAGC
>CAWFZD010000074.1:0-7414 GCA_963820145.1 uncultured Alphaproteobacteria bacterium
CAGGAACGGACGTTCACCTACAGCCTGGAGATGGCACAGCGGATTCGCGTAAGCGGCGCAATAATGGAACTCGCGCGGCAGAATAAGCCCACAGCGAAAAACGCCGATGAGCGCTATTGGCCGATCGATCAAACGGACATCCTGTTTCCTGAGTTCGAGGATAATTTCGGCTTGGTGCCCGAAGGGCGGCCATGACCGAACGGCAAGAAGATGCCGTCCATCATATCTTGCGGGAGGTGGGACGGCTGGCGGTCCAATATCTCAGGCTGACGGGCCGCCCTTTGGGCGTGACGGGCGAGGTCGCCGAGCGCTGCCGCCGCGCATCAAAGACTTAAAATTAGCTTGAGCAGGGCATTAAGCGAATTGGTAAGTGCCTAGTAAGCAAGGCGCGACATAAGGACGCGCAGAGCCCCTTGTCAGAGGCGGCAAATTGCGGGAAGTTGCATCCGAACCTGAGCCTATCCTGCAGAGTCCCAGATCAGTTGCGCCACAATTTACTAATGAACAGCGTCTCTGCAGTGGACAACCTGAAATAGGAGAACATAGATGAAACATTGTATACCGATCTTCGCGGTGCTGATCGTGCTCGCAATCTCGACACCGGGGCTGGCACAGCCCGGGGGACCGGCACCGCCCCAAGGCTACATTACGTTCACGCAGCCGCCCTACAACGCCGATCCCACCGGCGGCGCCGACGCCACGGCGGCAATCAACTCCGCGCTGGCATCAGGCAATCCAATTTATTGCGACGGCACGTTCAAGGTTACTGGAGCGATCGCATACAACATTCCCAAAGGCCGCGGCGTATCCATTCAGGGCGCAGGCAGGCAGTTGTGCAAGTTTGTCGACAGCTACGCGAGCGGCGACATGTTTTCGTTCGTCCTGCCCGCCTCGGATGAGTAGCACGACTCCGCAGGTCGTGCTGAAGGACTTCTCAATCGTGCCTGCAACGGTGAACGCCTACGCGGCGCTGCACGTGGCGAGTCCTGGAGTCATAGGATCGACAGATCCAGAGATGTCGATTCAAAACATCGACGTGAAGCCCTCGGCGGCGGGTAACTACACAGCGCTCGGCATTCACGTCACCGACGTTCGCAACTGGACTATCGACGGCTCAAACATCAAGGGCAACAGGAACGGCTACGTCGCTGGCACCAACGCAATTTTGCTCGACGGCACGACGTCTCCGGTCGACTCCTACATCACCCACTCGCACCTCTATTACTACGAGACGGGTGTCTTAGTGACGGGCACGTGGCAAGGTGTGACTATACACCACAACACGCTCGTCGCCCTGAGGTATGGCGTGAATATCGCCGCGCCGACAAACGGCAACTGGTTTGACATAAGCGACAACCAGTTTACGGTCACGGACAACGCCATCACTTGCACGACCGTTGCGCACTGCTTCATGCATGACAACTATGCAATTCTCGTAAATGCGGGCGCGGGTAGCACCACATTGGCGGGGTGCTACCTTTACCAGATGACGACCGCAACTACCGCCGATGGATTCATCACGAACAACTCCTGCGACGGGTATCAACGGTCGCAGGTCACGAGGCGTTATGGGGTCTACATCGATGGCTACACGACCGGCACGCTTGCGCTGACCGCGTTTCCGAACAACCTGTCGAACCTTGACGTCGGCACCTATCTCGGTCCCAATGCGAGGACGGTCACCGTCGAAACGGGTGCGTCTGGATGCACGGGCGCTACCGCGTGTGTATTCAACGCCGCCACGCCGGGAGCAAACTTTCAGATGGCACCGACCCCCTACTGAGTTTTCATTCGCGGCGCGCGCCCCGGACGGATGAAACGGGCGTAAACTTGTTTAGAGGCGCGCCATCCGGCGCGCCATGCCATGCCGCTCGGAATGTCCCTTCGGGGTCATTCTGTCGCCTTCGCGAATGGCAGTAATGGGTCATTTTGTCAGCCTCGTTTTCTCGGGGAACGAAGGCGCGGCTGCTTAAGCTGAGCCTGTTTTCTTCCAGTTTTCGTCGCTTCCCTTTTCGTCACCGGCGCTTTCTGTAATATCCCCCCTCGTATCACCGCGGTCTGCCGCTTCCTCGTATGCGCGAGAGTGAAGCCATGATCCTCAGGCACGACGGTTGCGTCGCCGAGCGCCTCGAAAAGGTTGCGTGATGGACGGCGACATTCCGCTTCAACCCGACACCGGTTGGGGAACCGAGGTGCGGGAGTTGATGCGCGAACGGAATCAAAGTTTCGATCAAGCGTTCGCTTCCGTGGCGGTTCGCTATCTCGCCGAGGGCGACGTTCGCCCGCTGAAGGACCTCTTAAGCCGAAGGCGAGAGGAGCCTGGCGAGGCGGTCTTGCGATATCTTGCGGCGATGCTTGAAGGCGATGGCAACACGCCTTTCCGATTTGGGTTTGAGGATGCGAGGCCGAGGGGGCGTCGGAGCGTCGGAAGCCGCGACGCGGCTAAAGCTAAAGCTGACGATGCAACGACGGTGTTGATTTGCGGCCTAAGGGAGATCGCTGAAGGGCGGAAGCCCGGCTGGCGTTTCTGGAATTGCTTTCTTGGAGCCCTCGACGCGGGCGCCCCCATCAAATCTCGGGGGCGCAACGATTTTCCGCTGAAAGCGCGCATCTTCCCAACTGGCAAGACGAGGGGAAGGCGGTCCGATCCGGAATTGGAGGCGCGCGACAAAGTATTGGCTTGGAGCGTTCAGCAGCGCTTGGACCAAGGCCACGGCTACAGAGTCGGCCGTCGCGGGGACGTTGGAATCCATCAGGAAATTCGCGTCCAATGAAAAGTGGAACGGCAGAATAAGCGTCACAACGATCCGCAACGCTTACGATCGCTCGAAAAAGCCCGCGGGCAGGAATTAATTCCCGAATTTCTTGGCGTGCTTTTGTAGCGACAAATCGGCAAACGCGATCATAATCCGGGGCCATCCGATCAAAAGAGGATGGCAATGCAGCAAGCTCAATTCCTTCGCCGCAAGGACGCGTCGAAATATCTTCACGAGAAATGGGGGATTCCGCGTTCTCCACGGACGCTCGCCAAAATCGCCTGCGTCTCTTCGGACGGGCCGCCCATGGTCTACGCGGGCAGGATTCCCCTCTATCCGATTGATGGACTGGACGAGTATGCGAAGGGGCAGTTGTCGTGCCCCGTCCGCAGCACATCCGCGCCTCGGACAAGGGCTTCTTGACCGATGCCCGCGCCTGACGACGAGAGGGCCGCAATGGCGGAAGGCGGAAGCGGCCCAGAAACTGACGAACGCATTCAGGCTGAAGAGCCTCGGCGCCACGCCAACAGAGAGCACCGATCCGACCGTTCGCGCGAACCTCGGAAGAAGCCCGCTATCGTCTCGGCGACGGCGTTGCGCGCGATGACATTCGACCCGGTGCGCTTCGTGCGCCGGGCTACCTCGCCGAAGGCCTCACGCTGCTCGCCGGCCGGCCGAAGCTCGGGAAGTCATGGCTCATGCTCGACATGGCGATCGCGGTCGCAGCCGCCGGAGAGAGCCTCGGCGTCAGGTGCGCGCGCGGCGATGTACTCTACCTAGCGCTTGAAGACAATCTGCGGCGTTTGCGAAGCCGGCTCGATTGCCTGATGCCGACCCGGGACAATTTACCGAGTGGTTTACTTTTCGCGGTCGAATGGCCGCGAGCGAGCGCAGGCGGCCTCAAGCGCATCGAGGAATGGCTCGGCGAGCATCCGTCGGCTCGGCTCGTCGTAATTGATGTGCTCGCGGCGTTTCGCGATCCGCGGAACGGCAATCAACAACTTTATGACGGCGACTACAGCGCGCTCAAAAGCTTGCAGGAAATCGCCATGCGGGCTGCCGTTGCGATCGTCGTCGTGCATCACACGCGAAAATCGGGCTCCGAAGCAGGCGACCCTTTCGAGAAGGTCTCCGGCACGCTCGGCCTCAGCGGAGCAGCCGACAGCGTGATCGTCTTGGATCGCGACGGCGTAGGCTGCACGCTTTACGGCCGAGGGCGCGACATTCCCGAATTCGAGGTTGCCAGTGAATTCGATCGCAAGGCCTGCCGCTGGAGAGCCCTCGGGCGCGCCGATGAAGTGCGGCGGACGGATGAGCGCAAAACCATCCTCGACGAGTTGAAGCAGGCCGACGAGCCCCTGAGCCCGAACGAAATTGCGGGGGCCACCGGTATGCGCCAAACCAATGTGCGCAAACTTCTGTCGAAGATGTGCAAAGCGGGTGAAGTGCTCAAGCGCGGCCGGGGTCGCTACATCCACCCGGATTGGACCGACCTGGAGGCGCGGGATGTGACTGACGATGTGAGCGCCGCGGACGCGACCGGTCACGATCGGGAGAAGCCTAATATCAATGTGACCGCCGAAAACTCTACCCCCGGTCACGTCGGTCACAAGGTCACAAAGGGCACGAAAGCCAGTAAGATTCATGTAGATGTAGAGGACGCAGATGTGACCGGCAGATGCGCCGCCGGTCACAATGCTGGCGAGCCCGGCTCGGATGTGACCTTCCGAGCCCGAGATTGTGACCCTGTGACCGATGTGACCGGGGGTCGAAGTGGGATCGGCCACGATGACGCCCAGGCTGCTTGGAGGGGCCGGCTATGACGGCTCGGCAAGCCCTCCTGGCGGCGCAGGGCGCGGGCGTGCGGATTGCGCTCGACGGTTGCGACTTGGTGCTCGAGGCGGCAGCCGAACCGCCAGCCGACGTGATAGCGCTGCTGGCGCGACACAAGGCCGCCGTGGTCGCGTTGCTGCGCGAGACAAGTCCTGGATCTCCTCCCGCCTCGCCGCCAGTCTCCGCTGGCCTCGCCTTCGACCCTGCCACTCTCCAAGCTGAAGCCGACCAGCGTAATGCCCGCGCCGCGCGGGAACATTCGACCGATCGCTTCTGCGCCTGCGGCCGCCTCGCCTCTCTCGCTTGGCCCGATGGCCGCGGGCGAGAAATCTGGCGCTGTCTCGACTGCGGCCCTGTTAAGGGGAGGGCCTGACCATGCGCGAACGCCTCGACAATCGCCGCGCATCCGAGACCTTCTCGCTCAGTTTCCGAGGCGCGCCCTACTGCGTGACCTACTCCCAATTCGGCGATGGTCGCGTCGCTGAAATCTTCCTCGATGCCGCAAAGCAAGCGACCGATGTGGCGGACGACGCGCGCGATCTCGCGCTTGCGGTCAGCATCGGCCTGCAACATGGCGTCGAGATCGAGACCCTTCGTCACGCCGCCCTGCGGGACGCGGCCGGCGCTCCCCAGGGCTTGCTCGGCGCTGTCTGCGACGCGCTGGCGCATCTCGATAAGGAGCGCGCCGCATGATGAAGCTCATCCTGGGAATCGACCCCGGCCTTGATGGCGCCGTCGCCGTGCTGTCTGAGGCAGGCGAGTTGGTCGTGGTACACGACATGCCAACTCTCGAAGACGGGCCAAAAGGGCGTCGCGCGGTCAATCCCGCCTTGCTGGCCAGCATCATCTACAACTCGCACGCGACCGCCGCCTTCTGCGAATTGGTGGGACCACGCCCGACCAACTCCACAACGGGAGCATTCGGCTTTGGGCGCACGCGTGGCATAATCGAGGGCGTTCTTGCTGCGGCCGGAATTCCCCTCGCCATGATTGCCTCTCCCGCCTGGAAACGCGCGTCAAACATCGCGCCAGGCAAGGAGAACAAGGACAGCGCCCGGAGCGTCGCAATCTCGCGCTGGCCTTCGCAGGCTTCACTATTCGCCCGAAAATGCGATTGCGACCGCGCCGAGGCGGCGCTGATCGCTCTCGCCGGATTGCAGAAGGGGGCCGCTCACCGTGTCTGACGAGCCGCGTAAAAACGAGGGAAAAACGCCGCGGGGCAGGCCGTTCCAGAGGGGCAACGCCGGCCGGCCGCCGGGTGCCAGGAATAAAGCTACTCGCGCAGCTGAAGCGCTGCTCGATGGCGAGGCGGCGGCGCTCACCCGCAAAGCGATCCATTTGGCGTTGGAGGGGGATACAACGGCGTTGCGGTTGTGCATGGAACGCATCCTTTCGCCGAGGCGGGATCGCCCCCTCACGTTTGCCTTGCCGAAGATCGAGAGTGCCGCCGACGCCGCGAACGGGATGAGCGCGATTATCGTCGCCGTCGCTGCCGGCGAGGTGAGCCCCGGCGAAGCAACCGAGATCGCTCGTCTCCTGGAAGGCTTCGTCAAGCTCGTCGAGACGACGGAGCTCGAAAAGCGGATCGCCGCGCTCGAAGCCGAGAGGTGAAGAAGCCATGACCAGAGCAACCTTCCTGCGCCGCGTGGAGCGGCTGGAAACGGCGAGCGGCGGCGGTGAGTTTACGCTGGCTGAGTTGGTATGGTGGAGCTATCACTCCGAAGAACGCCGGTCCGACAACCCCGATTATGTCAACGCCAACCGGCGATTTATGAAGTCACGGCTGTGCCAAATCATGCAGCAAAGGCATCCAATAATTGCTTTGTGAGAGAGGAGCGCGTTCCCGACAGCAGGCGCCGCTCTGTCTCCGTCCGCGAAGGGCATGGATGCGTCCCGGCGAAGTTCCATGAGGAACTGCTAGTGACTCTGACGCTCGGGAATGACACCCCGAACTCCGCCTCTCGGCCTCTCCGCGTCGCCGTCGCGTCTCGGGATAATATGGTAATGCGCGTGCATCACTGTCTGACCCGCGCTCACGCCGTCGTTTGATCCGAAGTTGAAACCGGTGATCAATCCGTCCTCCGCCGACAGCGCCGCCCGCACGCTGGCTCCCAGAGCCCATGACCGCAAAACGGCCTACGGATCGCGGAGTGGTTTAGAGCCGGGGTCGTCTGCGCCTTGCCAAAGCGGCCACTTTTAAGCCAATTTGCGCACAGTCCGCCCCCCTTCTGGGCTTGCGCTCCGATGCCGGAAAAAATTTTCATCAATTACCGCCGGGAGACCGACAAAGATTCCGCAGGTCGCCTACGAGACAGGCTGGAGAGCGTCTTTTCCCAGGAGGGGGTCTTCATCGATGTCGACAACATCCGGCCTGGGAGCAACTTCGTTGAAGAGATTTCGGCGAACATCGCTCAGTCTGACATATTTTTGAGCCTCATTGGCCCAGGATGGGCTGAGGTTAAGGATCGCGAGGGCCGTAGAAGGCTGGAAAACCCCAAGGACTGGGCGCGAATCGAAATTGAAGTGGCATTGCAACAGAAAAAGATCATTATTCCTGTTCTGATCAATGATACGGAAATGCCGAGCGCGTCGCGCTTCCGGAAAGCCTTGCCGCGCTTACCGAGATCAACGCCGCGCGATTAACCCACGAGCGCTACGGGGCGGACATACGCGGTCTTGTTGAAGCGATTAGGGAAGCGCGCGCCGAGGCCGGGGCGGGAAGCGAGCAGGAGAAAAGGGAAAAGGAATGGCGCAAGGCCGACGCGGCTACGGAAGTGGGTCAGGGCGTAAATCGTCCTCCGAGGGAGGGCGCGGCCTAGTGCCGC
>CAWFZD010000075.1:0-6210 GCA_963820145.1 uncultured Alphaproteobacteria bacterium
CTTAGTAAGGGCAGCTTCAGCCTGTACTCAACCGTGTCAGCGCCCCATTCTTCCGGATCGAGCAGCGGATGGCGCAGGTCAAATTCAACGCCATCGACGACGCCATGCCTATCCTGGTCGAAAACTTTTTCAAGCGCGCAATAAATCTCGAAGGCGTTTTCATAGTCCAACAGGGGATACTGGCGCCCATCCATCCCCTTACACCTCAAACACTTTCTGCACTTCGTCGCCGAAGTGGTTGATCACCTTCACGCAAATGCGGCCCGAAGCAGGTTTGAGGAAGGGACCGGAAACCGTCGAATTCATTTCGCTCCAGGCGGTTTCGTCGATTTCCGCCTTTAGCGCGCGCTTCAGCGCCTCATAGGGGTCTTGTCCGACGAAATAGGCTTGGCGGACGAAAAAGCTCTCCTCGTCGTAGTCGTCGTCGATGAACCACGCCGCCACGTCATTCCTGAGGTCAGCGCCGCCCGAAGAGCGGACTTCGCCCGTTGTCGGGTCGAAAATGTCCATTCCCTTGATCTCGACGCGGATCATTCCGCCGCCGTCCTCGTGAACGCGCAAATCGGGCTCGCCGAAGATCACGAAGAGGTTGCCGGCACCCGTCGCCTTCAGCTTGTCGCCCATGCGCAGGTCTTGGTTCATGCGCGCCTTCAGCACGGTGAGCGAGCCGAAATTGAGACGCGTCTCGTCGACCTCGGGCGCGAAGGCGAAGCCGCAGACGATCAGCGTGTCGTAAAGGTCTGCCGCCTCGCGCGCGGCGCGTTTCACGAGATCATAGCCCACCGTGTCGTATTCCGGGCCGATGCAAATGGCGGCGCGTTTCGTCTCTCCACCTTCGGGATAGCGGCCCTCGTAAGGAACCAAGCCCGAGCGCGAGACGCGCGGCTTGAGCCATTCGAATTTGATCGCCTCGCCCTTCTTGGTGTTTTGAACCCCTGCGCTCAGGAGATTCTCATAGACAACCTCGGCAAAGTCCGTCGCTGCGGCGATTCCGGCCGCGGGGTCTTTTTCCTGCGCCCCTTCGCCCTGGTCGAGCAATTCCGCAAGAAACGGGTCTTCGGCGAGAGGCAGCACGCGATGCGGCGAGAGGCTCTCCACGGTGAATGGACCGGAGACGCGCACGACGCCTTTGGCTTTGTAAGGGCGGTCGTAGAGATATTCGACATCGGCGTTGCGGGCGATCGAGGCGTCGATTTCCTTTTGGCGCTCGCGACGAAGCGCCCACCATTCCGCGTGCGCTTCCTTCGCGGCGGCAGGCCAACCGTCCCCCGGCTCGCGGGGAATTTGCCAATCCTCGAATTGTTTTTCACCGCAGCGTTGAGCTTCGCGCGCAAGGGCTCGAGCTTCTGCTGATAGCGGTCGTAAATCAGGTCGATTTCGGCGTTATTGGCGATGCTTTTCAGCGTCACGTGCGGCGCGCGGTCATAGACGAAGCCGTGGCGCAGGTCGCGCTGGAATGGGCCTTCGGAGGGCGGCTTGCCCGTGAGTTCGCCTTCTTGCGTCGCACCGTCCTCCGAGTCTCTCAACAGATAATAGTCGTATTTTGCGCCCATCAGGCGGGCGCGGGCGAGCGTCAAGGCGACGCGCGAGGTGTCGATAGTGATCCAGCGTCGCCCCCAATTTTCCGCTACATAGGCCGTCGTACCAGAGCCGCAGGTGGGGTCGAGAACGAGGTCGCCAGGGTCGGTGGTCATAAGGATGCAGCGTTGGACTAGCTTTGTGCCACTCTGGACCACGTAAATCTTTTCCTCTGTAAAGCTGCCTGTCCCAGTATCGCTCCATACATTGCCAACGGCCTGCGCTCGGAAATCGTTCAGGTAACGAATGTACGTGAGACTATTTGCCGCTTGTCCAACCCGGTCCGCTTTAAGAAGCCGGGCCATGCCCGTTTCGCCTGTCTTCCAATAGCCCTTTCCGGAACCGTAAACTCTGCCATGAACGGTGACGGGGAAGCTCCCTGGAGGCCGTTGCGATGTAAGATTGTCGAATCGGAATATTCCTTCCGTCGAACCCACAACTCTTTCCGCGTTACTCAGAGGGCGATGAAACCCTGTCGCATCACGGACCCATCGATAAACTCCCGACTTATCCGTTTCGAGGCTTTTCTCTATTAGAACTTGTCGAAATTTGACCGAATGCCGGCTCCTTGAGTACCAAAGCACATAATCAGCCGTACCTGCGATCAGCTCTGAGGTTTGACTTGCCGTTTTTACGACAGTGATCAGCGCACAAGAATTCTCTGCCCCAAAAACTTCGTCCATCACCGTCCTAACGCGATGGACATTCTCATCTCCAATCTGAACAAAAATTGACCCCAACTCGCTCAATAAATCCCGCGCGATTGTCAGGCGGTCGCGCAAATAGCTCAAATAGGAGTGTATCCCGTCCTTCCATGTGTCGCGGAAAGCGCGCACGACCTCCGGCTCACGCGAGACGCTCTCCTCCTTGCCGTCCTTCACGTCGCGGCTTTTCGTTTAGGGCTGCCAGTTCGAATTGAATTTAATCCCGTAGGGCGGGTCGAAATAGATGCATTGCACCTTACCGCGCAGCGCCTCGCGTTCGGCAAGCGACGCCATGACCAGCAGGCTGTCGCCGAGGATGAAACGGTTCTGCCAATTCTGCTCATGCGCGTAAAATTCCGTGCGCGCCTCGGGATCGAGCCCGTTGAAGTCGTGGAAAAAGTCGATTTGCGGCGCGCTCTCGGCTCTTCGCGCGGCGGATTGCCGGCGCAGATTTTCGATTAGCGCCCGTGGGTGAATTTTCTCTTGGATGTAGATCGGCGGCGCGGCCACTTCGAGGTCCGCGCCATCCTCCGCATCCTTGCCGCGCCAGACGAGTTGCGGATCGAGATCGGGATTGCGCGGATAGCGCAACTTCTTGACCGCCTTGTCGTCGTCGGGAACAAGCCCCTGATTTTCGGCGGTCGGAATGTTCCGCCGCTTCGCAGACTCGTGGAGGTAGGTTTCGACGTTGCCGGGTTCCGCAGCGGTGGGCTTTCTGGCCATTGAAGGTCTCAACTGGCGATGAGGCATGGTTGAATGAAGTCTCGGATGATCCTCACGGCGTCATAAGGCTCGTCTTTCAATTCGAGGAAAGCCCATCGCCCGTAAACTCGCGCATTGTTGACCGCCGGGACCCATAGCCTGCGTGCGGTGTCGGCCTTGGCCGCGTCCTTTTCGTCGCGCTGGCCTTTGACCTCGATGACGAGATTGAGCGGAGCTTCGCCCCCATCGTCTATGCGCGCGATGTAGTCGGGCCGGTAGCGATGCGTCTCGCTCGCATGTTCGTAAGGGATTTCAAAACCGAGGTTGTGATTCTTCACATAGGCTAAGACCTCGCCCATGGAACTCCAGGCGCTCGGCGAGGCCCGCCTCCCAATTCTGGTCGCAGACGACGTAGTTGACGTGGCACTTGTCGGCGCGCGCGGAAAACAGGCTGGTTTTCGACGTGTTGAAATCGACGTGGCTCGTCGAGCCTTCACGATTGTAAGCGTTGAGGATTGGCAACAGCGCGCCGTCTGCGCCGTCCGGCGGCTCGGTGAGCGAGGGCACGATGGCGCGATAGATTTTTTCGACAGCCTGCATCGCGAGCGAACGCCATTTCATGAATTGCTTGCGCGTGTCGCCCTGCGCCGTAAGACATTCGTCAAACCAGCGTTCCGTAATGCGCACCAATTCGGGATAGCGCCAGACTTCGAGCTGCCCGTCGGCGGCGCGAAACTTTTCGCGCAGCAAGAGCCCTGCTACGTCGAAAATAACGCTTTTTAAGCGCAGCTTGTCGGCGTCCTGACGCAGATCGAGCGTGATGGCCTCGCCGATTAGAGGCTCGACCTCGGTCACAGGCGGTATGTCATCGGCGTTGATGGTCTTCACGCTGTCGGCAGTGAAGACCGCCTTGAGGGGCTTGCGCGGAAAAACGACGCGATAGCCCTCGACATTGGGGAAGCGGATTTCACAGGCCGCGCGCTCGGGAAGCGCATGAATGCGGGTCACCTTGGGCGGCGGCTTCGGCGTGACGTTCTGTCCCTGCTGTGCGAAGGTGAAAGGCACGCCAAGCACTTCGGCGTATTCGACGGGAAAGAGCCCAGTTGCGGGGTCTATGTCGTAGGAGACGCGCCGCAGCCCCCGCCCGACGACTTGCTCGCACAAGAGCTGTGTCCCGAAGGCGCGCACGCCCAAAATATGCGTCACCGTGTTGGCGTCCCATCCTTCAGTCAGCATGGAGACGGAAACGACGCAGCGAATGTCTCCGCCGAGCTTGCCGGGGCGGCCCACCGTATTCATGACCTCGCGCAAAATGTCGGCGTCAGTGAGCTTTTCAACGTCGCGCGGGTCGCCGCGCGTTTTCAGCTCGCGTTTGAAAGCCTCGATCTCATCAGCCGCGAGCTTGCGAAATTCGTCGGACAGGGCGTCGCCGGACTCAAGCTGCTCGCTGTCGATGAGCAGCGTGCGGCGGCGCCCGAGCCATTCCCCGTTTTCGCCGACATTGGAAAGAAGCGGCAGTCTGCCCGGAAGCAACCGCTTCTGCTTCGCCTCGCCCTCGCCTTGCTCGACCTCGTAACCGCCGATCCAATCGGCCACGAGCTTCGAGGTAGATGTATTGTTGCAAACGACGATGAAAACGGGCGGGCGACCGAGTTCCGGCTCCTTTTCCCAAGCCCGATAGGTCGTCTCATAGTGCTTGTAGAGAGCCTCCAGCGCCGAGCCGAGCAATTCAGGAATCCGCGCCGGGTCCATGGCCGATTTGGCTTGCTTGCCCCGCCCTTTGGCCGGTAGAGCCTTCGGGTCCTTCTTGCGGATTTGATTGTAGAGATCGCGAAACTTGGGCAAATCGCCCTGAATCGAGGCGTCCAGGACGGGAAGGCGCGGCACTTTGACGATGCCGCTCTCGATCGCGTCGAGCAGGCCAAAATCCGAGACGACCCACGGAAAGAGCGTGCCTTCCGGCTGGCCCGAGCCGCGCAAGAAAAAGGGCGTCGCCGAAACGTCATAGACAGCCTTGACGCCGATCTCGCGTGCAAAGGCTTCAATTCCGCTCAGCCATACGCGCGCCGCCTCGTCGTTTTTCTTCGCCTCGTCCTTTTCCTCCGCCGTCAGCTCCGCCTCGACGTCGCCGCCGATCTTGTGGCGGTAGCAATGGTGCGCCTCGTCATTCAAAACGACAATGTTTCTGCGGCCCTGCAAATCTCTAGCGACGCGGTTGATCATCTCGCCGTCGGTCTCCGGCTTGATCTTCTTTCCCGCGCTCCCGGCGTTGCGGCCCTTGATGATCGAGGCGGCGAGCTTGCCGCCTTCAAAAGTCTCGCGAAGCTCGAAGGCGTGATAGTTGGTCACGACGATGCGCGCCTTGCGCACGCCGTCGAGCATGTCTAGCGGGACGAGGTTGAGCGCCTCGTAAATGTTCTCGGGGTCCGAGGGAAGCAGCACGCGCAGCCGATCGCGGATGGTGATTCCCGGCGCGACGACGAGGAAGGCGTCCGAAAAGGTCTTGGAACTGGGTCGGCGCGCCTTGTTCACGGCGTGCCAAGCAATAAGCATCGCCATGACGGTAGTTTTTCCCGATCCGGTCGCCATTTTCGCGGCGAGCCGATAAAGGCCGGGATTGGTCTCGGCGTTCGCTTCCTCGATTTGCGCGCGAAAACGCTTCGGCGCGACTTCGGTGAGGTAGATCAACGTCTCGACCGCCTCGCGCTGGCAAAAGAAGAGCTTGCGGCTTCTATCGGGGTCGCGCCAATGCAAGAGCAAGCGTTGCGTCTCGGGCGTCACCCCCCATTGGCTCGGCGGCAGGTCGCGCCACGGTCCGACATGCCGGCGGATTTCGTTGATCAGCGCGTTTTTTGATATGCTGTCGAATAGCGGAAGCTGCGTTTCCGCTCCGCGCCGACGCGCCGCCGGGACGGGCACGAATTGGATGCTCTCGCGTCGGCCCGAGAGAAGCCGCCCCGTGGGCTGGCCTTCCCCGTCCAGCTCATAGTGCTGCTGGGGCGCTTCGAAAGGCGAGGTGATGATCGGCTTTTCTGAAAACGCCACGGAAACCTCGGCGGCGGGGCGTTCCAAGCCGCCCCGGGAGGCCAGCAGAGTTAAGTTCCGCCATCCCGGGCTAGGGGGAAACTAGAGGCTTCCCCAGTCGACGCGAATTTCAGACCTCCGCTAGGCGGGTTTTTTCAGCGCAACAACACTCCCAACCGCCTCGGGCTGGCAATGCTGCGCC
>CAWFZD010000076.1:0-5243 GCA_963820145.1 uncultured Alphaproteobacteria bacterium
GCTATTATAGCAAGCAGCGTTATGCGAAGCGGCTGCTTTGGCTGGTTTGCGCGTGCTACGATTCTGTTCCGGCCGCTCGCACAAGAGCCGACCGCTGTTCGTCGATGCCCATGGAAATCACTAGCGGGGCGGTCCTTTGGAGCGCTACGAAATCAGCTTTCGATTTCATGCCCCGCCAGCCCTCGATGATCAACGACTGTGCGACAGCCCCACCGAGCGTCGAGCCAGGGCCGGTGACAATGAAAACGTCCGGTGCGAATTCGCGCGCGGCGCTGCGCACCGCGCGAGTGAAGTTGTAGGGTTCAGTTACCTGGAAGCCGAGGGTGTATTCGCGCAGTGCGGAGACGCCTGTCGCTTGCGGCCACCAGATCGCCCGCCGCCCGTCGACCAGCGGCAAGGAGGGAGAACTGAAGAGATCCTGGCCGAGACGTTCACGGCCGGCCTCGGCGACCGGGGCCTGTAGGGGCGTATGAAATGCGGCGTGATTGACGAGACGCATTGGAAACCGCCCCTGAACGCTTTGAACCGTGGCCTCGAAAGCGGCAAGGCCCGCCTCGTCGCCGGCAAGCACGAGCATCCCGCCGTAATCGATCGAGAGGGCAAGCGTCTGGTCAGGCGCAGCGTCGATGCGTGCGACGAGCGCCATCAGCTCGGCGCGCCGGGCGGGGTCATCACGCCAGTCCTCGGCCATGAAAGGATGAATTATCTGGCCGCCGATGAGACGCTCGTGCATCAGCGTTCCCATTGTATTGGCTACCTCGAGGCCCGCCTGCGGCGAGAGCGCTCCGGCGCAGGCCAGCGCGGAATACCAGCCCATCGAATTGCCCGTGACGGCGACGAATTCGACCGCTTCTTGGTCAATCGACAGGAAGTCGCAAAAAGTGCAGGCGTAGATCAGCGCCGATGCGTTGTCGCCACGAGTATGGCGTGTGAGCGAATAGGAAGATGCGCCGTCGAGCGCGAGCAGTCCGTCCTGACCCAACCCACGACGTTGATCGTCAAGCTCTTCGAGCAGTTCGCGCTTGTCCGCGTGATGACGGCCAAGATAGCCGAGTTCGGTTTTCGTGTAGCTGCCTCGGCCCGGGCAGATGACGATGGCTTTCCTCATGAAACCTCAACCGACCTGATCGCTGCGGCGAAGATGTCGTCCTTTGAAGGAAGTGTCGCGGCATAGGCGGGGCCGGTCGCGATGAAGGAATCCTGCGCCGCGATGCGCGCCGCAGGAATGCGTGTGCGCTCCACGAACAGCGCCATCAACGCCTCGGAGAGATTGCCGCTGCGCCGGCACTCATCGACGATGAGCACGCGCCGGCAGCCGTCTGCCGCTTCAAGAAGCGCGGCCTCGGGCAGGGGCGAAAGCCATCGCAAGTCGATGATGCGCAGATCGACGCCGCGTTCCCGCAGCGCTTGTTCCGCCTGCCGCGAAAGATAATGCCCGTTGCCGTAGGTGACGATGGCAAGATCCTTCCCCGCGCCATAGACGCCCACTTCGCCGAACGCAACGCCTTGGCTGACAGCTGGGTAACGGCACATCCACAGGCCATCCTTGTCGGCATGGAGATCGCGCATCGGATAGAGTGCGATCGGCTCCAGAAAAACGACCACGCGCTGCTCCTCGCGTGCAAGCCTCACACATTCGCGCAGCATGAGCGCCGCATCGGCGCCAGTCGAAGGACAGGCGACAATGAGGCCCGGTATGTCGCGCAGCACCGCGATGGAATTGTCGTTATGGAAATGACCCCCAAAACCCTTCTGGTATCCAAGTCCGGCTATGCGCACGACCATCGGATTTGTGTATTGGCCATTCGAGAAGAAGGGGAGCGTCGCGGCCTCGCCGCGGATTTGGTCCTCGGCATTGTGCAGGTAGGCAAGGAACTGGATTTCGGGAATGGGCAAGAAGCCGTTTTGGGCCATACCGATCGCAAGTCCGAGTATCGACTGCTCGTCGAGAAGCGTGTCGATGACCCTTCCGGCGCCAAAGCGCGCCTGCAGCTTCTGCGTGACGCCATAGACGCCGCCCTTGCGCCCAATATCTTCGCCGGCCAGCATGATCTCTGGATGGGCGAGCATCAGATCGGCGAGCGCCCAGTTGATCAGGCGGCTCATCGGTTGGGGCGTGTCCATCGCCCGCAGATCGACATCAAACAACGCCGCGCGCGCTTCGGGGGAAGGACCATTGCTTGGCTGGCAGCGCCGACGAGGCGGAATGAGGCTCGCCATCACGGAAGCGGCGTCGCGCAGTTTCGGCCGCGTAACCACCTCCGCGGCGATGCGATCCGTCCTTGCGCAGGTCTCCTCATAGATTGAAAGCGCCGCTTGCGACGTGAGCGCGCCCGCGTCGCGGAGCAGACGGACAGAGTGCAGCAGTGGGTCGTTGGCCTCATCGGCCTCCAACTCCTCCCGGCTCATATAGGCCTCTGGCATGTCCGAACCCGCATGGCCGTAAAGGCGCACCATGCGGAGGTGAAGAAGAGCGGGCTTACGGCGGCTGCGGACGTAGCGCGCGGCCTCGACGGTCATATTGAACGTGTCGTAAATGTCGAGGCCGTCCGCGTAGAAATATTGCAGCCCAGGGCGTTGCGAAAGGCTCGCAGCGATCCAGCCTTCCGGCGTCCGCACCGAAACTCCAATGCCGTTGTCTTCGCAGACAAAGAGAATCGGCAATGAAATCTCGCGGTAGGACGTCCATGAGGCCGTATTGAAGGCGCCTTGTGCAGTGGAATGATTGGCGGAGGCGTCGCCGAAGGAGCATACGACTATCGCGTCTTCCGGCATGGCCCGATGCTCGGGCGGCCGACGACGGGCCGCGCCCAGGGAATAGGCGGCGCCGACAGCTTTCGGCAAATGGCTGGCGATGGTCGATGTCTGTGGCGGGATGTTCAGCGCCTTCGACCCCAGCACCTTGTGGCGCCCGCCCGAGATCGGGTCCTCGCTCGAAGCCGCGAAGGACAACAGCATGTCGAAGGCGATTGTCTGCCCTGGAACCTGCGCCGCACGTGCAATCTGGAAAGCTGCGTCGCGATAGTGCAGGAAAGCCACGTCGGTCGGTCGCAGCGCATGCGCGACGGCGGCCATGCCTTCATGTCCCGAGGAGCCGATCGTGTAATAACCCTGTCCGGCCTTTTGCATCGCGCGGCTGGTCCGGTCGAGAGCGCGGCTCAAGCATTGCGATCGAAACAGCGACACCGCTTCGATCGTGGACAGGCCGGGCGCTGGAGGCCGGCCCGATGGCAGGTCCCCGCTATCAACTCGGCGCAGGAAGTTTTCGTGAACGATAGCGGCGCGCGGCATGGCGAACTCAGAAGAAGGCCTGAAGGCCCGTCTGAGCGCGGCCAAGGATCAGGGCGTGAATATCCTGCGTGCCCTCATAGGTATTGACGGTTTCGAGGTTCTGCGCGTGGCGCATCACATGATACTCGATTTGGATGCCGTTGGCGCCGTGCATGTCGCGCGCTTGTCGAGCGATATCCAAAGCCTTGCCGCAGTTGTTGCGTTTGATGATCGAAATCATCTCTGGAGCCATTCGGCCTTCGTCGAACAGACGTCCAACCCTGAGACAGGCCTGCAAGCCGAGTGCGATCTCGGTCTGCATGTCGGCAAGCTTCTTTTGGTAAAGCTGCATCGCGGCGAGCGGCTTGCCGAACTGCTTTCGCTCGAGCCCGTATTGCCGAGCGCGCCGCCAGCAATCCTCGGCGGCTCCCATCACCCCCCAGGAAATGCTGTAGCGCGCACGGTTTAGGCATCCGAATGGACCCTTGAGGCCCGACGCCTGCGGCAGCAATGCGTCTTCGCCGACTTCGACGTCGTTCATCACGATCTCGCCCGTGACCGAGGCGCGCAATGACAGCTTGCCCGTAATCTTCGGGGCCGACAAACCCTTCGCGCCCTTGTCCAGCACGAAGCCGCGGATTTCGTTATCGTGAGCCTCCGACTTCGCCCAGACGATGAACACATCGGCGACCGGCGAGTTGGAAATCCACATTTTGGAGCCGTTGAGGCGATAGCCGCGATTGATTTTTTCGGCCCGCGTCCTCATGCCTGCGGGGTCGGAGCCCGAGTCGGGCTCGGTTAGGCCGAAACAACCGATCCATTCGCCGGAAGCGAGCTTGGGCAGATATTTCCGCCGCTGTTCTTCCGAGCCGTAGGCATGAATTGGGTGCATGACAAGGGAGGACTGCACGCTCATCATCGAGCGGTAGCCGGAATCGACGCGCTCGACTTCGCGCGCCACGAGACCGTAGGCGACATGGTTCGCGCCAACGCCGCCATATTCTGCTGGGATCGTCACACCCAAGAGTCCCGTTGCGCCCATCTCCCGGAAAATCTCGGGATCAGCGGTTTCTTCCAGATAGGCCCGTTGAACGCGCGGAGCGAGTTTGTCGGCGGCGAAGGTTGCCGCTGCGTCGCGGATCATCCGCTCGTCGTCCGCAAGCTGCTCGTCGAGAAGGAAAGGATCCTCCCAAGAAAAAGATTGGCTCGCCCTTTGCATTGAAGTGAACCCTGCTGTTCGCGCCCCGCACAAGCGGCGAGCCGCCTCCTCTCAGACCACGTTGAATTCGACGCCCTGAGCAAGCGGTAGCGTGCGCCCGAAATTGATCGTGTTGGTCGCGCGGCGCATATAAGCCTTCCAGGCGTCAGATCCGGATTCGCGCCCGCCGCCAGTCTCGCCGCGCTTTGGCGCCGGAGTCAGACGCCATTCGAGAAAGGCCGAACGAGCCTTCTCGATCGTGACCGCCGCATCCGCGGCGCTGTTTTCCTGCACCTCGGGAAGTGTTTCTCCCGTAATGGGAGAGACGGCGAGAAGCGTTCCGCCTGCATAGCGCTCTCCACCCAGGCCAAGGCCCGCAAGAAGGGCATGCGTTTTGCCTGCGAGGCGGACCCATTCGTTTGGACGCATTTGCTGTGTTGTGTTCACGGACAGGCTTTCTTTCCCGCGGCTCGCGTGAGCATTAGATAGTCACGTCACGGTCAGTGGACCAATGGAGACGGCTAGCGCCCCGGCCCGCTTCCTTCCATCTGTCGCGCCGATGGCCAGTCGAGAAGCAGGTTGTCCCCGGCCGTGAGCTGCGCCTCGGGCAAATCTTATCTGTGGATTTTCGGGCCGGGGCCGGCGAGAATTTCCCTTCGTTTTGAAGGCTAAAACTCAGAGGAGAGAGTGGCGCAGCCTTCGGACCTGGAGAAGGATCGAGAGCTCATCAATTTGCTGACCACCGACGCACGGTGTCGGGAGCCATTTTGGCGGG